>DXFD01000008.1 GCA_019114625.1 Candidatus Borkfalkia faecigallinarum | reverse complement strand
TTTCGACCAGTTTGAGCTTCATCGTGATGTCGATGGGCAGGCCCTGGTGGGCGGCGTTGATGCTCTGCCCCACGAAGAAATGGACGCTCGTCGCCTCCTCGAAGAGAAGCTGCGCCAGCAGGGACGCCCCGTCCTTTTTGGTGAACGTCTTGGGCGTCAGATCGTGGACGGAGACGTACTTTTCGGACAGTTCCAAAAGCCGCCGCATCGTGAGCACCCCCTCGGTGGTCAGGTCGATGCCGTCGATGAATCCGATGGGCGGCACGTCCTTATCGGGGAAATCGAAGGAGGCGCGCACGCTCGTGTGCAGGTGCCGCGCGACGATCTGCGAGCTGGTGCCGCCGCAGACCACCTTCTTCCCCTCCTCCGCGAGAAAGCGGGAGATGTAAAAGTCGTCCTTCGACTTGTCGACGGGCGGGCCGATCATGAGGGAGACGTTCAACTTCTCCCGCACTTTGACGGCGGCGACCGTCGTGTCGTCGCCCGGGGTGCCGAGATAGAGGTCGTTGCACACGCCCGCCAGCAGGCAGGCGACGGCGCGCGCGCTCATGTCCGGCCGGACGTTGTCGTCCAGAAATTCCATGACCTCCGGCCGCTGCCAGCCGAGGTTCATGGTCATGCCGATGCCCGCGTGGATGACGCCGTCGCTCATGACGACGACGATGTCCCCCGCGCGCAGGTCGAGGTCGGTCTTGTAGACGGTCTTGCCCAGCACGTCCATCGCGGTGCGGTCGAAGTCCATGCACTTGCAGCCGCGCACGAGGATGGCCTGCGGGTTGTCGAACTCGAAGAGCACCCCCTTGCCCCGGCTGTTCATGTGGATGACCGAGAAGGTGGAGTACGCCACCCCGCGCACCTTGCACACGGGGAGCGATTGCAGGATGGTCTCGACGCATTCCTCGATGGAGATCTCGCTGGCGACCATCGTGCAGAGGATCTTGGAGGTGAGGGTGGACAGGATGTTCGCATTGACGCCGCTGCCCAGCCCGTCGGCGAGCACGAGCGTCGTATAGTCGCCGGAGACGATGCTCTCGACGCGGTCGCCGCAAAGCTCCTCGTTCTTTTTGTTCAGCGACGTGTAGCCGCTTTCCAGACACAGGGCCATGGCTATTTGCTCCCCTCGTCGCCCTGCAGCGTCTTTTTCAGCTTCAGGAGGGCGACCTTCGTCTCGGCGGTGGTCTCGCCGAGGAGGGAGGCGATCTCCTGCGCGACGCGCATCTGCTTTTTGATGACTTCGTCCGTGGTCGCGAGCGTCTCCAGCTTGACTTTGTCCAGCTGCTCCTCCGACTTGGTCTCCTGCGTGATGTCCTTCATCACGGCGTAGGTGCCCTTGTTGTCCTTGAGGACGATGATGGTCAGCTCGATGTAGCTGCCCGTCTTTTCGAGATAGACCTTTTTATTGTAGATGTTCTTGTTGTCGTTCTGGGCGAGCACGAAGTCGGTCGGGTTGAAGTAATGGAAGATCCCCTTCCCCTTGATGTCGTACTCGCGGATGCCGAGCAGCTCCTTCGCCTTGCCGTTGATCTCGAGGATGTTGAGGTCGCTGTCCAGCAGCACGATGCCGTTGGGGCTGGTCTGGATGATCTCGTAGCTCATGCTCTCGGCGCGCTCGCGCATGAAGGGCACGCACATCTCGATGTTCGCGTAGCCGTTGGCGACCGCCCACGCCTTCTCCATGCAGGTGTCGTAGCCGCAGGCGCCGCAGTTGAGCATATCTTCCGGCTTGGTCTTGCCCGTCTTGGCGAGGATCTCGCGGATCTGCCGGTCGGTGGGGATAAAGTCCTCCGTGCGCTTGCGCTCGCGGACGCAGGTGAAGTCGATGCCCTCCTCCGGCGTGTACGGCACGGAGGCGCGCTCCTGCAGATCCTTCTGCACATACTTGCGGATGTCCGCATTCGCCTTGAGCGCGCCCGCTTTGAGGGCGAGCGAGCAGGGACCGTTGACGCAGGCGGAATCGCAGCTGTTCATCTCGATGAACATGCCCGAGAGGCTCTCGATGTTTTCGAGCACCTCCTTGCACTTCTGCGCGCCGTCCACGGCGACAAATTCATAGCCGTCGATGTAGTGGTCGAAGGACTTGATGACGCCGCGGCTGATGGGGTAATACTTGGCGCGGTTGGCGGCGCCGCCCTCGCGCACGGGCAGGCGGGCGATCTCTTCGAGGACGACGCCCTTGTCCGCAAACATCCCGGCCAGGTCCTCGAAGGTGAGGACGCCGTCCACGACGCCGCTCTCGCGCGCTTCCCGCTTTTTGGCGATGCAGGGCCCGATAAAGACGACCTTCGCGTCCGGGCGGCGCTTGCGGATCATCTTGGCGTGCGCGACCATCGGCGTGTCGACGGGCGCGAGATAGGGCAGCGCCTTCGGGTAATACAGCTCGATCATCGTGTTGACGGCTGGGCAGCAGGAGGTGATGAAATTTTTGAAGGCGCCGCCTTCGAGCAGCTTTTCATACTGCGCGGTCACCTCGCGCGCGCCGATGCTCGTCTCCTCCGCGTCCGCAAAGCCCAGCCTGCCCAGCGCGAGGCGCATGACGTTGAAGTCCTGCACGCCGAAGCTGGACACGAAGGAGGGCGCGACGGAGGCGATGACATCTCCGCCCGCGAGCAGCCGCTCCACCTCTTCCCTCTCGCTGTGCACGCTCTTGGCGTTCTGCGGGCAGACCTCCGTGCAATGGCCGCAGAGGATGCAGCGGCTTTCGATGATCTTGGCGTGATGGTCGACGACCTTGATGGCCTTGACCGGACACTCGCGCAGGCATTTATAGCAGTCCTTGCAGCGGGCGTCCTTGAAATCGAGATAGCGGACCATGGCGCACCTGCCTTATTTGCCGAGGAGCGGATAGACCTGCGTGAGGAACAGCTCCTCGCAGTTATCCTTGTTCGCGTTGTGCAGCAGCACCTCGTCGGCAAGGACGGACACGCCGTTCGTGCAGTTGCCGACGCAGAAGGTCGCCTGCAGGTCGACCTTGTCCTCCACGCCGTACTTCTTGATCAGGCGCTTCATCTCCTCGATGACGTCATACGAGCCGCGCAGATGGCAGGAGCTGCCAACGCATACTTTCAATACCATAACAGTACCTCTCCGATATTCTTTAACATATCCATTATAATATACGGCGCGCCGTTCGTCAAGAATTTTTTGAAAATTGCCCCGCCGCCGCGAGCAGGAACGCCGCGGCGCAAAGCGCGCGCCCCTCTCGCCCGCCGGACGCAGAGCGCCCGCGCCCCTCTCCCGCCGCGGCGCAGAGCGCCCGCGCACCCAATGCAGGGCGCGGCGGGCCGTGCGGCACGAAAGCCCCTGCCCGGACACGGAAAACCGCGGCGGGCCGTGCGGCACGAAAACGCCTCCGGACACGGAAAACCGCGGCGGGCCGAACGGCCCGCCGCGGGGAAAATTTCCTTATAAACCGATGTGCTCCTGCGAACGGAAGGCGCGCGGGATCAGGCGCGGTCCTTCTTTTCGTCCTTGTCCTTCGGCTTGATGAGCAGGACGATGACGATGCCGATCAGGCAGAGGATGCCGATGCCGAGGAAGATCACGGCGGTCAGGTTCTCCTGCAGCCAGTAGGAAGTACCCGGAATGACGTCCGCTTCGGAGGTGACTTCGACCACCTGCGACGCGGTCGCGATGGGCATGTTCGCGGAAGCGACTTCCACGACGAGCTTATAGTAGCCCTTCTCCTGCGGGATGAAACTGCGCGAGGAATCGGGATCCCAGTCGTAGACGTTGTCCCCTTCATCGCTCTCGAGATCCTTGTCGTAGACGGCGATCTCGGTCCAGGTGCCGTATGCGTTCTCGGTGACGGAAGCGCCTTCGCCGCCGCGCACGTCGCTCACGGAGGAGGGCTCGGCGCCCTCGTTCAGGTCGAGGCGATACAGCTTATAGCGGGTCTGGTAGTCGCCGAGGGCGACGATGTCGAAGTCCTCGAACTCGTAGGTGACGTCCACATAGCCGACCTCGCCCTCTTCCGGCTCCTCGATGGAAGGCCCGTTGTAGGCGACGCGGAAGCGGAAGGTCGTCAGGTTTTCCGCATCCCAGACGTTGTTGCCCGTGATGGTGGCCTGCCCGTCCTCGAACTCGCCGATCATCACCTTGCCGGCGCTGTTGACGGGGACGACGCGGAACTCGTACAGCCCTTCCTCTTCCAGCTCGATGCGCAGTTCGTCATATGCGCCCGAAGCGGAATCGGTGTCGCCGTTGTAGGTGCGGTAGTAGATCTGGAAGGTCATGTCGGTATAGCCGCAGGTCGCATCCGACGCATACGCGCGCAGCGAGGGCAGGTAGTAATACGCGCCGTCGCCGACCTGGACGCTCTTGCCGTCCTCGTCGAGGGCGGCCGCGGTGACCTCGGCCTGGTACGCCTCCGCCTGCGCCTCGTCAAAGGTCAGGGTCGGGGTGTCGGAGACCGATTCGGGATGCACGACCGCGATGTGGCCGTTGTCCGCCGTCGCCGCCGCGTACCATTCGATGAAGTAGCAGGCCGCGTTGGAGTTGCCGTCGCGCAGGCGGAACGCGATGCTGACGGTGCCGCCGTTGCTGCCGTTGAAGTCGGTCTCGAAGAAGCGCTTGTCGCTGTCGAGGTCGTTATAGCCGACCAGGTCGTCGTCCTCGAAGGCGGGATCGACCGGCTCGCCGTCCTCGTCCGTCGCGGGCACGCCGTCCGCGAGGTAGTAGCGGGTCGTGGAGACGCTGGACGAGCACACGTCGATGGCGACGGTGTCGAAATCGACCTCGGTGCCGAGCAGGATCTGCTTGATCTCGCTGTCGATCACGAGCACGGGCGCGGTGTCGTCGGTGACTTCACCGTCCGTCAGCGCGAAGCTCTGGTCGTTGAGGGAATGCACGGCAAAGGAGACCGTGCCGTCCGTCTCCGCGGAGAAGGTGAGCGGGTCGATGGGCGTGTCCGCGGACGCGGATGCGTACTTCGCGTAATAGCGCCCGATGTTGGTGAAGGTGCCTGCCTCGCTGCCGTTGACGGACACGACGAAATTGCCGTAGCCCGCCTCGCCGTCGCGTTCGGACAGGGCGAGGGTGATCGGCTCGGAAGCGGAGACGGAGACGCCCGCCCCTTCGCCGTTGACGACGGCGGTCACGCTGCCGCCGTTCGGGGTAAAGACGATCTCGTTGGTGGTCTTGCCCGCCTTGCTCATCGTCATCTGGGTGGTCTCCAGCGTGACGGTGAAGCTCTCGAAATCGGTGTTCTCGAATGCAAAGGTCAATTCCAGATAGTGCGCGGAAAAGTCGCCGCCCACGGCCGGCTCGCCGTCAAAGGCGTACCATTTGAGCGCGAGGTTGCGGCGGAAAGAGACGGCCGCATTGTCATCGCCGCCCATCGAAAAGGAGAGATACTCCCCGTCGCTGTCCATGCTCGCGCTGCCGGAGGTCGAGAAGATCTCCGATGCGCCGACGGTGTCTTCCGCGTGCGTCAGCCCGAAGGAGATACACATCGCCGCCATGCAGAATACAAACGCGACCAACAGTGTGAGTATACTGACTTTCTGTTTATTCATTCTTTTTGCTCCCAAATGCATCATTCGCGGGCCCGCCGCATACGGGGACCCGAAAAGACTTGTACCTATTTATTTTACCTTATATGCGGGGGTTTGTCAAACGCATTTTCTCGCTTTCGGCAAAAATTTGACGATTTCGCATGGACCTCCCCCATTTTTTATCCCGCCGTCACAATTCCATCGCCTTTTTCAGGTCGAAATGTTTCCACGGCGAGGCCTCTGCCGGCGGCTCGATCATAAAGCGCAGCCGCTCGTGCGTGACGGGGTGGGTAAAGGCGAGCGAATACGCCCACAGCGCGAGCCCGCCCTTCTTCGCGTTCTCGCCGCCGTAGCGCATGTCCCCGTAGACGGGGCAGCCGATGCCCGCCATCTGCACGCGGATCTGATGGGTGCGGCCGGTGTGCAGGCGCACGCGCACCAGCGAACAGCCCCCCTTCTCTTCCAGCAGCTCGTAGTCGAGCGACGCCATCTTGGCGCCGTCCGTCGTCTGCGGGCAGAGATAGACCATGTTGTTGATGGGGTTCTTTTTCAGATAATTGACGAGGGTCGCCTTCGGCTCGCGCGGGGCGCCGACGAGCACGGTCAGGTACTTCTTCTCGAAGTCGCCGCCCCGCATCTGCGCCGCCAGGCGGGATGCCGCCTTGCTCGTCTTGGCAAACACCATCACCCCGCCCGTCGGGCGGTCCAGGCGGTGGATCAGCCCCACATACACGTTGCCCGGCTTGTCGTACGTCACCTTGATGTAGCGGCGCACCGCCTCGAGCAGGCTGTCGTCCCCGCTCTCGTCCCCGCAGGTCGGGACGCCCTGCGGCTTCATCACGACGATGACGTGGTTGTCCTCATATAAAATGTTGGGTTCATCCATGAACGAATATACCTCCCGCGCCGCACGGAAGCGGGATGCCCTCCTCGGTGGGCAGGCCGACTTCGTAGGCGTCGATGTTTCCTTTCCGCCCCGCGAGGCAGAGTTTGAGGATGTTGTGCAGGACCGTGGGCTGCAGCCCGGTCGTATAACTGTTGATCAGGAAAAAGAGCGGCTCGTCCGAGAGCAGCTGCGCGCACAGCTGCACAAAGGGGAAGAGGTCCGCCTCGATCTTCCACATCTCGCCGCCCGGCCCCCTGCCGTACGAGGGCGGGTCCATCACGATCGCGTCGTAGCGGTTGCCGCGGCGGATCTCGCGGCGGACGAACTTGGCGCAGTCGTCGATGATGTAGCGGATGCCCGTGCGGATGCCGGAGAGGCGGGCGTTTTCTCCCGCGCGCTCGACCATGCCCTTGGCGGCGTCCACATGGGTCACCTCCGCCCCCGCCTTGGCGCAGGCGACCGTCGCCCCGCCCGTATAGGCGAAGAGGTTGAGGACCCTGACCTTGCGCCCGGCGCCGCGGATGAGGGAGGACATCTCCTCCCAATGCACCGCCTGCTCGGGGAACAGCCCGGTGTGCTTGAAGCCCATCGGCTTGATCTTGAAGCGCAGGTCGCCGTACCCGATCGTCCAGTCCGCCGGCACGCTTTGGCGATATTCCCACGCGCCGCCGCCCTTGTCGCTGCGGCGGTAGACGGCGGACAGGCCGGGATAGGAAAACAGGTCCTGCCGCGCCGGCCAGATGACCTGCGGGTCGGGGCGCAGCAGGACGACGTCCTTCCAGCGCTCCAGCTTATAGCCGTCGCCCGTGGCGAGGACGGCGTAATCTTTCCAGTTCTGAGCGAGTTTCATACATCTTCCCGCCCGCTCAGGCTTCGCTGCTGCGGACGACGGCGAGCGTCACCTTTTCGCCGCCGATCTCCCAATCCTTGCTGTACCCTTCGGCGGTGCCGCAGGCGATGGAATCGGCGAGCACGACGCCGGCGATGCGGCGGGCGCGGCCTTCCAGCACTTTGGCGACCGCGTCGCCCGCGACGTAGTAGACGCGGATGCGGTCGGTCACTTCGAAGCCCGCTTCCTTGCGCATGGTCTGGATCTTGGAGACGAGCTCGCGCTCGATGCCCTCCTCGATCAGCGCGGGCGTGAGCGCCGTGTTCAGCGCGACGGTGATGCCCTTGTCGCTCGCGGAGACGTAGCCCGCGGCGCTCTCGGCGGAGATGAGCAGGTCCTCCTCCGTCAGCTCGACGGCGGCGCCGCCGATCTCGGCGGAGAACGTCCCGCCGTCCTTGACCGCTGCGACGACCGCCGCCGCGTCGCACGTTTCGAGATAGGAGCGGATGGCGCCGAGCAGCTTGCCGTACTTGGGCCCGAGCGTCTTCATCTGCGGCTTGAGTTTATAGGTCACGAGGGCGGAAGCGTCCGCGGAGAGGCGCATCTGCTTGATGTTCAGCTCGTCGAGGATGATGCCGCGCAGCTCGTCGTTCAGGTCGAGGTCGCGCTCGGCGGCGACGATCATCTCGGACAGCGGCTGGCGGTTTTTCAGCGAGCCCGCGTTGCGCGCCGCCCTGCCCAGCACGACCACGTCGAGCACCGAATCCATCCCCTTTTCGAGGTCGGCGTCGACGGCGGAGGCGTCATAAACGGGGAAGGCGCACATATGCACCGACTTGGGCGCGTCCGCATAGAAGGCGGGCACGAGGTTGCGGTAGATCTGCTCGGCGATGAAGGGCGTGAAGGGCGCGGTGAGCTTGGCGAGGGTGACGAGCACGGTGTACAGCGTGGTGTACGCGGCGGCCTTGTCCTCCGTCATGCCCTTCCCCCAATAGCGCTCGCGGCCGCGGCGGACGTACCAGTTGGAGAGGACGTCCACGAAGTCCTGCAGGGCGCGGGCGCTGTCGGTGATATCGTACTCGTTCAGCCCCTCGTCCACCGCCTTGATCAGCGTGTTGAGCTTGGAGAGGATCCACTTGTCCATCAGCGTCAGCTTGCAGTCTTGCAGCGAATAGCGGCTCGGGTCGTACCCGTCGATGTCGGCGTACAGCACGAAGAATGCGTAGCTGTTCCACAGCGGGCCCATGTAGCGGCGCTGCGCCTCGGAGACGGCTTCCGGATAGAAGCGGGACGGGATCCAGGGCGCGCTGGAGGTGTAGAAGTACCAGCGCACGGCGTCGGCGCCCTGCTTGTCGAGCACGCTCCACGGATCGACGACGTTGCCCTTGTGCTTGGACATTTTGACGCCGTTCTTGTCGTTGACGTGGCCTAAAACGATGCAGTTTTTGAAGGGCGCGCGGCCGAAGAGGATGGTCGAGATGACGAGCAGCGTGTAGAACCAGCCGCGCGTCTGGTCGACCGCCTCGGAGATGAAGTCGGCGGGGAAGGTCTCCTCAAAGAGGTCCTTGTTTTCGAACGGGTAATGATACTGCGCGAAGGGCATGGAGCCCGAATCGAACCAGCAGTTGATGACCTCGGGAGTGCGCTTCATCGTCCCGCCGCACTCGCAGGCGAAGGTGCAGTTGTCGATGTACGGGCGGTGCAGCTCGATGTCCCCCTCGATGCCGCACTTCTCCTTCAGTTCCGCCTTGCTGCCGATGACGTGCACCTTGCCGCACTTTTCGCACACCCAGACGGGCAGCGGCGTACCCCAGTAACGGTCGCGGGAGAGGCCCCAGTCGATGACGTTTTCGAGGAAGTTGCCCATGCGGCCGGACTTGATGGTCTCCGGCATCCAGTGGACGGAGTTGTTGGAGGCGATGAGCTGCTCTTTGACGGCGGTCACCTTGATGAACCAGCTCTCGCGCGCATAATAGATGAGAGGGGTGTCGCACCGCCAGCAATGCGGGTAGCTGTGCTCGTAGGCCAGCTCCCGGAAGAGCTGCCCCTTCTCTTTGAGCATGGCGATGATGCCCTTGTCCGCCTTTTTGACGAACACGCCCGCAAAGTCGGTGACGGCGGGCTTGAAGCAGCCGCGCTCGTCCACCAGATTGACGACGGGCAGGCCGTACTTCTGCCCGACGCGGTAGTCGTCCTCGCCGAAGGCGGGCGCGATGTGCACGACGCCCGTGCCGTCCGTCAGCGTGACGTAGCCGTCGCAGACGACGTAATGCGCTTTTTCGCGGTAGCTCCCCTCCGCATAGGGGAAGAGGGGCTCGTATTCGGCGTACTCGTAGTCCTTGCCCTTGCAGACGGAGAGCGTCTTGTACGTCCCCTCGGCGAACAGCGCGGGGACGAGCGCCTGCGCGAGGACGTAGCGGGCGCCGTCCTCCGCCTCGATCTCGGCGTAGTCCTCGTCGGCGTTCATGCAGAGGGCGACGTTGGACGGGAGGGTCCAGGGCGTCGTCGTCCAGGCGAGGAAATAGGCGTTCTCCATCCCCTTGCGGCGGAAACGGACGAACACGGACGTCTCCTTCACGTCCTTATAGCCCTGCGCGACCTCGTGCGAGGAGAGCGCCGTGCCGCAGCGCGGGCAGTACGGGACGATCTTGTGCCCCTTGTAGAGCAGGCCCTTTTTCCAGATCTCGCGGATCGCCCACCAGACCGACTCGATGTAGTTGTCGTCATAGGTGACGTACGGGTGCTCCATGTCCGCCCAGTAACCGACGCGGTCGGACATCTTTTCCCATTCGCCCTTATACTTCCAGACGCTTTCCTTGCACTTTTTGATGAAGGGCTCGATGCCGTATTTTTCGATATCCTGCTTGCCGTCCATGCCCAGCAGCTTTTCCACTTCCAGCTCGACGGGCAGCCCGTGCGTGTCCCAGCCCGCCTTGCGCAGGACGTGCTTGCCCTTCATCGTCTGATAGCGGGGGATGATGTCCTTCATGACGCGGGTGAGGATGTGCCCGATGTGCGGCTTGCCGTTGGC
>DXFD01000007.1 GCA_019114625.1 Candidatus Borkfalkia faecigallinarum | reverse complement strand
CATCGTCCCCGTCAACGAGATGATCACGGACGACAAGGCGGACGAGATCGTCGCGGCGGGCATCACGGATGTTTCCATCCGCAGCGTATTCACCTGCTCTTCCCGCTACGGCGTCTGCGCGAAGTGCTACGGCAAGAACATGGCGACCGGCCGTCCCATCCAGGTGGGCGAAGCCGTCGGCGTCATCGCGGCGCAGTCCATCGGCGAGCCGGGCACGCAGCTGACCATGCGTACCTTCCACACGGGCGGCATCGCGGCGACGGGCGACATCACGCAAGGTCTCCCTCGTGTCGAAGAGTTGTTCGAAGCGCGTAAACCGAAGGGCGTGGCGACCTTGTCCGAGGTGGGCGGCATCGCGTTCGTCAGCGAGCACGACAACCAGAAGCGCATCATCATCCGCGACGAATTTGCCGGCACCGACAAGAAGGAGTACCTGCTTCCTTTCAACGCGGAACTCAAGATCAAGAACGGCGACAAAGTGGAGCCGGGTACCCAGCTCAACGTCGGTTCGGTCAACCCGCAGGACATCCTGCGCATCAAGGGCGTCAAGGGTGTACAGGACTATATCCTCAACGAAGTCCAGTCCGTCTACCGCTCGCAGGGCGTCGACATCAACGACAAACACGTCGAGATCATCGTCCGCCAGATGATGCGAAAGGTACGCATCGAGAACTGCGGCGACACGGATATGCTCCCCGGCGAACTGGTCGATATGTTCACCTTTGAAGACGAAAACGAGAAGGCGATCCAGAACGGCGGCCGCCCCGCCACGGCAAAGCGCGTGCTGCTCGGCATCACGAAGGCGGCGCTCTCGACCGATTCCTTCCTGTCCGCGGCATCCTTCCAGGAGACCGCCCGCGTGCTCACGGAAGCGGCGATCAAGAACAAGGTCGACCCGCTGATCGGCTTGAAGGAGAACGTCATCATCGGCAAGCTCATCCCGGCAGGTACCGGCGTGCGCGACTACAAGAACGTCAGCCCGCAGCTGGTCACCGGCCACCGCGAGAGCGACAGCCTCGTCGAAGAGACCCGCCGCGAATTCGGCATCGAGCCGGCCGCGGAGGAATAAGCAAGATCCAAAAAAGCCTGCCCGCGCGGCAGGCTTTTTCCGCGGGGAATTTAGCGGAAATGTTTCTGCGGGAAATTTTAGCGGAAATGTCTTTGCGGAGAATTTCGCGGGAGGTTTGTATGAAAAAGCATCTGCAGGTCGTCGGCGCCGTCGTCGTGCGGGAGGGGAAGGTGCTCGCCGCTAGGCGCGGGGAGAGCCGCTATCCGTACGTCGCGCACAAGTACGAATTTGTGGGCGGCAAGGTCGAGGCGGGGGAGACGGAGGAAGAGGCGCTGCTGCGCGAACTGCGCGAGGAGCTGCGCGTGCAGGCGCGCGTGCTCGCGCCCTTCGCATGCGTCACGCACGAATATCCCGACTTCATCGTGACCCTCCATACCTATCGCTGTGAATTTTTATCCGATTTCTGCAATACCGAGCACGAAGCGCTCGAATGGATGCCGCTTGCTGCCCTCGATCCAGCGGCGTGGGCGCCCGCCGACGCGCCCGTCGTCCAAAAGCTGCGGGACACGCCCGTTGCCGAAAAATCGCGCGATGCAGGCTGTCATGGCGGCGAAACCCGCTAAAAGGTATGTTTGCATAGTACTATGCGTGACGTAGATCGGGTGTACGCAGGATATACGGGGATCTTGTAATATTTACGCGCAAAGCGGCTTGACGACTGCATGGCACCTATTGTATATTATAGGCGTGACAGGGAGATGTCATAATATTTAGAGGGAGAATTTACGGTATGAAAAGAATGTGTAAATTTGTGGGCATGGTTTTGCTGGCGTTTGCGCTCGTCCTTTCGGTCGCGTGCGCGCCCGCGCAGGACGGACCGACGGACGGCACGGATGGCGGAACGGGCATCGTGACCCCGACGCCGGACGATCCCGGCACGGACGAACCGGGTACGGACGAGCCCGGCACGGACGATCCCGGCACGGGCGAACCGTCCGACGGTTCGCCGATACCCTTTTGGCAGATCTGGGAAGACGGCGTCCTGGCGCTGGACGAGCAGGAATATGTGACGCTCGATTTCACCTGGAGCGGACAGGCGGTCGAGGACGGTTACGTATTTCCCTTGTCAGCGGTCAATCTGTTTGCGCGCTTTGACCGCGACGAGCAGTATGGCTATCATATGGACGCCGTCGCGACGGAGAATGGTCGTTCAAATCGGTTATTGTATATCGGCGGCGAAGCATATTCCGGCGTCACGCTGGGGGATACGCTCTATTACGAGCCCGCTACGGGGCAGACCGCCGAGGAGTCGGGCGGCGCGATCGAGGCTTGTTTCCTCATGGCGGAGACGGCGGCGGTCCTGCCCGACGCGGTCATGGCGGTTTTCCCGGAAGAGGAGCTTCCCTTCATTACATATGAAGAGGAGACCGAAGGCGGCGTGACGGAGCAGACGATCACGATCGGCGCCGAGGCTTTTCTCGATTGGGCGGAAGAGATCTTCCATCGGCTGGACGGCCTGCCGCTCTCCTTGTGGAAGGCGGATCTGGACGCCTTGTTCGCCGAGGATATCCTCTTTGCCGACTTCGTCGGGCAATTGGACAAAATGTTGACGTCTTTGGATATCGATCTCGAGGCGCTCTGCAGCGATACCATCCTTTCGAGCGTCTTGTTTTTCGCGGAAGCGAATCATGATATCGAGGAGACGATCGCCGCCCTGCGCGACCCCGTGGGGTATCTGTACGAGGGTCTCTCGCAGTCGCGCGCCTTTGCGTCCATCGTCGACGAGCCGCAAGCGGGAGAGGGCCTCCTGGATTATTTGCTCCGCAACTTCGGCTCGTATGCAGCGGCCGATCTCCTCGACCGGTGGTACGGCAGAGAGGGATACGGGGCAGACCTTTTCGGGCAGATCCGCGAAGAAGCCGCATGGTGGGCGGAAGAGCAATACACGGCGCTCGACCTCTTGGATATGCTCTGGCACGAATATACGCATGACGACTATACCTTGTTGGAGACGATCGCCATGCTCGATCTCGGGGACAGCGAGGTCGTGATCGAGAGCACGTTTACGGGCGGTTTGCTGACGCGCGCCGCGCTGAAGGCGGATATCTATGGGACGTTCGAGGAGCCGGACGGCAGGATCAGCCGCTATCAGCTGCAGATCGACAGTTCGTGCCGCCTTTCGTACGAAGAATTTGCGCTGCGCGCTCCCACGAAGGAGCAGCTCCTGCCCTCCGTCGGCGAGGTGCAGGTCGACGGCTCGAAGATCTTTCTTCCCGTCGAGTGGAACTGCGCTTCGCCCGAGGAGATCTCGCTGCAGATTTATAATATTGATTTGCGTGCGTACAGCGATTCCGGATATGCAATGGGCGGAGATTGGCTCTATGATATCGGATCGCCGGGCCTGCAATGGACGGCGGAGGAGGATGGCTTCTCCATCGACCTTGTCGATCATCTGGACGCGATGGTCGCGCTCTGCGAGTTCTCCCCCGGCGAGCTCAAATGGGCCGCATTCTACGAACTTTCTTTCGATATGTATGCCTATTTAACCGTCGGGGACGATGGTTTGTATTTAGATGGCTGGTATTTTGATGCTGTAAGCATTGAGGCGGACGGCTCCGCGCAGCCGCAATTCGGGGAGATCACCGAAGTGGAGGAGGGTGTTTTGCTGCTTCCCGTCGAGTGGAACGGATACAGCTCCGAAGATTTTGACGTCGGCCGCAATATTCATGCCGACGTCTATGACGAAAACGGGGATCTGATCGATTCCAATGTGTATGTGTCTGGGCTGGATCCCGTGGAGCAAACGGAGGATGGCTATCGGCTGGATATTCGGCCGCTTTTGGAGGATCCGGCTTCCTATATCGACATCGACCCTTCCTTGTCGGAGCAGGCGACATGGTACGACTTCGAGATCGATTTTTTCGCCAGAGCGTACGAGGAAGGGGAAGATTATTGGGAAACGATCAAGATCTATGAAGACACCTATGATCTGGATCTGAAGGCAGACGGCAGCATTTTGCCGACGTTAGTCGGAAATGAGGCGCAGTTTTCGGAGGACGGCAGCATCTTCATCCCGGTGGAATGGAACGATGCCCGGCCGGGGGAGTTGGTCCTGCTGCTGCGAGCGGGTGGCGCGACGCTTACCGGCACGCAATTCGTACCGGGCGGTGAAAATTGGGAGGGATACCGTAGTTATTGGTTCGATCCCGCCGAGGGCGGCTCCATCGCCGTGTCGCTGGAAGCGGGCGAGGACGGCTATCGCGGTTCCGTTTCCGCCTGTATCGATGCTCTGTTGGAAGGGTTCGCGCAGGACGGCGGCTCTCTTCCGGGGGAGGGGTTCGATATGCGGAATGTGTTCCTCTCATTCTCCTTTGCCGAGGTCGGCGAGGACGGCTCCGCCTATCTTTTCGGGAATGAGTGTTCGATCGGCTCCTTCGATTACGCCGCCGACGGAACGGTGACGATCCGGTAAGGCCGTTGCCTGCCAAAATCTGCAAAAAAGAGGGAGGTCCGCCGCATGGCGGGCCTCCTGCCGTATGATTTGCACGATCCTGCGCATACTTTTGGCATGAAGAGGAAGATCATGCCGCAGGACGAAGTCAAGTCGCGCGACGAGCGCGAGAGCTGTATCCCCGCGTTCGCCCCCGCGGAGGAACGATATGACCGGTAAGGGCGGGCGGATGCAGACCCCGGCGCAGGCGCGGATGGGAAAGTCCGCTTTCTTCGGGGGCGCGCAGGGCGGCAAAAGCGGGAGCGCGCAGGGCGGCGGCTCGGGCGGCGGAGGCGCGCGGGGTGGAAGTTCGGGAGCCGGCGCGGACGCCGCGCAGCCGCACGTCAACGAAAATTATCTCGCGTATGTCCGCTCGCTCGCGCCGCCGACCAAACATTTTCACAACTGTCTGCGCGCGTTCATCGTCGGCGGGCTGATCTGCTGCGTCGGCCAATTTTTCCGTTACGAGTTCGAGGCGATCTTCGGGCTGGCGGGGGACGAGCTCGCGGCGGCCGTCTCGGTCGCGCTCATCTTCCTCGGCTGCCTGCTCACGGGTCTGGGCGTGTACGACCGCATCGGCAAGGCGGCGGGGGCGGGTTCCATCGTGCCGATCACCGGCTTTGCCAACAGCGTCGCCTCCCCCGCGCTCGAATTCAAGGCGGAGGGGATGATCACGGGTATGGCGGCGAAGATGTTCGTCGTCGCGGGGCCGATCATCGTCTTCGGCGTTCTCTCGGGCGCGGCGGTCGGCTTTCTCTATTATCTTCTGAATTTATAAACACAGGGGCGCGGCCCGCCGCATGAAAGAGCGCAGAGATAGGCTTTCTCTATGATCTTTTGAATTTATAAACATCGGGGCGTGGCCCGCCGCATGAAAGAGCGCGCGCAAATCGGTTTTCTCTATCATCTCTTACATTTGTAAGCGCAAAGTCCGCGTGCGTTTTTGCGAAAAAAGGGGCGGCGCCGCAGCGAAAGCTGCGGCGCCGCCCCGGTCTTTGCAAATCGGATCGGCTTTTTATCCTTCGGCAGGCGTGTCAGCCGCGGAGGACGTCCTGCATATCGTAGCGTCCGGCGGGCTTGCCCTGCATGAACTTGGCAGCCCGGACGGCGCCGGCCGCAAACACGCGCTTGCTGCGCGCGCTGTGGGCGAGGGTAACGATCTCGTCGTCGCCCGCGAACATCACCTCGTGTTCGCCGACGATGGTGCCGCCGCGCACCGCGTGGATGCCGATCTCCGCCTTTCTGCGCGCGCCGACCATCCCTTCGCGGCCGTACACATATTCCTTGCCGCCGTCAAAGGCGGCGTTGGCGCTCTCCGCCAGCATATAGGCGGTGCCGGAAGGGGCATCCTTTTTCAGGTTATGATGCCGCTCCACGATCTCGATGTCGAAGTTCTCGCCGAGGAACGCCGCCGCTTCGCGGACCAGCTTTTGCAGCAGGTTGATGCCGACGGACAGGTTCGCCGTCTTGAAGAGGGGGATGCGCTTGGCGGCATCCTCGATCCGCGCGAGCTGCTCCTGCGTATAGCCGGTCGCGGCGAGGATGGCGGCCGCGCCCGTGCGCTCGGCATAGGCGAGGACGTTTTCGAGGTTGTCCGCGCAGGAAAAGTCGATCACTGCGTCCGCGGCGGGGGCGTCGGCGAAGCTGTCAAAGACGGGCACGCCCTGCAATTCGCCCGCCGTGAGGTCGACGCCGCCGACGCAGTGGATCTCCGCGTCCGCGAGGGCGAGTTCGAGCACGTTGCGGCCCATATGGCCGCAGATGCCGCTGATGAGGATATCGGTCATAACGGCTCCTTATACGTCGAGCCCGAAGGTGCGCAGCGCGGCGCGCAGCGACTCCTTGTGGGCGGGTTCGAGTTCGGTCAGCGGGCCGCGCGGGAGCCCGGCATCCAGGCCGAGCATATTGGCGGCAGCTTTGGCGGGGATGGGGTTGACTTCGGTAAACAGCTGGTCGATGACGGGCAGCATCGCGTCCTGCAGCTCGTTCGCCTCCCGCAGCCTGCCCGCCTCGACGAGCAGATACATCTGCTTGGTCTCTTTGGGGAGGATGTTGGAGGACACGGAGATGAGGCCCGCCCCGCCGATGGCGAGGATGGGAAGGTTGAGGTTGTCGTCGCCCGAATACAGGTCGCACTTGCCGCGGATGCGCCGCGCCGTCTCGCAGATCTGCTCCATGTTGCCGCACGCTTCCTTGATGCCCGCGATGTTGGGGATCTCGGCGATGCGCTCCATCGTCGCGGGCAGGATGTTCACGCCCGTGCGCGCCGGCACGTTGTAGCAGATGACGGGGATGCGGACGGCGCCCGCGATGGCGCGGTAGTATTCCACCAGCCCGTTCTGCGTGCATTTGTTGTAGTAGGGGGTCACGGCGAGCAGGCCGTCCGCGCCCAGCGCTTCCGCCTTGATGCTCGCCTCCACGGCGTGTGCCGTGCTGTTCGAGCCGCTGCCGAAGATGACCTTCGCGCGGCCGGCGATCTTCTGCACGGAGAAGCGCATCACCTCTTCCTTTTCCGCCTCCGTCATGGTCGCGGGTTCGCCCGTCGTGCCCAGGATGAGCAGGGCGTCCGTGCCGTTCTCGATCTGGAACTCGATCATCCTCTCCAAAGCGTCATAGTTGACGCCGGTGTCCGTAAACGGCGTGATCATCGCCGTCGCCGTTCCCCTGAAAAAGTTTACCATAGCGTTCTCCTTCTTGATTTGCAAAATTTACCGCGCGGCGGGGCGCCCGGTCAGATATACATCATCTGGCAGAGAAGTTCCGCCATCAGCACGGCGCCGCCCGCGGCGCCCCGCAGGGTGTTGTGCGAGAGGCAGACGAATTTATAGTCGAACACGATGTCCTCGCGCAGCCGCCCGACGGAAACGGCCATGCCGTTCTCGATCATGCGGTCCAGCTTCGCCTGCGGGCGGTCGTTTTCTTCAAAGTAGTGGAGGAACTGCTTGGGCGCGCTCGGCAGCTGCAGCTGCTGCGGCATCCCCGAAAAATTCGCCCACGCCTCCAGGATCTGTTCTTTGGAGGGCTTCTTTTCGAAGGAGACGAACACCGCCGCCGTATGCCCGTCGGACACGGGCACGCGCAGGCACTGCGCCGTGATCTTGGGCGAATCGGTGCAGACGATCTCGTCGCCGCGGATCGTGCCCCAGATCTTGAGCGGCTCGCGCTCGGATTTTTCATCCTCGCCGCCGATATAGGGGATGACGTTGTCGAGGATCTCGGGCATACGGTCGAAGGTCTTGCCCGCGCCGCTGATCGCCTGGTAGGTGCAGACGGCGGCCTGCGAGACGCCGAACGAGCGCAGCGGGTGCAGGGCGGGGACGTAGCTTTGCAGCGAGCAGTTGCTCTTGACGGCGATGAAGCCGCGCTGCGTGCCCAGCCGCTTGCGCTGCGCGTGGATGATCTCCGCGTGCTCGGGGTTGATCTCGGGAATGATCATCGGCACGTCGGGGGTGAAGCGGTGCGCCGAGTTGTTGGAAATGACGGGCACCTCCGCCTTGGCGTACCGCTCTTCCAGCGCCTTGATCTCCTCTTTCTTCATATTGACGGCGCAGAACACGAAGTCGACCATGTCGGCGATCTTGGGCAGATCCGCTTCCGCGTCCAGCACCACCATGTCCGCGAATTTTTCGGGGATGGGGGAGGTCATGGCCCAGCGGCCCGCCACCGCTTCGCGGTAGGGTTTGCCCGCCGAAGAGGGGGAGGCGGCGAGCGCCACCACGCGGAACCAGGGGTGATTTGCCAACAGCAGACAGAAGCGCTGCCCGACCATGCCGGTCGCGCCGATCACGGCTACATTGTACGTTTTCATTTTGTATAACTCCTTGAAGATGGTCGCAAAAAAGGGGAAAGGCGGAAGATCCCGGCGCATAAAAAAACGGCGCATCCCGCACCGTAGAACGCGCCGGAGCGCCCCGCAGCGATGCGGATGGCCCCGGTATGGAAGGTTGTTTTGCGCCCATAGTGCTCCACGATACGGTGACAGTCGCACGGGTATTCTCCCGTGCGCCCGGCTTGCGGCAGTCCGGTCTCCTGCCGTGCCTCGGCGGCGACGCCCTTTTCCGTCGTCGGGGAAGACCGTTCCCCGCGCGGCGACGGTACTCATGCTCGTCCGCTCCTCTATTCAGCACTAAAATTTTAGCACAGATCCGCGCAAATGTCAAAGAATTTGTCGGAGGATTTTTGCCGCGCGCTCCGCAATTTAATTGAAAAAATTTCCGTTTTGTAGTAGAATAAGAAACAGCGATCGCAATGGAGCGAAAAATCATTCCGAAGCATACGGAGGTCCGAATGGCGCAGAGCGTAAAGAGTGGCGTGATGGCCCGCACTCTTGCGGGGAACGAACGTACGGGAGGGGCGCGCGTCGCCCTGTCCGCGGGGCGGTGGGCGGCCGTACTCGATCAGGTCCGCGGCAGATTTTCCAAGCTGGTCCTTTTGAACCTGCTGCTGCTCATCTTCTGCATCCCGCTCGTCATCGTCTTTTTGACCCGCACGGCGTATATCCTTGCCGGCGGGCAGTCGATGCCCTTTTCCGGCTGGATGTTCGTGGGCTTTCCCGCCTTCCCCTCGCTGGCGGGCGTCGCCGAGCGCGTGCTCTTGAACGTGGACGTCCTGTACGGCGCCCTCATGGTCGCGGGGCTGGTCGTCGCGGGCATCGGCATCTCCGGCGGCCTCAACGTCGTGCGCACCATGATCCGCCGGGGCGGCGAATTTACCCTGCGCGATTTCTGGCAGGGGATGGGCGCCAATATCGGCCACGTCCTTCCCGCGGCGGCGATCTGCGGCATCCCCGCCTACCTGTTGCTGCTCGCCGTCGACTACTCCCGCTATCTGCTCGCCGTCGGGCAGGGGAACGCCGCGGGCCTGATCGTCGGCATCGTCTTTGCGGTGATCGGCATGGTCCTGCTCGCCCTCCTCTTCCTGTGGGAGCTCTCCGTCGGCGCGAACTATAAGGTCGGCTTTTTCAAGGCGCTGCGCACGGCCCTGTTCGCCGTGTTCCGCCTCTTTCCATTCAATCTCTTTTACGCGGCGCTGGTCGCCCTGCCTTTGGCGCTGCTCTTTTTCGGCTCCTTCCTGCAGACGATCGGGTTCGTCCTCATGTTCCTGTTCGGAATCATCTATATGCTGCTCGTGTGGATGAACTACTCGCAGTGGGCGTTCGACAACCTGGTCGGCGAGCCGGAGGCGGCCCCCGCCGAGCGCGCGGCCGCGCCGCAGGCGGACAAGGCGCAGGCGGACAAGGCGACGGCGTTGGAGGAAAGCCTCGAACAGGCGACGCGCCTCCGTTCCGACCTCGCTTCCCGTCCCGTCAAGCCGATCGACGACGGCATGACCGTGTACGAGCTGCCCGCATCCTTTACCCGCGCCGACCTGCAGAGGGCGCGCGCTTCGCGCGAGGAGCTCGCGGCGGACGCGAAGGCGTACGCCGAGGCGCACAAGAACGACGAAAAATACGTCGTCTACAACGCGCAGTTCGAAAAGCTCGAACAGGAGAAGCTGGAGCGGGAGAGAGAGGCGGAAAAAGCTGCCCAAAAGGCCCAAAAGGGCAAAAAGAAGGCGCGCGGCGGAGAAGGGCAATGAACGGCGCTTACTCCGCTTTGGCGGGCTGGTTTGAATATCTCAATGCAGACTGCGACTATGAAAAATGGTCGCAGTACTTATATGAGCGGGCGTGCGCTTTGGGCGCGCCCGGCGGCAGGGCGCTCGACATCGGCTGCGGCAGCGGTGCCTTCACCCGCGCGCTGGCGGCGCGCGGCTTTGCGGTGACGGGGTACGACAATTCGCCCGCCATGCTCGCCAAGGCGGAGCAGCTGGGCGCGGGCGGCCGCGTGCAGTACGTCCTCGGCGACGCGCGCAAGCTGCGCGTGCTGGGCGGCCGGGCGGACCTCGCCGTCTGCGTCAACGACTGTCTCAACTACATCCCCCCGCAGGACGTCCCCGCCTTTTTCCGCCGTGTACACGGCTGCCTGCGCCGGGGCGGCGTCTTTTTGTTCGACGTCTCCTCCGCCTACAAGCTGCGCGAGGTGGTCGGCGGCAACACCTTCTGCGAGGACAGGGAGGAGGTCGCATGGATGTGGTTCAACGCGCTGCACGGCGACCGCGTGGAGATGGACGTCACCCTCTTCGTGCGCGGGGAGGACGGGCGGTTCACCCGTTCGGACGAGCATCATGTGCAGTACATCCACGAGCGGGAAGCACTGTGCTCCGCCGCGGAAGGGGCGGGGTTTACGGTGCGCGCCGTCGAGGGCGCGTTTGGGGACGCGGCGGACAAGCTGCGCGAAAATTATCTGTGCGTGCGCGCATAGAGGGAGGTCGCAAGATGCAAAGAAAAGATGCAGAACAAAAAAAAGATACGGCGCAGAGAAAGGATGCGGTGCTGCGCGGTCTGATCTGCGGGGGAGAGGTCTCGCTCGCCGTCGCGGACACGACGGCGCTGGTCAATGAAGCCATCCGCATCCACCGCCTGTCGCCCGTCTGCGCGGCGGCGCTCGGCCGCACGCTGACGGCGGCGACGTATATGTGTTCCTCCCTGAAGGAGGAGCGCGGCGCCCTCTCCGTCACCGTCAAGGGGGGCGGGCCGGGCGGCAATATCTATGTCAGCGGCGACAAGGCGCTGCATATGCGCGGCTATATCGAACAGCCGCAGGTCGATCTGCCGCCCAACGCGCGCGGCAAGCTGGACGTGGGCGGCTGCGTCGGGCGGGACGGGTATCTCTCCGTCGTCCGCGAGGACGGCGAGGGGCAGCCCTTCGTCGGCACGACCGAGCTGGTCAGCGGCGAGATCGGCGAGGATTTTGCCGCCTATTTCGCGTACAGCGAACAGCTCCCGACGGCGATCGCCGTGGGCGTGAAGATCGGCACGGACAACACCTGCCTGGGCGCGGGCGGCGTGTTCATGCAGCCGCTGCCCGGCGCGGGCGAGGCGAGCATCCGCTTCGTCGAGGAGAACATCGGCCGCTTTGCCGCCGTCAGCTCCCTTCTCGAGACGCGCTCTGCCGAGCAGCTGTGGCGCGAGTACTTCGGCGCGGCACAATTTTACACCCTTCATCCCGCATATAAGTGCAGCTGCGGCAGAAATTATATAGAGGGGATCCTCGCCGGCATGGGCGCGGCGGAGCTGCGCACCATCATCGCCGAGCAGGGCAAGATCACCGTACACTGCCACTACTGCAACACCGATTACGTCTTCACCCCCGCGGAGACGGAGCAGCTGATCGCCCGTGCGGGCGGCGGCATTACATAACACGAGGATACGATGGATAAAAGAGAGATACGGTTCGACCTGAGCGCCGACGCCCTGCTGGACATGGCGGAGGCGAAGCTGGACGAAGAGGATTATATTGCCGCGCTGCGCCTGCTGCACAAGTCGCTGGAGATGTACGGCCCGGGCGCGGACGAGTACGCCGACCTCGCGGAAGCGTACGACGGCATGGAGCAGTACGAGTACGCGGCGTACAACTGGTTCCGCTTTCTGGACGTCTGCGCGGAGAACGAGGCGGTGGACGCCTATGAGGGGCTCGCCGCCTGCTATTACAACCTCGGCAACATGCCGCAGGCGATGTATTATTACAACAAGATGATGCACGACAAGTACGTCACGGCCGAAAACAACGTGGAGATGGGGGAGCTGATGAACGAGCCGCCCCGTCCCCGCTTCCGCGTCGCCTGGCCGCCCGAGCACGCCGACTATTCGGCGGACGTGGACGACGGCCTGCAGGCGCTCAAACAGGGGGACCACGCGAAGGCGGAGCGCTGCTTCCGCCGCGTGCATCCAGACTCCCCGTATTACCCCTCGGCGATGAACTATCTCGCCGTTTCCTACCTCCTGTCCGGTTCGGCGGACAAGGCGGAGCGGGTCTGCGACAAGCTGCTGCGGCAAGAGCCGGACAACGTGCAGATCCTCTCGACGTACGCGGCCGCGCTCATCGAGCAGGACCGCCGCGAGGAGGGGCGCGCCGTCGCCGCAAGGCTCGCTTCCATCGAGACGGAGGACGCGGACGAGCTGTACAAGATCGCCACCGTCTGCTGTGAGAACGGGCTGTACGAGCAGGCGTACGACCGCTTCTGCAAGATCGAGGAGATGGTCCGCTACGACCTCACCCTCCTCTATTTCAAGGGCGTCGCGGCATTCCGCTGCGGGAAGGTGAAGGAGAGCCTGGCGGCCCTCGGCAAGCTGCTCGACATCGACCCGCACGCCGCCGTCGCCCGCCACTATTTCCGCAAGATCCGCGACTATGCCGAGTCGGGCGGGGAGCCCCCCGAGACCGCCTTTTTCTACCGCGTCCCGCAGGCGGAGCGGGAGGCCAACACGGCGACGCTCATGCTCCTTCTGCACATGAGCGCGTCCGACCAGAAGGCGCTGTGCTCGCAGCCCTTCGTGTACGAGCTGCTCGAGTGGTGTTTTGACGAGGCGGACGGGCAGGAACCGCGCCTGCAGCTGATCGCGGCGGAGATCGCCGCGCACGCCGACCTGCAGCCCTTCTTCTGCGACCTCTTGCTCAACGCCTCCGTCAACGACGTCGTCAAGCTCGCGGCGCTCCAGCACTACTGCGAGCGCAACCGCGACTTCGAGTGCGGTATCGTCGTCTCCGACATCTACGGCCGCGTCGCCTTCCGCCGCCTGCAGGTCGGGCGCAAGCGCCGCGCGCTGTTCGTGGGCGCCTACGCCCTCTGCTTCGCCCGCTTCGGGCTGTTCGGCAACGTGGACGGCGAGGAGCTCTGCTGCGCCGTGCAGAACATCTACGAGCTGTTCGCGGCACGCGGCGATTTCTCCGTCATCCGCACGAAGGAGAGCCTCGCCTGCGCGATCTATCTGACCGTCCGCACGGTGGAGAGCCGCAAGATGGGCAAGCTCATCCACGGTTTGGGCGCGGAGGAAACGGAAGTTCTGCGCATCCTCGAGGCGATCCGCGTGCTGGCGGCGGGCGAATCGGAGGCGGCGGCGTCCGACGCGGCGGAACCGGGCGAGGCGGGCGCGTCCGATGCGGGAGAGGAAAGTACAGACGGCGCCGCGGAGGGCGCGGAAAAACGCCCCGCGCAAGAAGGCGCGGACGGCGGGCCGCAGGGACCTGCCGACGGCGGGCCGCAGGGCGAGGGAGATCCGACATGAAGCTGATCGACTTTGACAAAAAATTCAACCGCCGCATGGCGGAATATCTGGAAAAGCACGCGGGCGAGCGCTCGGAGGAGGAGTGGGAGGACGTGATCGCGGCGGCGTACCGCAAGTTCGGCGACACCGTCCTTTCCGAGATCGGCACGACTCCCCGCCGCTATTTCGCGGACATGACGGACGGGCAGCTGACGGAGACGCTCAAGGAGTATCTCTTGCAGGACGTGTCCGTGCCCGACCTTTTGTGCGAGGAGCTGGAGCGCCGCGGCGCCGTGCCGGAGACGCTGGCGCTGCTGCGCGAGACGGACGAGGACCTCGTCCTGTATGCGATCCGCCTGATCGGCGCCGACCCGCGCGCGGCGGAGCGGTACGCGCAGATGCTCGCCGAGGACGCCTACGACGAACACGTCAAGGCGGAACTGACCGAGACCTTGCGCGAGATGGCGGACGATGCGACGGAGGCGCTTTTGCAGCTTCTGCACGGCCCCGCGCGCGAGGACGCGCTGGACATCCTGTCCCGCACGAAGCGGCGGGACGAGCGCGTCTATCAGGCCCTCCTGTCCGCCTTCCGCGCCGCCGACGAGGAGGAGATCCCCCTGTACGCGGGTTACCTCGCGGCATACGGCGACGAGCGTGCGCTCCCCGTTCTGCTGGATGCGATCGCGGGCGAGGTCGGTTTCGTCGCCTATCGGGAGCTGAAATTTGCCATCGAGGCGCTGGGCGGCTCGTACGAGGAGGAGCGCGACTTCTCGCAGGACGCGGCATACCGAAAGATCGCGCAAGCGGGCGCGGAGACGGATATTTTCCATCCGAAAAAGTAAAAAGCGAACGGGCGGCCCGGGATGCGCGTATCCTGCGGCCGCTTTTCTGCTTTTTTTGGGGATTTTTTGGAATTTTTTCGGGACAGGTATTGACAAATCGCCCGTTTTGCGGTTAAATAGAAGTAAGGGACGCGCCCGCGCGCAAGGCGGGCGCCGCAAAGGGGAGGAAGATCATGAATAAAGTCATCACGATCAGTCGGCAGTTCGGCAGCGGCGGCAGGGAGTTCGGCATCAAACTGGCCGCGGCGCTCGGCCTGCCTTGTTACGACAAGGAGCTCATTTCCATGGCGGCGGAGGACAGCAACCTCTCCGAGGAATTTATGCGCCATCACGAGGAGAGCGCCCCGGGGCTTCTCTCGCGCACGCTGTATTCCTATTACCAGATGCCCATGACCGATCAGATCTACATCGCGCAGGCGAACCTCATCAAGCGCCTCGCGCAGGAGGGGCCGTGCGTCATCATCGGCCGCTGCGCGGACGTCATCGTCGAGGACAGCGTCAAGATCTATGTCCACGCGCCGCTCGCCAAGCGGGTCGAGCGCAAGCTGGCGATGGATACGGGCGTCTCCGCCGAAAAGATGGAAGATCACGTCAAGGCGACGGACAAAAAGCGCAAGAAGTATTACGAGTATTACACCGACCAGAAATGGGGGATGGCGGAGAACCACCACCTCTGCCTGGACAGCGGTCTGGTCGGCGTGGACGGCTGCGTCGAAACGGCGCTGCGCTATCTTTCGAAGCTGTAAAGCCGCGGCTCAGCCGCGGGCAGGGGGGCGCGTACGCGCCCTCTTTTGCTGCCGCGCGATTTGCTCGGTGCGGGAGCGCCGCCGGGCTTGTCCGCCGCGCGATTTGTTTGACAAAGGGCGCTTTGCGCGGTATAATGGCAAAAAAAGGAAGGGAGAAGTCGCATGGAAGGCAAGGGTACGGTCGTCGTCGGCATGAGCGGCGGGGTGGACAGTTCGGTCGCCGCGCTGCTGCTGCGCGAGCAGGGGTATGACGTCGTCGGCCTGTATATGGTCAACTGGGAAGAGGAAGGGGAAAACGGCTGCTGCACGGCCGAGCAGGACTACGAGGACGTGCGGCGGGTGTGCAATAAGCTGGGCATCCCGTATTACACCGTCAACTTCGCCAAAGAATATGCCGAGCGCGTGTTCCGCCACTTCCTCGAAGAGTACGAGGCGGGCCGCACGCCCAACCCCGACGTGCTCTGCAACCGCGAGATCAAGTTCGGGCCCTTCAAGGAATACGCGCGGGCGCTGGGCGCCGATCTCATTGCGACCGGCCACTATTGCGGCATCGAGCACGCGGCGGACGGGCGGCACTATCTGTTAAAGGCGGCGGACGCGAACAAAGATCAGACATATTTTCTCAATCAGGTCACGCAGCCGCAGCTGGAGGGCGTGCTCTTTCCCCTCGGCGGCCTGCAAAAGGCGCAGGTGCGCGCGATGGCGGAAAAGTACGGCCTTTCGACCGCAAAAAAGAAGGACAGCACGGGCATCTGCTTTATCGGCGAGCGCAATTTCCGCAAATTCCTGCGCGGCTATCTTCCCGCGCAGCCGGGCAGGATCCTCACCTGCGACGGCAGGGAGGTTGGCGAGCACATCGGGCTGATGTACTATACGCTCGGCCAGCGCAAGGGGCTGAACATCGGCGGGCAGCGGGGGGACGACAACCCGGGCCGCTGGTTCGTCGTCGAAAAGGACCTGAAAAACAACATCCTCTACGTCGCGCACGGCGACGAGAGCCGCCTGTACACCGACTTCTGCGCGGCGGGCGGGTTCAACTGGATCCCCGCGCCGCCCGCGGCGGTGGGGGAAGAATTTACCTG
This sequence comes from Candidatus Borkfalkia faecigallinarum, assembly GCA_019114625.1. Taxonomy (GTDB): domain Bacteria; phylum Bacillota; class Clostridia; order Christensenellales; family Borkfalkiaceae; genus Borkfalkia; species Borkfalkia faecigallinarum. The sequence goes on along the minus strand of DXFD01000007.1, from coordinate 21,953 downwards.
CACGGCGAAGTTCCGCTATCGGCAGCCCGAGCAGGGGGTGCGCGCGCGCAGGACGGGGGAGGATACCGTCGAGATCGCGTTCGACGAGCCGCAGCGCGCGGTGACGCCGGGGCAGTACGCCGTCCTGTACGACGGGCAGCGCTGCCTGGGCGGCGGCGTGATCCTCTCCGCTTGGAAGGCGTGACCTTTTCGGCGGGATAACGGAAAAACAGAGCGCGAGGGCGGCGGGGCATCCCGCCGCCCTCGCGCGTCCGCATAAAGGCGGCCGCCGCGCGCATACTAAGCGGCGGAGGGAACGGAAAAATGGGAAACGGTTTGACGGCGGGCGGGCTGTACGCGGTTGCCCGCCTTCTTTCGGCGGAGAGCCTCGCGAGCAAGAAGGCGAGGCTGTTTGCGGCGACGCTGACGGATGCGGCGCTGGCGGAACAGATGGAGCGGCTGGCGGGGCGGCACGCGCAGCGGTTTGCGGCGCTGCTCGCGCTGCTGGCGGAGTAGGAGGGCGTATGCAGGATCGAAAGGCAAAACAGCGCGCGCTCCTGACCGAGCTGGACGCGCTGGCGGACCTGCGCGAGACGGAGCGCGTCCTCCTGCTGGATTATGCCGCCGCTCTGGGCGAGGGCGGGCCGCAGATGCTGTGCGCGGAGCTTTTGCGGCTGTTGATGGAGGCGGCGGAGGACGCGCGCACGGTCGCGGCGGAGCAGACGCTGCGCGCGCAGCCCCGCCCCGCGCGCGCAGACGCGGTGGAGGGAGTCGTCCGCGCCTTCCGCCGCGCGGGGAAAGACCTCGGCGGCGGTTGACCGCTCTTTGTGGCGGCGGGCGGGGCGCGATCGCTTTTCGTCCATCGGGGGCGTGATCGTTCGCCGCTTCCGCGGCGGCATATACGGTTCCCGCTGTCTGTCGGCGGGGGCGCGCGGCGGGCGGCGCACAGCCCTGCGCGGCGATGGGAGAAGCTGTGCAAAAGATACAAAAATTCTGTATAATTTGAACGATTCACTATACAAATGATACAAAATGTGCTATACTGAAACTGACCTGTGACAAATGTTCCGAACACACAAATGCGGAGGCTTTCATGATCAAGAAAAAGGGACAAACGATCCGCCTGGACACGCCGAACACGACGATGGTGCTCCGTGCGGACACGGCAGAATATCTCTACTACGGGCAGAGGCTGGTCAGCAACGGCGATCTCGCCGCTCTCCCGGGGAGCGGTCGGCACTTCCTGTCGACCTTTGGTTCAGAAGACTATTCGGAGTACAGCCTGCTCCTGCAGGGCGGCGGCTTTGCGGCAGACTTCGTATTTTCAAAAGCGCGCGTGCTTGCGTCCAAGCCGGAGATCCCGGGGCTTCCTTCCTCCTTCGGGGAGGGGAAGGCGGTGGAGCTCAAATACACGGACGCCGCCGCGCGCCTTTCCCTGTTCGTATATTTTACCGCCTATGACGACAGCGACGTCATCGCGGTCTCCTCGCGCCTCGTCAACGGCTCGCGCAAGGACGTGCGCATCTGCCGCATGATGAGTCTGCAGCTCGACCTGGCGGAGACGGGCCTGAAATTTACGACCTTCTCCTGGCCGCGCGGGAACGAATGCCGGCGCTGTACGCACCGCGTGGACGGCGGCGTCTTCGTCAACGATTCCAAGAGCGGTTCGCTGCACGCCGCTTCCCCCTTCGTTTTGGCGGAGGGAAAATTCGGCGTCTGCGGGGCCGATCTCATCTATTCGGGCAACCACAAGGAGGTGCTCGCGGCGGGCCGTTCCCGCTCCCGCCTGCTCGTCGGCATGAGCGATTTCGCCTTCGGCTGGATCTTGCAGCCGGGAGAAAGTTTTTGCTCGCCCGAAGCGGTCGTCTGTTATGCGCCGGACGAGGACGCGCTCTGCGGCAGGATGCGGGCGTTTGTCGGCGGCCATATCGGCGGCGGCAAATGGAAAAAGAAGGAGCGCCCCGTCACGGTCGAATTTGCGGCGGCGGACTTGTCCGCGGAGCAGGCGGCGTCGTTCGCCGCGGCGGCAAAGGCGGCGGGGGCGGAATTGCTCCTCCTCTCCGGGTGCGGCTGTGAAGGCGCGCTCGCCGCAGGCAAAGAAGGATCCGCGGAAAAAGAGGCGGATACGGTCGGCGGGGCTGCCGCAGGCAAGGCGGAAGCGTCGGAAAAAGAGAGCGCCGCAGTCCAAGAAGCTGCGGAAAAAGGGGACGCCGCGCGTTTGGTCGCGGAAGCGGCGCGCGGGCAGGGGCTTGCGATCGGCATCCGCATCGAACCGGAGACGGCCGCGGAGGACAGCGAGCTGTTCCACACCCGTCCGCAGTATTTCATGAAGATCCCGGGCCGCCGTCCCGTCACCATTCGCGGCAGGCTGATGCTCAACCTCGCCGAGGAAAAGGTGCAAAATTACGCCGTCCGCGCCGCCTGCGAGGCGATCGAGCGCAGCGGCGCTTCCTATGTGCGCTGGGATTGCTGCCGCACCATGACCGATTGTTTCAGTAAAGGCACGCTGGCGAGCGAATATTTCCACCGCTATATGCTCGGCTACTACCGTGTCCTCTCCAAGGTCGTCCGCCGTTTCCCGTTCGTGCTGTTTGAAGGCTGCGCGGCGGGCGGGGGCCGCCTGGATCTGGGCAACCTCAGCTATCTTTCGCAGTACCGCGCGGACGGAGCGAGCGTGCACGGTTGTCCCGCGTTGGGCGGCGCTCCCTGCGCCTACCCGCAGGAGGTCATCGGCACGAACGTATCCGCGGAGCAGGGCGCGTCGGACGAGGACTTCGCCGCGGCCTGCTGCTGTTTGCTCGGCTATTCCTGGAAGAGCTTGCCTCCCGCAGACGTGCGCGGCCGCATGGCGCGGCAGATCGCGTTTTATAAGGAAAACCGCAAGCTGCTGCAATTCGGCGAACAGTTCTGCCTGCGCGGCAGGGGCGTGCAGGGCGTCGTGACCGTGTCGAAGGACAAGTCGCGCGCGCTCGCCGTGCTGTCCTTTGCGCCGCGCGGCCCCGCCGATCCGCCCGCCGGCCTCTGCTTCAAGGGGCTTCTCCCCGCGGCGGTCTACGAACTGCGCGCGTATGGCGGCGAAAATTTCTCCCTCGCGCTGGGCGGCGATCTCCTGATGGAGCAGCCCGTCGAGCTTCCCTTTGCGCCCGCGGCGGGCGGCGAAGGGGGCGCGTCCGTCCGGATGCTGCTCTTGAGCAAGAAAAAGTCATCCTGACGATCGAAACAAAAAAGATCCGCGGCAGGCGTGCCTGCCGCGGATCTTGCCGTATAAAAGCGTGAAATTTGCGTTTTGCAGAGTACTATGCGTCGCATGATCGGGGGAAAATCAGCACTCCTCCGCGGCGTGGCGGTCGGGGTCGACGAGCAGCGTGCGGTAGTCGGTGTAGACGACGAAGCCCGCCTTGGCGCCGGACGGCTTTTTGACGAACCGCCGCTCGCAGTAGTCGACGGGAATCTTGCCGCTCGCCTTTCCGTCCGAAAAATACGCGCAGATCTGCGCGGCGGCGTGCAGCACCTCGTCCGGGACGGGCTTGCCCTCTGTGCGGATCAGGACGTGCGAGCTGTGGTATTTCTGCGTGTGCAGCCAGACGTCGTCGGGCGCGGCGGCGCGTACGAGGCGGTCGTTCTGCACGTTGTTGCGCCCCGCCAGGATACGGAACCCGCCGACGGAAAAGGTGCGGAAGGGGATCGGCGGCGCGGCCTTCGTCCTCTTTTTTTCGGGCGGGAGCAGGCCTGCCCCGCGCAGCTCCGCCTCCATCTCCTGCAAGTCGAGCGCGTTCTCGGCGAGGGAAAGCGCGGAAAGCATGCTCCGCGTGTAGTCGAGGTCGGCGAGCGCCTCCTCCTTCTGCGGCGCGACGGCGGCGAGGGTGCGCTTCTGCTTATTGTACTTCTTGAAATATTTCTGCGCGTTCTGGGCGGGGGCGAGCGTCCTGTCCAGCGGGATGCGCACGGTCGGAGCGCCCTCCTCGTAATAGTTGACCGCCTCGAACGCGTCCATGCCCTTGCGCAGCGCGTAGATGTTGGCGGTGATCAGCTCGCCGAAGACGCGGTTCTTTTCCAGATCCGCGCATTCGCGCTCCCGTTCGAGCAGCAGGGAGAGCTTCTTTTCCTCCTTCTTGCGGCGCGCGGCGAGCACGCTTTCCAGCCTGCGCTTCTTTTCGGCAAAGTCGCGGTTTGTTTCCCGCTCGGTGTAGTAGGCGTCCATGGCGGCAAGCACGCTCTCGTACCGCTCGCCCGCGGGGAAGCGCGCGTGGAAGTCTTTCGCCTCTCCGTTTTGCCGTTCGACGGCGGGCGCCGTCTCCTCCGAAAAGAGGAAGGCGTGGATCTTTTCCTCGGCGTTCGCCGCGAGCGCGCCGAAGGGCTGCGTCCGGTCTCCCAGCTCCTGCGCGAGCAGGCGGCAGGTGGGCAGCGCCAGCCCGGAGAGGCTGCGGAAGAGGAACTCCGCCAAATCGCCCCCCGCAAAGGCGCGCAGCCGCTCGAGCGTCGCGGTGCGGTCGGCGGGGTTGGCTTTGTCCTGCGGTTCGGGCGGGCGGTATGCCACGCCCGGGAAGAGCACGCGCTTGAAGTTTTCCTGTAGGGAGGAGATCTTCAGCGCGCCCGTGATGACGCCGCCTTCGGTCAGCACGAGGTTGGAATATTTGCCCATGATCTCCGCATACAGCGTGCGCCGTGCGCGGGTAAATTCGCCCGTACAGTCGAAGGTGAAGGAGAGGATGCGCTCGAACCCTTCTGTCCGCACCTGCGTCAGCGTCGCGCCCGAGAGGTGCTTGCGCAGCAGCATACAGAAGTTGGGCGCCGTTTCGGGCGCCGTGCGGGGGATCACCGAGACGCAGGCGCGCGCGAAGGAAGCGTGCGTGTTGAGCAGCAGCTTGCGCGTCTTTCCGCCCGCGTAGAGCAGGATATCCACCTCGTCGCGCGAGGGTTGTATGATCTTGTTGACTTTTCCGCCGGCCAGCATCGCGTCCAGTTCGCGCGCGACGTGCCGTAATGTGAATGCGTCCTGCGGCATTTTTCCGCTCCCGAAATCGATTTCTCCGTCTATTATAGCAAAAGGGGGAGAAAAAAGCAAACGTCGGCCGTACCGTGCGGGCGCTTTCGCGCCAAAAAGTGCGCTCCGCCCCGCGCCGCTCGCCACGTCCCGCCCCCGCGCCGCTTGCCACGCCCCGCCCCCGCGCCGCTCGTCCCGCTCCGCCCTGCGCGCCGCTTGCCCCGCTCTGCTCGCCCCGTTCCGCCCGCGCGGCGCTCGCCACGCCCCGCCCCCGCGCCGCTCGTCCCGCTCCGCCCGTGCGGCGCTCGTCCCGCTCCGCCCGCGCGGCGGGCGGCAAATTATTTTCTTTTGCGCATAAAAAACGCTTTGCAAAATGCGCGCTTTGTGGTACAATACTGTACTGAGTAAAAGTTTATTTTCAGCAGGAGAAAGTCATGAAATACGAGATCCAACCTTCGGAAAAGAGCACGATCAAGATCACCATCACCTTCGACAAGGCGGAGTGGGAGCAAGCCAATCAGAAGGCTTATCTGCAGACGCGCGGCCGCTTCACCGTGAACGGCTTCCGCAAGGGCAAGGCGCCCAAGCACGTCATCGAGCTCACCTATGGCAAGGGCGTGTTCTATGAGGACGCGCTCAACAACCTCTTTTCCGATCACTATTACGACATTCTGGAAAAGGAAAAGGACAACTACACCGTCGTCGGCCAGCCCGAGCTTTCCGTGGAGGATATTTCGGACGACGGCGCCGTCCTCGCGGCGGTCGCGCCCGTCAAGCCGGAGGTCAAGCTGGGCGACTACAAGGGTATAAACATCACGAAAGTGGAGTATAATGTGAAGGATGCCGACGTCGACGCCGAGATCGAGCGCCTGCGCCAGCGCAATTCGCGCATGGTCGAGGTGACCGACCGCGCCGCCGAGAACGGCGACACCGCCACCATCGACTTCTCCGGCAGCATCGACGGGGTCAAGTTCGAGGGCGGCACGTCCGAAAATTACCCGCTCGTGCTGGGCAGCGGCTCCTTTATCCCCGGTTTTGAAGAGCAGGTCGTCGGCATGAAGGTCGGCGAGGAGAAGGACGTCAACGTCCGCTTCCCGGACGACTACCAGGCAGCCGAGCTCAAGGGCAAGGACGCCGTCTTCGCCGTCAAGCTCAACAAGCTGGAAAAGAAGGAATTGCCCGAGGTGAACGACGAGTTCATCAAGGACGCGGCGGGCGCGGAGAGCGTGGACGCATACCGCAAGGAGACGCGCGAGCGCCTCGAAAAGCAGGCGAAGGAGAAGGGCGACGCCGAGACGGAAAACAACATCGTCCGCGCCATCGCCGCCAACGCGGAAGTGGAGATCCCCGACGCGATGATCGAGAGCCAGATCGACGCGATGGTCCGCAATGCCGAGTACCGCATGGGCATGCAGTACGGCGGCCTCAAACTTGCCGATTATCTCAAATATATGGGCAGCAACATGGACGATTTCCGCAACGGCTACCGCGCGCAGGCGGGCGAGAACGTCAAGGCGCAGCTGGTCATCGACGCGATCGTCCGCGCCGAGAACATCAAGGCGGAGGAGAGCGAGATCGAAGCCAAGCTCGAAGAGCTGGCCAAAGCCGCCGGCAAGACGCTCGAAGAGTATAAGAAGGACGTCACCGATTCGCAGCGCGAGTATCTCGCCAACGACATCGTGGTAAACAAGCTGTTTGACTTCCTCAAAGCAAACAACAACCTCGCCGTCGCGGAGGAAAAGCCCGCGGAAGAGGCGAAAGAGGACAAGGCCGACAAGGCGGAGTGATCGCCGCGCCCGGCCCCTGAACGATAAGGAGATCGTATGGAAGATATTCGAATGAACCTCATCCCGATGGTCGTCGAGCAGTCCAGCCGCGGCGAACGCTCGTATGATATCTATTCGCGCCTTCTCGAGGACCGCATCATCTTCCTCTCGGGCGAGATCGGCGACGCGATGGCGAACACCGTCGTCGCGCAGCTCATCTACCTCGAGGCGAAGGACATGAACAAGGACATCAGCCTGTATATCAACAGCCCGGGCGGCAGCGTCTCGGCGGGCATGGCGATCTACGACACCATGCAGTATATCCATTGCGACGTCTCGACCATCTGCATCGGCATGGCGGCGAGCATGGGCGCGTTCCTGCTGTCCAGCGGCACGAAGGGCAAGCGCTTCGCCCTCCCCAACAGCGAGATCATGATCCACCAGCCGCTCGGCGGCGCGCAGGGTCAGGCGAGCGACATCAAGATCCAGGCGGAGCACATCCTCAAGATCCGCGAAAAGATGAACCGCATCCTCGCCGAGAACACGGGCAAGAGCGTGGAGGAGATCGCGCGCGACACAGACCGCGACAACTATCTCTCGGCGGAAGAGGCGCAGCGCTACGGCCTCGTCGACAAAGTTTTTTATAAGAGATAACAGGCATTAGAGCCCGTCCGCCCGGTGCCGCAGGCGCGGGGAGGGGGCGCACATCCCAACGAAAGAGCCGCGTAAGACGGGAGGAAGCATCCCCCGCGGCGGAACGATCGGCAGATGCCTCATGGCAGTCAGACCCGCGGCGACCGTTTGTGTTGCCGCGCCTTCATCTATGTGGAGAAGCTGCGATGGCGGCGCGCCGAAAGGAGGTAACCGAACATGAGCGAAGAACAGTGCTGTTCCTTCTGCGGCAAGCCCAAGAGCCGCACCAAGGTGCTCATCTCCGGGCCGAACGGCCTCGCGATCTGCGACGAGTGCGTGCAGATCTGCGAAGAGGAGATCCACTCCGCCCGTCAGGAAAAGGCGGCCGACCGCGTCGCGCTGAAAAAGCCGGCGGAGCTCAAGGCGGAGCTGGACAAATACATCGTCGGGCAGGACAAAGCCAAAAAGGTGCTGTCCGTGGCAGTCTATAATCACTACAAGCGCATCAACAGCGAGCTGTCGCGCAAGAAGGAGGACGACGTCGAGATCGAAAAGAGCAACATCCTCCTGCTCGGCCCGACCGGCTGCGGCAAGACGCTGCTCGCCCGCACCCTCGCGCGCATCCTGAACGTCCCGTTCGCCACCAGCGACGCGACCACCCTCACCGAGGCGGGTTACGTCGGCGAGGACGTCGAAAATATCCTGCTCAAACTCATCCAGAACGCCGACTACGACATCGAAAAGGCGCAGCGCGGCATCATCTACATCGACGAGATCGACAAGATCGCCCGCAAGAGCGAGAACGTTTCCATCACCCGCGACGTGTCGGGCGAGGGCGTGCAGCAGGCGCTGCTCAAGATCATCGAGAGCACCATCGCCAACGTCCCGCCGCAGGGCGGGAGGAAGCACCCGCAGCAGGAGTGCATGCGCATCGACACGACCAACATCCTCTTCATCTGCGGCGGCGCGTTCGTCGGGCTGGACAAGATCGTGCAGGCGCGCAAGGACGACACTTCCCTCGGGTTCGGCGGAAAGGTCAAGAGCGGCGACGAGATGGACTATGAACTGTTCGACGACGTAAAGCCGCAGGATCTTACCAAGTTCGGGCTGATCCCCGAGTTCGTCGGGCGCGTGCCCATCGTCGTCAACCTGCTCCCGCTGGACGAGACGGCGCTGGTGAAGATCCTCACCGAGCCGAAAAACGCCCTCATCAAGCAGTATCAGAAACTCATCGGCATGGACGGGGTGAAGCTCTCCTTCGAGCCTTCCGCGGTCAGCGAGATCGCAAACACCGCCATCAAGCTCAAGACGGGGGCGCGCGGGCTGCGCACCATCATCGAAAACCTCATGACGGACGTCATGTACGAGATCCCTTCGGACGGGGACATCAGCGAGGTCAGGATCACGCGCGAGTGCGTGCTCGGCAACGCGAAACCGCAGCTCATCAAAAAGAGCGCTTAAAGGGCGCGGGGCGGGAGCCGGAAGGCTCCCGCCCCGTTCCGTCCGCCGCCCGTGCGGACGGCGGAAAGGTATAAGCAATTCAAATAAAAAAAATCGGTTCAGCCGCCGCAAAACGCTTGAAAAAAGCGCCCGCGGCGATTATACTATGTATGCAGGAATAAAGAAGAAAAAAGGACGGTCAGGTTATGTATAAAATTCTTAAGAAGAAAGAACTCAACCCCACCGTCACGCTCATGGAGGTGGACGCGCCCTTCGTCGCGAAAAAGGCGGAGCCGGGGGAGTTCATCATCCTGCGCGTGGATGAGGAAGGGGAGCGCATCCCCCTCACGGTCGCCGATTTCGACCGCGAAAAGGGCACCGTGACGATCATTTTCCAGATCGTCGGCGGCACGACGGAGCGGCTCAATCAATTACGGGAAGGGGAGTTTATCCACGACTTCGTCGGGCCTCTCGGCGAGCCTTCGCACGTCGAAGGGCTGAAAAAGGTCGCCGTCGTGGGCGGCGGCGTCGGCTGCGCCATCGCTTACCCCGTCGCCAAAAAGCTGCATAAGCTGGGCGCGGAGGTGCACAGCATCGTCGGCTTCCGCAGCAAAGACCTCGTCATCCTCGAAGAGGAGTTCCGCGCCGTTTCCGACGAAATGCGCATGATGACGGACGACGGCAGTTACGGCAAAAAGGGCCTCGTGACCGACGCGCTCAGAGAGCTCATCGAGGCGGGGAACAAGTACGACGAGGTCATCGCCATCGGGCCGGTCGTCATGATGAAGTTCGTGTCGCTCCTCACCAAGCAGTACGGCATCAGGACGGTCGTCAGCATGAACCCCATCATGATCGACGGCACGGGGATGTGCGGCTGCTGCCGCCTCACCGTGGCGGGCAAGACGAAGTTCGCCTGCGTGGACGGCCCCGATTTCGACGGGCACGAGGTAGATTACGACGAGATCATGAAGCGCGCTTCCACCTATAAAGAATTTGAAAAGCGCGAGCGCGAACTCGCGTGCAACCTCTTCAAAAAGGAGGTAAAGTAAAATGCCGAACATGAGCCTGAAAAAGCACGAGATGCCCGCACAGGCGCCCGACGTGCGCAATAAGAATTTTTCCGAAGTCGCCCTCGGCTACGACGCCGAGACGGCGATCGACGAGGCGAAACGCTGCCTGCACTGCAAGAACAAGACCTGCGTCGGCGGCTGCCCCGTCCGCATCCACATCCCCGAATTCATCGCGAAGGTCGCGGAAGGGGAGTTCGAGGAGGCATACCACATCATTCAGCAGACGAGCAGCCTTCCCGCCGTGTGCGGCAGGGTGTGCCCGCAGGAGACGCAGTGCGAGAGCAAGTGCGTGCGCGGCATCAAGGGCGAGCCTGTCGCCATCGGCAGGCTGGAACGCTTCGTCGCGGACTGGCACAACGCGCACAGCTGCGACCTGCCCGTAAAGGCGGAGCCGAACGGGCATAAAGTCGCCGTCGTGGGCAGCGGCCCGGCGGGGCTGACCTGCGCGGGCGACCTCGCCAAGCGCGGGTACGACGTCACGGTGTTCGAGGCGCTGCACCTGGCGGGCGGCGTGCTGGTCTACGGCATCCCCGAGTTCCGCCTGCCCAAGAGCATCGTGCAGAAGGAGATAGACAACTTAAAGGCGCTGGGCGTCAAAGTGGAGACCAACATGGTCATCGGCCGCGTGCTCTCCGTCGACGAGCTGATGAGCGAATACGGCTTCGAGAGCGTGTTCATCGGCAGCGGCGCGGGGCTTCCCCGCTTTATGGGCATCCCCGGGGAAAACCTCAAGAGCGTGTTCTCCGCCAACGAATTCCTCACCCGCGTCAACCTGATGAAGGCGTATAAAGAGGACTGCCGCACCCCCGTGTTCCATGCGAAGAAGGTCGCCGTCGTGGGCGGCGGCAACGTCGCGATGGACGCCGCGCGCTGCGCGCTGCGCCTCGGAGCGCAGGTGGACATCATCTACCGCCGCAGCGAGGCGGAACTGCCCGCCCGCGCGGAGGAGGTCGAACACGCGAAGGAAGAGGGCATCGTGTTCCGCTTCCTCACCAACCCGACCGCCATCCTCGAAGGGGAGAACGGCATCGTGAAGGGCATGACCTGCGTGCGCATGGAGCTGGGCGAGCCGGACGCTTCCGGCAGGCGCCGCCCCGTCGTTGTGGAGGGCAGCGAATTCACCGTGGACTGCGACTGCGTGATCATGGCGCTGGGCACTTCTCCCAATCCCCTCATCAAGAACACGACGCAGGGGCTGGATACGCAGAAGTGGGGCGGCATCATCGCCGACGAGCACGGCAAGACCTCACGCGAGGGCGTGTATGCGGGCGGCGACGCCGTCACGGGCGCCGCGACCGTCATCCTCGCGATGGGCGCCGGCAAGGCGGCGGCGGAAGCCATCGACGAGTACATAAAGAGCAAACACGCATAAGTCCTTTCCGGAAAACAGAGAGGGCGCCTTCGGCCGAAGGCGCCCTTTGCGTACCCTTTTCTCCGGTGAAAGCGGGGTGAAGGGCGCGCGGAAAAACGGTGCGGCGCCGCGCGGATGTGAAAATAGGCTTGTAAATCGCGCCGCATTGTGTTATACTATATAAGGAGCGGCATACCGCCGCGGAGGTTTCTCATGCCGAAAGCAAAAAAACTCATGAATTATCCGCTCGTCGCGCTGCGGGGCAAGGTCATCTTCCCCGACACCGTGAACAGCTTCGACGCGGGCAGGCTGATTTCCCTGACCGCGGTTTCGCGCGCCTCCGAGCAGAACCTCGACCTGTTCGTCGCCATGCAGAAGGACGCGCAGAAGGAGGAGGTCGCGCCCGACGACGTGTGCAGGGTAGGCACCGTCGTCAAGATCAAGCAGATCGCCAAGCTCCCGTCCAATAACCTGCGCATCACGGTCACGGGGGTGTACCGCGCGAAGGCGGAGGAGATCTACGAGGAGGACGGCTGTCTCTTTGCCAACGTTTCCGAACTCAAAGCGGTGCACGGCGACCCCGTGCTCGAGGAGGCGTATTTCCGCACCGCGCAGGACGTGATGCGCGAGATCCGTTCCAACGAGATGCGCATCTCCCGCGAGAGCGCCTCCGCGCTCGATACCATCGAAGACCCCGACGCGTATATCGGCAACGCCCTCATGCTGCTGCACATCCGCGAGGAAATGAAGCAGAAGATCCTCGAAACGACGGGCGTGGTCGAGAGGCTCAAACTGTTCGAGCGCTGCCTCAACGACGAGCTGGAGATCGCCAAGCTGGAAAAAAAGATCAGCGCCACCGTGCGGCAGAACATAGACAAGAACCAGAAGGAATATTTCCTGCGCGAACAGCTCAAAGCCATCCATACCGAGCTGGGCGACGACGAAAACGAGCGCGAGGAGCTCACCCGCAGGATCAAGGAAAAGCATATGCCCGCCGAGGCGGAGGAGAAGGCGCTCAAGGAGATCGCGCGCACGGACAAGATGCCGCCCTCCTCTCCCGAGTATACCGTCATCCGCAACTATCTCGACTGGCTCATCGACCTGCCGTGGTCGGAGGAGACGGAGGATACCGCCCGCCTTGCAGATGCGCGCAAGGTGCTCGACGAGGATCATTACGGGCTTGAAAAGGTCAAAACGCGCATCGTGGAATACCTCGCCGTATTGCAGCTTACCAAGAGCATGAACGCGCCCATCCTCTGCTTCGTGGGGCCGCCGGGGGTCGGAAAGACCTCCATCGCCAAGTCCGTCGCCCGCGCGCTGGGCAGGAAGTTCGTGCGCATGAGCCTGGGCGGCGTCAAGGACGAGGCGGAGATCCGCGGGCACAGGCGCACCTACGTCGGCGCCATCCCCGGGCGCATCATCTACGGCATGAAGCAGGCGGGCAGCATCAACCCCGTGTTCCTGCTCGACGAGATAGACAAGGTCTCCTCGGATATGCGCGGCGACCCCGCGAGCGCGCTGCTCGAGGTGCTCGACCCCGAGCAGAACGCTGCCTTCCGCGACAGATTCCTCGAGGTGCCGTACGACCTTTCCAAAGTGCTGTTCATCACCACCGCGAACACGGTGGACACCATCCCCGCGCCGCTGCTCGACCGCATGGAGCTCATCGAGCTCAACGGCTATACGCTGGACGAAAAACGGGAGATCGCCAAGCGCTATCTCATCCCGAAAAAGGCGAAGGAGAACGGGCTGAAAGAGGGGCTGCTCGAGATCACGGACGACGCGATTGACGCCGTCATCGAGGGCTATACGATGGAGGCGGGCGTGCGCAACCTCGAGCGCCGAATCGACGGCGTGTGCAGGAAAACAGCGGTACGTTACGCCGAAAACCCTGACATGGAAAAGCAGGTCGTCACGCCGGACAAGCTCGAAGAGCTGCTCGGGGTACGCCGCTACAACGACGAACCCGCGCGCCTCGAGGGCAACGAGGTCGGCGCCGCCACGGGACTGGCATGGACGAGCGTGGGCGGCACGACGCTGACCATAGAGGTCTCCGCCATGCCCGGAAAGGGAGAGATCCTGCTCACCGGCAAGCTGGGCGACGTGATGAAGGAATCCGCCCGCGCGGCGATCAGCTATATCCGCGCCCATGCCGACGATTACGGCATTCCGTCAGAGGCTTTTTCGGAGACGGATATCCATATCCATGTGCCGGAGGGGGCGACGCCGAAAGACGGCCCCAGCGCGGGCATCACGATGGCGACGGCCATCCTCTCCGCCTTCACGCACAAGCCCGTGCGCAAGGACATCGCCATGACGGGCGAGATCACCCTGCGCGGCAAGGTGCTGCCCATCGGCGGACTGAAAGAGAAGGCGCTCGCCGCGCACCGCGCGGGCATCAAAAACATCATTATCCCCCGCGACAACGAGCGCGACGAGGCGGACATCCCCGATACGGTGCGCGGCGATCTGCACTTTATCCCCGCGACCGACGTCGGCACTGTGTTCCGCAACGCCATCGTGGGACTGTGAGGAGATCATGCTGCGCATCGGAGAGGTAAAGTTCATCACGTCCGCGGCGGATAAAAAGGGGTTTTACGGCGGGGAGAAGCCCGTCATCGCGGTATGCGGGAAATCGAACGTCGGCAAAAGCTCCTTCATCAATATGCTCGCGAACCGCAGGCAGCTCGCGCGCGCCTCGGCGGAGCCGGGGCGTACCCGCCTCGTCAATTATTTCGATTTCGGCGCGTTCGTGCTCGCCGACCTCCCCGGCTACGGCTTCGCGCACGTCGCGAAGAGCGAGAAGGAGCGCTGGGCGCGCCTCCTCGACGACTTTTTCGCGGAGGGGAGGGTGTCGCACGTGTTCGCGCTGGCGGATATCCGCCACGAGCCGACCGCGGACGACAGGACGATGATCGACTTTTTGTATTATACGCAGACCCCGTTCACCGTCATCGCCACCAAAGCGGACAAGCTCGCCAAGACGCGCATAAAGGAGGCGGTGCGCAGGGTCGCCGCCGCTTTCCGCACGGGAGAGGGGAACGTGATCGCCGTTTCCGCCGAAGACCGCCGCGGCAGGGAGGAGGTACTCTCCGCCGTCGAAGGCGTCCTTTCGCGGGAAGGGGCGGAAGAGGGCTGAAAAGCGGTTGCTTTTGCGCCGCCGCTGTGCTATAATGAAATATCACGGAAAGACAAGGAGTGCATATGAATATTCTCGCTTCCCCCGCCGATCTGCTCGGCACGCCGTGGGGAATGGCGATATTTATCGTCATAGACATTGCCGTGCTCGTCCTCATCATCGCGCTCAACTACCGCTGGCTGTTCAAGCGCGTGCTGGACTTTCTGTTCGCGGCGGTCTTTCTTATCGTGTTTTTCCCCTTTTTCCTCATCGCGCTCGTCGCCGACGCGATCTATAACAGGGTCACGAACGCGTATAAATCGCTGTTTGCGGGCGAATATTGCGTGGGGAAGAAGGAAAAGGTGTTCCGCCTGTTCACCTTCACGACCGAACGGGTGCTGCACGACGAGGAGGGCAGGCTGCTGCCCGTGCGCGAGCGCATCACGCCGATGGGCAGGCTGCTGTCCGCCGTCGGCATGAAGTATTACCCCTGCCTCGTCGCGGTGCTGGCGGGAAAGATGAGCTTCGTCGGGCCGAGGCCGCTCTCCCTCGCGGACGCGGCGGCGCTCACCTCGGAGCAGAAGGGGCGCTTTGCGGTGCGCCCGGGGCTGGTCTCCTCCCTCGAACGGTACGGCGGGGAGTCGCTCACCTATCCCGAAATGTTCGAGGAGGACGCGGAATACGCGGCGCATATCGGGTTATTTAAGGATATTTCCTTCTTTATGACCAAACTCGCGCACCGCCTGCGCGGAGATTCCGTCCGCCCGTACGGCGAATGTACGGACAGGGACTACATCGGATGGATGCTGGATACCGGCGCCATCGGGGAAGAGGAAGCCGCGGAATACCGCGAGAGAGGAGAGGAACGGCTCGCGGGGCTGCGCAACGCGGACAGGGAGCGCCGCAGTTTCGAGCGGAATCTCTTTCAGTAAAAGTCAAAAAACAAAGACGCGGTGCCGCCCGGGCAGGGGCGCACCGCGTCTTCTCTTGCGGAAAGATTCAGGAAAGCCGGCGCACCGAGCCGCGCTCTATGATGACGGAGCGGATGCGGCCCGTGCCCGCGTAATTGTTGATGAGCGACGGTTCCGCGAGCTGGCGGAGGATCATGTTCAGCGCCGTCTTTGCCATTTCCCCGAAATCCTGCGACACCGTCGTGATCTCGTTCTGCGCGGCGAGGGCGAGGTTGTCGAACCCGGTCACGGAAAGATCTTCCGGCACGCGCAGCCCGTGCGCCCGCGCGGCGCGGATGAAGTGCAGGGCGGTCGCGTCGTTCACGCAGACGACGGCGGTGGGGCGCAGGCGGAGGGCAAGGAGGGTGCGCACGGCGTGGTCGGCGCAGCGGGCGAGGTCGCGCCCGCTCTCCGTCGTCGCGGCGTGCACGCCGTCGGGGTCGCGCAGGAAGAAGGCGGGGTCGAGCACGGCGCCGTTTTTCACCAGCGCGGCGCAGTATCCGCCGAACCGCTCCTGCTCCGTCGGCAGAAAGTTATCTTTGAAGGGGAAATAGGCGATGTGGCGGTGGCCCAGCCCTGCCAGATGGGCGGTGATCCCGTACATTCCGCCGTAGTTGTCCGAACTCACGCAGGGCGCCTCGAAGCCGTAGGACGGATAATCGAGAAAACAGAGGGGGATCTGCGCCTGCGCAAATTCGTTGAGCAGGTCGAGGTTGGAGGCGCGCGTGACCGGCCATAGGATCAGCCCGCGCACGTTCCGCGTGAGCAGGTATTGCAGGATCTCCCGTTCCCGCTGCTGCGAGTGGCGGGAATCGAAGGTCATCAGCGGGCATCCCTTTTTGCGCGCGTACGGCGCCAGCGCGCCCGCGATCTTCTGCCCGAAATCTTCAAAGCCGCCGAACACGACGGCGATGCTCTGTTCCCCTCCGCGCGGGGCGAAGGGCAGGGGCAGCACTTCCGTGCCTTTGCGCTTTTTCCGTCCGACGTATCCCTGCGCCTTCAGTTCGTTGAGCGCGTGCGACGCGGTGATGCGGCTGACGCCGTATTGCGCGCACAGCTCCGCTTCGGTGGGCAGAAGATCCCCCGCGGCGTACTGCCCGCCCCTTATCTTCGTCAGCAGGTCTTCGTATACGCTACGGTACAGCGGCTTCATGGTTCACCTCCCGATTATGCCATATATTTTTTCATTTTCTGAAAATATGATATAACATTATCGCCCGAAAGTCAAGCGTACGCGGGGAATATGCACTGCCGTTTTGCGGGCGGGGCATTGACTTTCCGCGCGTTCCGCCGTATACTGGAAGAAAAGGAGGGGAAAGGAATTGAAAGGCGTCACGATCGCGGGCAACTGCCTCGCGGACATCATCAAGAGGATAGAGGAATACCCCGCGAAGGGCATGCTCGCCAAGATAACGCAGGTCAGCCCGGGCGTGGGCGGGTGCGTGCCGAATACGGGCATCACGCTCAAAACGCTCGATCCCGCCGTGCGGGTCTGCGCGCGTGCGCGCGTCGGAAAGGATGCGAACGGCGCATACGTCTGCGGCGAAATGCAGCGCAGAGGGATAGACATATCGGGCGTTGCCGAGGACGCGGCGCTTTCCACCGCCTTTACCGACGTGTATTCTTTGCCCGGAGGAGAGCGCACCTTCTTCACATATGCGGGCGCGAATGCCGCCTTCTGCGAGGAGGACGCGCTCCCGGAGGAGGACTGCGGGCTGTTCCATCTCGGCTATCTGCTGCTGCTCGAAACGCTCGACGCGCCCGACGCCGAATACGGCACGCGCGCGGCGCGCCTGCTCGCGCGGGTGCGGGAGAGGGGGATAAAGACGTCGATAGACATGGTGAGCGCGGCGGGCGCGCGGTTCCGCGCGGTGGCATTGCCCGCGCTCCGCTACTGCGACTATGCGGTCATGAACGAGATAGAGGCGGGCAGCATCGCGGGGATCCCGCTGCGCGAGGGGGACAGACTCTGTTTTTCCCGCCTGCGCGAGGCGTGCGAGGCGCTGCTCTCGGCGGGGGTGAAAGATACTGTCGTCATTCATTGCCCCGAATGCGGATGCGCGATGGATGCCGCGGGCAGGTTCACCGCGGTGCCCTCCCTCGCCTTGCCGAAGGGGTATATCGTCGGGAGCGTCGGCGCGGGGGACGCCTTCTGCGCGGGGATGCTGTACGCGTTTTTGCAGGGCATGCCCGCGGAGGAAGGGCTGCGGCTGGCTTCCGCCGTCGCGGCGTGCAATTTAAGCGCCGCCGACTCGGTGGGCGGGGCGCGGCCGCTGGCGGATACGCTCGCGCTGGAAAAGAAATTTGAAAGGAGGGCTTTGCCTTTATGAAGAAGGATGTTTACGAAAAGCAGGCGGAGCGCACGGCGCGCGCCTTTGCCGAGGCGCATATCGCGATCACCGAAGAGGAACGCGCGCGCATCGAGGTGGCGGATTTCGGGCTGGGCGACGTGGAGCGCATCGGGCTGCAGCTGCTGACATATGTCAACACCGCGCGCGTGTGCGCGAAGGAGATGGTGCTCTTCCCGCATCAGGCGTGCCCGGAGCATATCCATGTGAGCGGGGAGGAAAACGGCGTGCCCTTCGAGGGCAAGGAGGAGACCTTCCGCGTCCGCAGGGGCGTGTGTTATCTGTATGTGCCCGGCGAGGGGCGCGCGGAGGACGTGACGGGAGGGCTTCCGCCGACGGACGTGACCGTCTTTCATGAGGTCGTCCTGCGCGAAGGGGAGCAATACACCATCCGCCCCGGGACGAAACATTGGTTCCGCGCCGGGGCGGAAACTGCCGTCATCAGCGAGTTTTCCACCACCAGCCGCGACGAGAGCGACGTGTTCACCGACGGGCGCATCGTGCGCATACCGAACATAGAGGAGTAAAAAATGCTTACAGGACTGAAAGAAATTCTGAAGATCGCCGAAGAGCGCAAATGTGCCGTCGGTATGTTCAACGCCACGGGGTTCGACAGCCTGCAGGCGGTCATCGGCGCGGCGGAAGAGCTGAACGAGCCCGTCATCATCGCCCATGCCGAGGTGCACAACGTGTATAACGACATATCCTTCGTCGGCCCCGCCATGCTCGCGGCAGCAAAGAACGCGAAGGTGCCCGTCTGCGTCCATCTCGACCACGGCGTCACGCCCGCCATGCTCTGGCGCGCGCTGCGTATCGGGTTCACCTCCGTGATGATCGACGCGTCCGCGCTCCCGTACGAGGAGAACGTGCGCATGACCCGCGAGATAACGCAGGCCGCCCACGCGATGGGGGCAGACGTCGAGGCGGAGCTGGGCAGGCTCGCCGCGGGAGAAGGAGGGGAAAACGCGCTCGAAGGCTGCGACCCCGCCGACTTCTATACCCGGCCCGACGAGGCGGCGGCGTTCGCCGGGAGCACGGGCATCGACGCGCTCGCGGTCGCCTTCGGCACCAGCCACGGGTTTTACAAGGCGCAGCCGAAACTGGACTTCGGCGTCGTGAAAGACTGCGCCGCGGCGACGGGGCTGCCTCTCGTCATGCACGGCGGCAGCGGCGTCAGCGAAGAGGGGTTCCGCAGCGCCATCGCGGCGGGCATCAGAAAGGTCAACTATTATTCGTATATGTCGAAGGCGGGTTACGACGCCGCAAAGCGCGAGATCTCGGCAGGTAAGTCGCATTACCTGCACGACGCGGAGTACGCGGCGATGCAGGCGATGAAGGAGGACGTAAAGCGCGCCATCCGCATCTTTGCGGGGAAATAAAAGAGTCGGACGCTATCGGGGCGGCTTCTTCGGGAGCCGCCCTTTTGCATGCGTTTTACCGCGAAGGAAAAGATTGTCCGCGGAAAAAATGCGGAAAACTGTTGTGCGGCGGGCGATTGTGTGATAAAATAGACGGGAAGAAGAAAACCGCTCCGGCGGGAAAGAGGGAATCATATGAAAGAAAGCGAAAAGACGGAACAGATGCCCGGGGAAGAGAGCGCACCCGTGCCCGAGGTGGAAAACACCACTTCGGTCATGAAGTGCCCTTCCTGCGGGGCGAACATGGTGTACAGCGCGGAAAGGGGAGCGCTGTACTGCGAATACTGCGGCTCCGTCCGCGAGTTCGCGGGAGAGGAGAGCGAAGAGATAGACTTTGCGCATCTCCTTTCCGCGTCCGGAGGCTGGGAGAACGAATCGCACGTGTTCCGCTGCGAAAACTGCGGCGCGACCGAGGTGCTCGACCGCCGCGAGATCGCAAAGACCTGCCCCTTCTGCGGCACGAGCAACATCGTCGCCACCGACGAACTGCCCGGTATCCGACCCAACGCCGTCGTGCCCTTCGCCGTCGGCAGCGAACAGGCGGGCGGTTTTGCGCGCGCTTGGCTGAAAAAGAGGCTTTTCGCGCCGCGCAAGTTCCGCAAGAGCGCCAAGCCGGAAGAGATGCGCGGCGTGTACATACCCGCCTTTACCTTCGACGCGAACACCGATTCGTCGTATTCCGCCACGCTCGGCGTCTACCGGTACAGATCCGTCCGCCGCAACGGGCGCTGGGAACGCGAACGTTATACGGAATACTTCCATGTGAGCGGGCAATACGCCTCCTCCTTCGACGACGTGCTGATCCAGGCGTCCTCCGAGGTGCGGCAGCAGGTGGTGAACAAACTGCAGCCCTATAACACCCGTTCGAGCCGCGCCTATACGCAGGAATATCTGAGCGGGTTCACCGCCGAACAGAATGCCCGCGCGGGCACGGAATGCTGGGAGGACGCGAAAAACGTGATCGCGAACAGGCTGCGTTCGCAGATCCTTTCCGGGTATCATTACGACGTCGTTTCTTCCTTTAACATCTCCACGCGCTATTCGGACGTGACGTATAAATACGTCCTGCTGCCCGTGTACGTCGGGCACAGCACATGGAGGCAGAAGCTGTACAACTTTTTCGTCAACGGCGAAACGGGCAAGGTGACGGGCAAGGCGCCCGTATCCCCGCTCAAGGTGCTGGGCGTCGTATTGCTCTGCGCCGCCGCCGTCGCCCTGCTCGTCTGGCTGGGCGTCATGTACGCCGGGGGCTGATCCCGGCAAAGGGGGTTCGCCATGCAGCAGCAGTCCATGTTTGAAAATCCCGCCGCTCTTCCGCTTGCGGCGCGGCTGCGCCCGCGCTCGCTGGAAGAGTTCGTCGGGCAGAAACACCTGCTCGGCGAGGGCAAGGTGCTGCGCAGGCTGATCGAAGGGGACAAGATCGGCTCCATGATCTTCTGGGGGCCGCCGGGCGTCGGCAAGACGACGCTCGCCCGCATCATCGCCAACCGCACGAAGGCATCGTTCATCGACTTTTCCGCCGTCACCAGCGGGATAAAGGAAATACGGCAGGTGATGGAACAGGCGGAACGCAACCGCCGGTTCGGCGAACGCACCATCCTGTTCGTGGACGAGATACACCGCTTCAACAAGGCGCAGCAGGACGCTTTTCTGCCCTTCGTCGAGCGCGGGAGCATCGTGCTCATCGGCGCCACGACGGAGAACCCTTCCTTCGAGGTCAACGGGGCGCTGCTGTCGCGCTGTAAAGTTTTCGTATTGCAGCCGCTGAAGACGGAAGAGCTCGTGCAGCTCATACGGCACGCGCTCGCCGACGAGCGCGGCTTCGGCGGACAGAACGTGCATATCGCGGACGACCTCGTCGAGGCGATCGCCAACTTTGCGAACGGCGATGCGCGCAGCGCGCTCTCTACGCTGGAAATGGCGGTGCTCAACGGCGAAATGACCGGAAACGGCATCGACGTCACGCGCGAAACGATAGAACAGTGCACGTCGAAGAAGTCGCTTCTCTACGATAAGGCGGGGGAGGAACACTACAACCTCATTTCCGCGCTGCATAAATCCATGCGCAATTCCGACCCGGACGCCGCGGTCTACTGGCTGGCGAGGATGCTCGAGTCGGGGGAAGACCCGCTGTATGTCGCCCGCCGCGTCACGCGGTTTGCGGCGGAGGACGTCGGGCTGGCAGACCCGCGGGCGCTGCAGCTCTGCGTCGCCGCCTATCAGGCCTGCCATCTCATCGGCATGCCCGAGTGCACCGTTCACCTTGCGGAGGCGGTCACCTACCTTTCGCTTGCGCCAAAATCGAACGCGGTCTATGTCGCCTATGAACGAGCGAAAAAGGATGCGCAGGAGATGCTCGCCGAACCCGTGCCGCTCGTCTTGCGCAACGCGCCCACAAAACTGATGAAGGAACTGGATTACGGCAAGGGCTACCAATACGCGCACGACGCGGAGGACAAACTTACCGATATGCAGTGCCTGCCCGATTCGCTCGCGGGGAAGGAATATTACCGCCCCACGCGGGAGGGCGCGGAGGCGCGCATCGCCGACAGGCTCGCCGAGATCAAGGCGTGGAGACGCGGACATATTATAAATAAAGATAACGGGAAAGGCGGCAAATAAAGTTGCGGAGGAGAGGCACTGCGGATATTCCGCGGGAATGCGCAAATTTTTTGTTTTTTTTCAGAAAAATGCTTGACATAAAATAGGGAAAGTGCTATCATAGTTAAGCTGTCGAATGAGGCGGCACCCTTCTTTTGTAAGGGGAACGGAAGATTGACAACTGCATAAAAGAAAGAAGAAGAAAGTACGAAAAGGCAAAGACTAAAAGAAAGTGAAGCTAATTGGTTAATACGGAAACGTATAGGAAGCAAGGTAGAGCCGAAAGGAAGCCGAG
>DXFD01000103.1 GCA_019114625.1 Candidatus Borkfalkia faecigallinarum | reverse complement strand
GCAAGATGTACGACGCGCGCAAGGACCTCGTCTTTTCCGGCCGCACCCTGTTCGGCGCCAAGCCGCCGAAGGGGCAGGAGCTCGAGGACCATTACTTCGGCCCGATCAAGTCGCGGGTGGTCGCGTTCATGCAGGATCTTGATACAGAGCTGTGGAAGCTCGGGATCCTCGCCAAGACCCGCCACAACGAAGTCGCGCCCGGCCAGCACGAACTGGCTCCCATCTTCACCATCACCAACGTCGCGTCCGACCAGAACCAGCTGATGATGGAGACGATGAAGAAGGTCGCGAACAAGCACGGGCTGTACTGCCTGCTGCACGAAAAGCCCTTCGAGGGGGTCAACGGATCGGGCAAGCACAACAACTGGTCGATGAGCACGGATACGGGCATGAACCTGCTCGATCCCGGCACGACCCCCGCGGAGAACGGGCAGTTCATGCTCTTCCTCGCCGCCGTCGTGCAGGCGGTGGACAACTATCAGGATCTTCTGCGCCTGACCGTGGCGAGCGCGGGCAACGACCACCGCCTGGGCGCCAACGAGGCGCCGCCCGCCGTCGTGTCCGTCTATCTCGGCGAGGAGTTGGAGGCGGTCATCGAGGCGCTGGAAAACGACCGCCAATACGAGAGCAAGGGCCGTCAGGTCATGCAGCTGGGCGTGGACACCCTGCCCGAACTGCCCAAAGACACGACCGACCGCAACCGCACCTCTCCGTTTGCGTTCACGGGCAATAAATTTGAGTTCCGTATGCTGGGGGCGACCTTCTCCATCGCGGGGCCGAACATCATCATCAACACCATCGTCGCGGATACGCTGCGGCAGTTCGCGGACGAGCTGGAAAAGGCGTCCGACTTTACGGGCGCGCTGCACGATCTGGTCGCGCGCACCTTCCGCGAACACGGTCGCATCCTCTTCAACGGCAACAACTATTCGGAGGAGTGGACGGAGGAAGCCGAGCGCCGCGGGCTGCTCAACCTGCGCACCTGCGCGGACGCGCTGCCCCGCTTTGCCGACCGCAAGAACGTCGAGCTGTTCGAGCGCATGGGCGTGTTCACCGAGCGCGAGGTGCGCTCGCGCATGGAGATCATGCTGGAAAACTATTCCAAAGTGCTCACCATCGAGGGGCTGACCATGATCGAGATGGCGAAGAAGGACATCTATCCCGCCGTCAACGCCTACCTGAGCGACCTGTGCGCGGCGGTGTACCGCAAGGAGACGATGGGGGCGCCCGTCAAGGCGGACAAAGAGGTGATCGCCCGCCTCTCGAACGACAACGAGGGGCTGTATTTCGCGGCGGAACGGGTGGAGGAGCTGCTCGCCGCGGCGAAGGAAGCGGGCGGCGCGGAAAAGACGGCGCGCTTCTTTGCGGACGAAGTCGTCCCCGCGATGCAAAAACTGCGCGCCTTCGCCGACGACATGGAGCAGAACACCGCCAAGAAGTATTGGCCGTTCCCGACGTACGGGGATATTTTGTTTAGTGTGTGAGGATATTCACGAAAAGGTTCACGAAATTTGTTTCGAGCTGACGAAACAAATTTCCGTGAGGGGAGGGGAAACCCGAACGGCTTTCCCCTCGCCGCGGCATATTTCAGGGCACACCGTAAAGGAATGCCGCGGCTTCACCCCTTCCGTGAGCCGAAGTATCGGCAAATAGGGGTGCGCTGCGCAAAAGCGTCGTTTTGCTTGCGCGAGAGTTATTCACGAAACTGTTCACGAAATTTGTTTCGAGCTGACGAAACAAATTTCGTGAGTTGGAGGGAGACACCGCTGTTCGCTTTGCTCGGCAGCGGTTTCTCCCTCTTTCCGCTCGTCGTCGCTCGCCGTTGGCTGCGGGCGGCACGCTGAAAGCGCCCCGCCCCGCTCGGCGCGGCGGGGTTCAGATTTTCTTATACCGGCTATTCAAAAAAGCAAAGCCACGATTTGCGGCGGCGCGCTTGACGGCGCGCCGCCGCGCGCATTATAATAGAGGCGATCCTTGCTAATAGAGGCGGTCTTGCAAAAAGGCGAGATCGCCAAAAGGCGCGCCCGACGCCCGGGCGGGGCCGCTTGCGGGCGGCTTTGCGGCAAAGCGCGCCCTGTTTTGTGAAAAAATTGCGGAATGGGGCGATTATCGCTTTGCACGGCGGCAAAAAAAGAGTATAATAAGATGGGTCGGAGTGTTTTCGGCAACGAACGCTCCGCAACGCAACTATATTCGCGGAGAGGACGCACACTATGTTAGCATCGATCGTCGGCATCAACTGGGGTGACGAAGGCAAGGGCAGGATGGTAGACCTGCTCTCCAAAGATTACGATATCGTCTGCCGTTACCAGGGCGGCAACAACGCGGGTCACACCGTCATCAACGAGCGCGGCAGGTTCATCCTGAACCTGCTCCCTTCGGGCATCCTGCGCGAGGGGGTCGTCTGCGTGATGGGGCCGGGCATGGTCATCGACATCCGGCATCTGGCGGGGGAGATGGCGCGCCTGCGCGAGGCGGGCATCGTCATCACGCCCGAAAATTTGAAGATCTCCGACCGCGCGGTCATCACGATGCCGTACAACGTGCAGCAGGACTGCCTGGAAGAGGCTCGCCTCGCCGACAAGAAATTCGGTTCCACGCGGCGCGGCATCGCGTTCGTGTATGCCGATAAGTATCAGAAGAAGGCGTTCCGCATGGGCGAGCTGCGCAACCTCGCCCGCCTGAAAAAGCGCCTGCCCGACATCGTGGAATGGAAGAACCTGACCATCGTCAACGCCTACGGCGCGGAGCCGATCAAGGTGGAGGACATGGAGGCGTACTTCGACGAGTTCGGCGCCCCTTTGCAGGACTACATCTGCGACGTCGGCCTGTACCTGAACGAGGCGCACGCCGCGGGCAAGAAGATCTTGCTGGAAGCGCAGCTGGGCGCGCTGCGCGACCTCGATTACGGCATCTATCCGTACACCTCTTCCTCCAACAACATCGCCGCCTACGGCCCCATCGGGGCGGGCGTGCCCAATCTGAAACTGGATAAGACCATCGGCATCATGAAGGCGTACTCCTCCTGCGTGGGCGAGGGCCCCTTTACCGCCGAGTACTTCGGCGAGAAGGCGGAAATGCTGCGCACCGCAGGCGGCGAGTACGGCGCGGCGACCGGGCGGCCGCGGCGCGTCGGGCCGTTCGACGCCGTCGCGTCCAAATACGGCATCCGCTGCCAGGGCGCGGACGAGATCGCGCTGACCAAGCTGGACATCCTCTCCGGTCATGCGGAGATCGAGATCTGCACCGGCTACGAGCTGGACGGCAAAGTGCTGCGCGAGTTCCCGTTCACCGACGTCCTGGACGACTGCAAGCCCGTCTTTGAGAAGGTGAAGGGCTGGAACTGCGACATTTCGAACTGCCGCAAGGCGGAAGACCTGCCGCGCGAGGCGCTCGATTATATCCGCCGGCTGGAAGAGCTGTGCGCGTGCAAGATCCGCTACGTCTCCGTCGGGGCGGAGCGGGACGCCTACATCGAGCTGTGACATCGCCGCGCGGGCGGCGGCTCGCAAAGAGCGGCTGCAAGCGGGCGGCAGCTCGCAAAGAGCGGCTGTAAGCGGGCGGCGGCAGGGGAAAGAAAGCTGCGTCAAGAGAGCAAAGGAGCCCCGCGGCGGCGGATCGTGCGCGGGGCTTTTGTATTTGCGGGACAAAAATTGCGGAGGCGACTATGCGCAGAAAATTTGTGAAAATGCACGGCGCGGGCAACGATTACATCTATTTTGATTGCCTGCGCGAGGATATCGCGGACAAGGGGGGCGTCGCGCTTCGCCTGTCCGACCGCCACAAGGGCATCGGCGGCGACGGGGCGGTGTTCATCTGCCCGAGCGAAGTCGCGGACGCGCGGATGCGGATGTTCAACGCCGACGGCAGCGAGGGGAATATGTGCGGCAACGCCATCCGCTGCGTGGGCAAATATCTCTACGACAACGGCATCGTCCCCCGCGAGGAGATCGCCGTTGAGACGAAGAGCGGCATCAAGCGGCTGCACGTCTTTGCGGAGGAGGGGAAGGTGCGCGCGGTGCGCGTGGACATGGGCCCCGCCTCCTTCGATCCCGCCTCCCTGCCCGTGCTCCTCGACGGGGAAGCCGTCGGCCGCACGGTGTCCGTCGCGGGCGGCGAGTACGCGATCACCTGCGTCTCGATGGGCAACCCGCACTGCGTCCTCTTTACCGACCCGGACGCGGTCGACATCGAAAAGATCGGCCCGAAGTTTGAGTGCGACCCGCTCTTTCCCGAGCGCGTCAATACCGAATTTGTCTCCGTCGTGGGCAAAAACGCGCTGAAAATGCGCGTCTGGGAGCGCGGCAGCGGCGAGACGATGGCGTGCGGCACGGGCGCGTGCGCGGCGGCCGCCGCGGCGTGCGCCTGCGGGCTGTGCGAGCGCGGCGCGGACATCGCGGTGCAGCTGCGCGGCGGCACGCTCGTCATCAATGTGGGCGAGACGGTCTACATGACGGGCGAAGCGGTGCTCGTGTTCACGGGCGAAATAGAGCTTTGAACCGCCCGCCTGCGGGCGGGAACCGAAAAACTTTGCCCCGCCTGCGGGCGGGAGCCGAAAAACTTTGTCCCGCCTGCGGGCGGGAACCGAAAAACTTTGCCCCGCCTGCGGGCGGGAGCTTGCGGGAACGGCGGGCGGACCTGCCGGGGAGGTGCGGCATGAAGTACATATTCGTCACGGGCGGCGTCGTGTCCGGGCTCGGCAAGGGCATCACGGCGGCGAGCCTGGGCAGGCTCTTGAAGGCGCGCGGCTATAAAGTCGCCTCGCAGAAGCTGGATCCGTACATCAACATCGATCCGGGGACGATGAGCCCGTATCAGCACGGCGAAGTGTTCGTCACCGACGACGGCGCCGAGACCGACCTCGACCTGGGCCACTACGAGCGCTTCATCGACGAGGACCTGAACAAGTTCTCCAACCTCACGACGGGCAAAGTGTACTGGAACGTGCTCAACAAGGAGCGTAACGGCGAATATCTCGGCCAGACGGTGCAGGTCATCCCGCACATCACGGGCGAGATCAAGTCCTTCATTTACAGCGTCGGCGCGCAGAGCGGCGCGGACATCGTCATCACCGAGATCGGCGGCACCATCGGCGACATCGAGAGCCAGCCCTTCATCGAGGCGATCCGCCAGGTCTCGATGGAGGCGGGCAGGGGCAACTGCTGCTTTATCCACGTCACCCTCGTGCCGTACATCTCCGGCTCCTGCGAGTTCAAGTCCAAGCCCACCCAGCACTCCGTCAAGGAATTGCAGGGCATGGGCATCGTGCCCGACATCATCGTCGCCCGCGTCGACGCGCCCCTGCCCGACGACATCAAAAAGAAGATCGCCATGTTCTGCAACGTGGGGGCTGACTGCGTGATAGAGAATCTGACGCTGCCAAATCTGTACGAGGCGCCCGTCATGTTGGAAAGGGCAAACCTTTCCGCGATCGTGTGCCGCATTTTGGGGCTGGATGCGCGAAAGAGCGACCTTTCCGATTGGAACGGGATGCTCGAGCGCGCGCACAACTGTCATAAAAGGGTGAAAATAGCTCTTT
>DXFD01000102.1 GCA_019114625.1 Candidatus Borkfalkia faecigallinarum | reverse complement strand
CGGTATTTTCCACGCGGAAAGAACACGGTGTTGGAATGCCTGCAATTCGGCGGAAACAAAGAGTTTTGGAGCGGCTTTGCAGACAGCGAAGCTATCCGTCACTATTTTTCCGAATGCTATCGCTATGCCGTCGACAAGATCGGATTTCTGCACACGCATGAGAACATCCTCTGCGCGGCGATAATCAGCGAACGGGTGAGAAGAAATCTGTTCGTCTGGTGTCTGCCCATCACAGAGACCTGGACGAGCAAAGTCATGAGCGAAAATAAGAGCGAACGCGGGCACCGATTGCAGCAGTATGACGAATACGGCGAGCCCGTCTATGCTCACCGCTGCGAGATCGACGAGCCGCGTTTGAGTTCGTCCTCGTTCTGGAAAGCGCGCGGCGGGTTGACATCCTCTTCCGACTTGCAGGAAGATTTCTTCAACAAAATTTCCTGCAAGTACGGCGCGGTGCGCGGCGAGAGCAAGTCGCTCCTCAAAAACACCAACGCCGAACAGGCGCAACGCTTTGCACGAGCGAGCGGCGACCTCTACGACGAGCCCCCGCCCTTTGACGATATGCCATATTAGGAAACTCGTCATCCCGCCAACTGACGGTAAAATCTATCGCCAACTGACGGTAAAATCTATCGCCAACTGACGGTAAAATGCTGTGCACACAAAGCGCGGCGAGCGTTCTTTCAATCATTTTCGGCGAACAGCCGAAAATTTCCGTTCCGGGCCTTGACTTTTTGGAAAAGGTCCGCTATCATCGTATCAACTTCCCGAACAGGGAACATTTATCGCGGCAAAGGCCGAACGAACAGCAACGCCTTTGCCCGCAAAAATCTATATGAAAGGAGGATCTTTGTGTTACATGGTAAGAGAACATAGTAGCCATTGGGAGAGGGAACACGCTATCCCCACAAATCAAAAAATAAGGAGAATTGAACTATCGGAAAACACAAGGTAACACCGCACTTGCCGCAGCGGAAGACCCGCTCGCGGCGCTCTACGGGCAGATGCGCGCCATCCGTCAAGCGATGGACGCCATCGCCCTGAACAGGGAAAACGGGAAACTTTCTGAAAAAGGCAAAAACGGTTTCAAACTCACCAAACAGGAGATCAAAACCATGCCCGAACATATCAGAAAGATTTTCATCGCAAACAATTACATTGTCAACTACCGCATCACCTCGAACGGCTACTTTGAGGCGCGCATCCGCCGCAAGGGACTGTATGTGGAAGCCTCGGGACGAGACTTCGAGACCATGCGCCGCCGCTTTATGGACAGGCTCTCCGCCTGCTATACGGCGATTGCCGCACCCGAAGAACCCGCCAAAGAGGAACGCACCGCTAAAACCGTCCTCTTTGTGGACTACGCCCGCGAATGGCTGAAGATCAAGGAGCAGACGACGAAACCCTCCACCTTCAAGGAATACGAACGCTCCTTCCGCGTGGACCTGGAGCCCATGTTCGGCAGCAAGCCGCTTGCAGAGATCACAAGGAACGATCTGCAAAACTACCTCTTCGGCATCGTGGGCGAAAACAAACACCGCAAAGCGGAAAAGCTGGCGCTCATGCTCAACTGCATCTTCGACATGGCGGCAGAGGACTTCAACCTCCCCTCCCCCATGAAAAAGGTGGTGCTGCCCGCCTATCAGACGCGGCGCGGACAGGCGCTCACGAAGGACGAAGAGGCGCGGCTCGTCAACTACTGCAAAACACATAAGAATGTGGAAGGCACGGACGCTCTGCTCGTTTTACTTTACTTTGGGCTGCGCAAGTCGGAGCTCAAAAGTATCGAGATCGTCGACGGCAAGTGGCTGCAATGCGAAACGAGCAAAGAACGGTTGGGACAAAACGTGGTCCTTCGGAAAGTTCCCTTCACGCCGATGGTGAAGAAGTTGCTTCCCTATATCGACTTTGAGAAAGCGAAGCAGACCAACCTCAACACCATCTCCACGCGCATGAAGCGGCTGCTGCCCGAACGTCACCCGCATGAACTTCGGCACACCTTTGTAAGCCGCTGCAAGGAGGCAGGCGTTTTGAGCGAGGTCGTCAGCATCTGGGCGGGGCACTCTCTGAGCGGCACGATCACCTCCACCGTTTACACGCATTACTCGGAGGAATTTCAGCTCAAAGAGGCGGAGAAGGTCGTTTACTGACAAAACTTTCCCCAAACCATATTTTTGAAGAAGCGAAAACACAGCAAAAATGCCCGCTATTGCGGTAGAATTTGGCAAAAAACAGCGACTCCTTCCAAAATTTGGTCCGCGTTTTTACCCCAATTCTTTCCCCAATTTGGGGAAGAGTGAAAAAAGCCATATAAAACAAAAACCATATATTGTATTTGAAAACGCATTCCTTATACAATATATGGTATCTGTGGCTGGGGTAGCTGGATTCGAACCAACGAATGACGGAGTCAGAGTCCGTTGCCTTACCGCTTGGCGACACCCCAATATTGATTTACCAGCCTATTTTAGCAGATTTTGAGATTTCACGCAAGCGTTTTTATAGGGGTTTTCCAAAAAAATTTTTCGCACCCCTTCTTCCCGCCCCGGCAAACTCTCCGTCACGCCTTCCCGCCCGATGCGCCCCTCGGCCTTTTCCCTCCGCTCCCGACGAAAAATTTTTCCGCCGCCCGTCTTCCCCCGGGCGGGCAGAAGTGAAAGCGGGCGGCGGGGCGTCCTACCGGGCGGAAGCGGGGAGAACAGAAAAGCGAGCGGAAGTGAAGGCGGGCGGCGAAGCGCCCTATCGGGCGGAAGTGGAGACAGAAAGGCGGGCGGGCGGGGCGCTTTATCGGGCTGCTCCCTTTGCCGGGCGGGGCGCGAACCGATTGCCGAACGGACATGCAAAGGCGCGGCTTTTTTGCAAAACCGCGGACGGGCGGTTGACAGGCGCGCCGCGGCGGCGTATAATAGTGATGTCATGTTTTTCCATGACAAATATCACAAACGAGGGACCCGAATGGAAGAGATCATCGCGCGGCGGCAATTTGACCCGCTGTACATCTGGTTGGACATCGCATTCCTGCTCGTGCTGGCGGGGCTGCTGCTTTGGAAAAAGAAATACATGACCGTGCTGGTGGGGCTGTTTTTCGGGCTGGTGTACTTCGCCGTCGATTACGGCCTGTTCCACCTCGTATTCCACGCGCGCAGCATCTCGGAAAACGCCAGCCTGTTCCGGGTGCTGCTCTGGATGTCGATGAGCTACGGCTTTACCAACTTCGTCTGGATCTGGCTTTGGATCTCGAAGGACAAACGGCTGGCCGAGTGGTCGGCGCTCATCCTGTTTTGGTGGCTGTGCGCGCCCATGATCGCGGCGACCTTCGGTCGGGGCGAACCCATCGTCATCCAGCGGACGACCGGCGCTTACCACGGATATATGGCGATCCTGCTGTTTGCGGGATACTTCGCCCTGATCGTGTGGAACCTCGCGCAGCGGGACAAGTCCCTGCGCGCCAATCTCCTGTGGCTGCTCGCCATCGGCATCCTCGTGCAGTTCGGCTGGGAGGCCGGCCTGCTGCTGGGCGGCATCCGCAGCGCGGGATTTGAAAATTTTTCGGACAAGCTGCTCACGCTGGTGACGAACTCCTTGTTGGAGACCAACCTCGGCCTCCCCTATATCTACGCGATCTTCCTCGCGTTTTCTGCCCGCTTTACCGAGCGGCTGCGCCGCCGCGCCGAGCCGCTCTCCCTGCGCGAACGCCTCGCCGAGAACAACGCCGAACGGGTGCGCGGCGAGGCGCTCGGCGAATACCTGGGCGGCCCCGCCAAACTTCCCCGCGAATGACCCCATCCGCCAAACTCCCCCGCGGGTGACGCCGCCCGCGAAACCTTTTTCCCGCTCCCGCCGCCCGCAAAGCCTCCCGCGCGCCGCCCTCCCGCATAACCGAGCGAAGAGGGCGGCAAACTATTTGCCGGGGCGGGCGCCGCGGGCGGCAAACTATTTGCCGGGGCGGGCGCCGCGGGAAGCAGACGGTTGCGCGGAAACGTCCATCCGTGCCGAAATTCATACGGAATACGCCGTTTTCGATTGCCACGCGGCGACATCTTGTGCTATAATGCAGGAGAGAGGATCCGCGCGGCCTGCGGGCGCGCGGAACGGGAGAGCGCGCCATGCATCGTGGGTATCTGTTTTTCAAATATTCCTTTGATTTTTGCGCCGCGCTGCTCGGCGTGATCGTGCTCTCGCCCCTGCTGCTGCTCGTGGCGATCGCGATCAAGGCGGAGGACGGGGGAGAGATCATCTTCCGGCAAAAGCGCACGGGCGCGGGCGGGAAGAAGTTCTACTGTTACAAATTCCGTTCCATGACCAGCGCGCGGGTGCGCTACAACAAGCACCGCCGCGTGATCGGGGACGAGAACCCGAACGTGACCAAAGTCGGGCGCGTCATCCGCAAGCTGAAGATCGACGAGCTCCCGCAGCTGTTCAACATCCTCCGGGGGGACATGAGCATCATCGGCCCGCGGCCGCTGCTGCCCGTGTTCGACCGCGACTACGAGGATTGGGAAATGATCAAGTTCGCGCTGCGCCCGGGGCTGACCGGCCTGGGGCAGGTGTGCGGCAACGGCTATCTCAACCTGTACGACCGCAAGTATTACGACGCCTATTACGCGATGCACGTCTCTTTCGGGCTGGACGTGAAGATCTTTTTCCGCACGCTGGGCGTCATCCTCTTTGGAGAGAAGAAGTTTTTGAAGCCCGTTTCCGAAGCGGAGCACCGCAGATTGCGGCGGGAGGTCAAGCGCAGCTATACGGTGCCCCCCGAGACGCGCGCGGCGCTGCGCTCTGCCGACTGACATGAAAAAATTCACCATCCGGCGCGCGGAGGACGGGCGGCTGAAAGCCGCGCAGATCGTGGGGAATACCCGCATCGGCGGCGTCGTCTCCTGCGTGCTCAACTACTACAAATTCATGGACTGCTCGCGCTGGCGATTTGATTTTTTCGCCTACGAGCACTGCGGCTTCGACGACGCGCTGCGCGCGATCGACCCCGCGGCGCGCGTTTTGACCATCCCGCGGCTGGACCGCGACCCGCTCGGGGCGGTCTCCGCCCTCCGCCGACGGCTGCGCGAGGGCGGGTACGCGGTGGCGCATTCGCACATGACCACCCTTTCCGCCTTTGCGCTGCGCGCGGCGAAGGGGGCGGGCGTGCCCGTGCGCGTCTGCCACGCGCACAGCACCTTTGACCGGCACTCCGACCACTACCTGATCAAGGCGGCGCTGCGGCCCTTTGCCGCCGCGGACGCGACCGTGCGCATGGCGTGCGGAGAGCTCGCCGCGCAAAACCTGTTCGGGCGGCGGGCGAAGGAGGCGGTCATCCTGCCCAACGCCATCGATCTGGAGCGCTTTGCGCCCGACCCGCAGGCCAAGGCGCGGCTCGGGCTCGAGGGGCGCTGCCTGCTCTTCGTGGGGCGGTTCGCCCCGCAGAAAAACCTGCCCTTTTTGCTGGACGCCTTCGCGCTCGCGCGACGGCGGCGGCCGATGACGCTGCTGCTGCTGGGGGCGGGCGACGAGGAAAAGGCGCTGCGCGCGCGCGCCGCGCAGCCCGACCTTGCCGGGCACGTCCGCTTCCTGCCGCAGGGCGATCCCGCGCCGTGGTACGCCGCGGCGGACGCCTTCGTGCTGCCCTCGCTGTACGAGGGGTTCCCCGTTGTCGGATTGGAGGCGCAGGCGGCGGGCCTGCCCTGCCTGTTCTCGGACAAGATCACGCGCGCGGCGGACGTGTGCGGGAGCGCCGCGTTTTTGCCGCTCGGGCGGGAGATCTGGGCGGAAGCGATGGCAAAAGATATGCCCCGCCTTACAGACGGCGCCGCGCGGCTGCGGCGGGCGGGCTACGACATACGGCAAGAGGCGGGGCGGCTGTGCGAAGTTTACGAGCGCGCCGTACTGCCCTTTTTGACGGATACATTTTTGGGAGAAGAAAAAAGATGATCGACAGAGAACGGCTGCGGCGGCCGCTGCAGCAGGCATACCTGCTGCGCCTGCTCGTGCGGCGCAACATCAAGAACCAATACTACCGCTCCTTCATCGGCGTGCTGTGGACGGTGCTCAACCCGCTGCTCAACATGCTGGTGATGACGCTCGTGTTCTCCCGCCTGTTCGGCGGCGATACCGACCTCGACTACCCCATCTACATCCTCTCGGGCAACATCATCTTCAACATCATGCGCACCTCGACGAGCGGCTCCCTCCCCTGCCTGGTCCGCCAGCGGGACATGCTGCAGAAGACGCGCGTCTCCATCGCCCTCTTCCCGACGGCGAACGTGCTCTCCTCGCTGGTGACCTTCCTCTTCTCCTTCGTCGCGCTGCTCATCGTGGCGCTGGTGCGCTATCTGACGGGCGACTACGTCTTTGCCTGGCAGATCGTGCTCGTCGTCGTGCTGATACCGGCGATCGCGCTCTTCTCTTTGGGCATCTCCTATTTTTTGAGCGCGCTGTACGTCTTCTTCCGCGACATCGAGCACCTGTACACGGTCATCCTGACGCTGTGGACCTACCTGACCCCCCTCTTCTACACCGTCGACCGCCTGGGCAGCGCCCTGATCGAAAAGATCATGAACCTCAACCCCATGTACCACTACGTCGAATACTTCCGCACCCTTCTTGCGGGCGGCATCCCCTCGGGGCTCGAACACCTGATCTGCTACGGATTTGCGATCGCCTCCTTTGCGGTCGGCTATCTGTTCATGCGCGCGGTGCGCAACCACATCGCCGCCAACCTGTAAGGAGGACGCTATGGCAAGACAAAAGATCACGCCCGACCCGACCTGCCTGCTCGAGGCGCACGAGGTGACGATGAAGTTCACCCGCTACGACGTGGGCGTCAACTCCCTCAAAGAACTGGTCGTGCGCGCCTTCCGCCGCGACCTCAAGCGGGAAAAATTCACCTGCCTGGAAAACGTGAGCTTTAAGATCCGCAAGGGGGAAGCGGTGGCGGTGATCGGGCGCAACGGCGTGGGCAAGAGCACGCTGCTCAAGATCGTTTCCGGCATCCTCAAACCCACGTCCGGCTGGGCGCACTGCAACGGGCGCATCTCTCCCCTGCTGCAGCTGGGCGCCGGCTTCGACGGCAACGCGACGGGCATCGAGAACATCTATCTCAACGCCGCGATCATGGGCTATACCAAAAAGGAGATCGACGCGAAGCTGCCCGATATCCTCGCGTTTGCGGAGCTGGGCGACTTTATCCATACCCCCGTCAAGGCGTACTCTTCGGGTATGCTGGCGCGGCTCGGCTTTTCCATCGCGATCACGATGGAGGCGGAGATCATGCTCATCGACGAGATCCTCGCCGTGGGCGACATCGCCTTCCAGAAGAAGTGCTACGACCGCCTCGCCGAACTGCGCAAACAGGGGCTGACCTTTTTGATCGTCTCGCACGGGAATTCCGTGCGCAGCCTGTGCGACCGCGCCATCTGGATCGAGCGCGGCCACGTGATCGCCGACGGGCCCGCGGGCGAGATCTTCGACCGCTACGCCGCGGCGATGATGCACCCCGAACAGGGCGCGTGACAAATATCTTTTGAGGAGAAAGCAATGCATTACGACTATCTGCTGGTGGGCGCCGGGCTCTACAACGCCGTGTTCTGCGAACACGCCGTGCGCGCGGGCAAGACGTGCCTCGTCGTCGAGCGGCGCGGGCATATCGCGGGCAACATCTACACCGAAAAGCGGGAGGGCATCGACGTGCACGTCTACGGCGCGCACATCTTCCATACCTCCGACGAGCAGGTGTGGGAATATGTGAACCGCTTCGCCGCCTTCAACGGCTTCGTCAACCGCGTCAAGGCCGAATATAAGGGGAAGCGGTACAGCATGCCCTTCAATATGTACACCTTCGAGCAGCTCTGGGGGGTGAAGACGGCGGAGGAGGCGAAGGCGATCATCGACGGCCAGCGCGCCGCCCTGGACGGAAAGCAGCCCGAAAACCTCGAAGAACAGGCGATCAGCCTGGTCGGCACGGACGTGTACAACACGCTCGTCAAAGGCTACACCGAAAAGCAATGGGGCAGGCCCTGCCGGGAACTGCCCGCCTTTATCATCAAGCGGCTCCCCCTGCGCTTTACCTACGACGACAACTACTTCAACGACAAGTACCAGGGCATCCCCGAAGAGGGCTACACCGCGATGGCGGAGAAGATGTTCGCGGGCGCGAAGGTGCTGCTTTGTACCGACTACTTCGACTTTATCCGCGACACGCAGGACACCTTCGGCAAGACGATCTTTACGGGTATGCCGGACGAATTTTTCGGCTACCGGTTCGGCAAGCTGGAATACCGCACCGTGCGCTTCGAGACGGAGGTGCTGGACATCCCCGACTACCAGGGCAACGCCGTCATCAACTACACCGAGTACGAGGTCCCCTACACCCGCATCATCGAGCACAAGCACTTCAACTTCGGCACCCAGCCCAAGACGGTCATCTCGCGCGAATACCCCGCCGAGTACGCCGAGGGCATGGAGGCGTATTACCCCGTCAACGACGCCAAAAACAGCGCGCTCATGCAGCGATACGAGGCGTGCAAGGCGGAGCGGCCGGACGTCGTCTTCGGCGGCAGGCTGGGCGAATACAAGTATTACGATATGGACAAAGTCATCGCGAGCGCCTTTTCCCTGTGCGAGAAAGAAGGGCTGCGCTGACCTGCGAAACGGCGATACGGCCCATCCCCGCGCGCGGCAAAATGCCGCGCGCTCTCTTTTTGCCCTTTTCCGCAAAATACCGAAGGCGGCGGGCGTATCGTTCGGGCGCGGACGGGGCAAACTGAAACTGCGCGCCGAAGGCGCGCAGGAGGAAACGGTTTGGAAGGGAAAAATCGGGCGAGGAACTGCTCGCCGAAGTTTACCGCAACACCCGATACGCGCTGGCATCCATCGCGGATATCCTGCCCGCGGCGGGAGAGGGGGAACTGAAAGAGGAGATCGGGCGGATGCACGAGGAATACGAGCGCATCGCGGGCAGGGCGGCGCTGTGCGCGAAGGAACGGGGCATCGAACTGAAAGAGCCCAACCCGCTCAAACGGGCGATGCTGTGGGGCTCGGTCAAGATGAACGCCCTCCGGGACGGCTCGCGCGCGCACCTCGCGCAGATGCTGACGCAGGGCACGGTCATGGGCATCACCGCGCTGACCCGCTCCATCCGCGAGAGCGAGGACGCCGACACGGAGATCCGCGCCCTCGCGGGGGAACTGCTCGCCGCCGAACAGGGATACGAGCAGGCGCTGCGCCGCTACCTGTGAGCGGGCGCAGCCCGGCGCGCCAAAAAAACACCGACGGCGCTTAAAAACGCGGACGGCGCGGCGGCGGGCGCGGCGACAAAAAGTCGGCGCTCCTCAGCAGATACGGCCAAAGGCAAGCGCCCCTCCCCCGCGGCGCGGGGGAGGGGCGCTTGCCGTTCGACAGGGCGTGCGTCATCTTCCGATGTAAAAGATGCGGCGCAGCGAGGAGGCGATGCGCCCCCAGCAGTCGACGAGCTTCTCGTTGGTAAAATCCTTGCAAAGGTCCATCTCCTCCCGCAGGGTGAGGGGGCGCGAGAGGTCCGCCCAGGTGTCGACGTAATGCCCGCACAGCCGCTCGGGGCTGTCGTAGAGGAAGGGCGCGTTGTCGTACAGATAGGGGCGGACGAGCGCGATGAAGTCGGTGCGGGCGGCCTCCTCCTCGAAGGCGTCGATGAGCGGCTCGAACTTCTTGCGCTCCTTTTTGGTGATGTGCACGAGGTAGGAAAAGACGAGCTCGTCCCCGCGGATGTTGTAGATGCCGTCCACCGAATAGAACTGAAAGCCGTGCTCGCCGAAAAAGCGGAAGAAGGCGGCGTCCAGCCCGTCGAACAGGCCGCTGCGCAGCCAGTGGGCGGCGAGCTTGAGTTCGAGGTCGGCGTGCTCGACGTGGTAGGTGACGAGCGCCTGCAATTCGTAGCCGCGGCCGACGCGGTTGATCTCGCGCGTGACCTTTTCCTCGGCGGGCGGGGCGGTGCGCTCGCGGCGGCGCAGGGGGAGCTTGCCGAAGGTGTCGAGGATGCGCCGCTCGTGTTCGGGCGTAAAGGCGCCCGCCAAAAACAGGCACATCCCGCGGTTGAACAGCGACTCGCGCGCCTGGCGGATCTCCTCGGGGTCGAGGCGGGAAAGCACGTCCGCATTGCCCAGCACGGGGGCGATGTAGCGGGAATCGAACCAAAGATCGCGCAGGATGTCGGAGGAGCGGGCGTCGTAGAAGGCGGCTTCAAAGATCTCGTTGCGGATGACGGGCAAGACGCGCTCGAAGTCTGCCTCCTCATACGCGCGCTGGGAGAGCATGGAAAAGAGCA
Source organism: Candidatus Borkfalkia faecigallinarum (assembly GCA_019114625.1). GTDB lineage: Bacteria > Bacillota > Clostridia > Christensenellales > Borkfalkiaceae > Borkfalkia > Borkfalkia faecigallinarum. The sequence goes on along the minus strand of DXFD01000102.1, from coordinate 7,094 downwards.
GCTCGAGCTGGGGCAGGAACACGTCCGGGCGGCAGGTGAAGCTGAAACACATATAGTTGATGGCGGTGTAGCCCATGATCTCGCTGCCGCGCGCGGTCATCTCCGCGTTGATCTCGTCCGCGCGGCGCTCCCCCGCCCGTTCAAAGAACATATGCTCGACGAGGTGATACACCCCGGGCGTGCACTCGGGCGTGAAGGGCAGCACGACGGAAAAGGCGACGGAATGCAGCTGCGGCGAGGGGCAGGCGACGAGCTCGGCGCCGTTTTCCAGGCGGCCGCGCCGCTCGGTCGGAATATCCATGGCAAAAGTTCCTCCGTTTTCTTGGCGATCGATCCTACTGCCCTACAGTATAGCACAAGCGCGGCAAAAAAGCAACGCGCGAGCGGTGCCGAACGCGCGGGTGGTGCCGAACGCGCAGGCGGCGAATGCGCGGGCGAAAGCGAATGCGCGGGCGGCGGCGCCCCTCTTTCAGGCATCGGTCAGCTGACAATAGAGTGCGACGAGGCTCTTTGCCGTGCTGCCGTAGCTGCGGGTACCGCCGGGGACGCCGTTCGCCTTCAGAAACAGGTCGTTGAAGAAGGCGGACAGCGTTTCCAGCCAGCCGTCGTAGCGGGCATACAGCTCGCTCGCGTTGCGCCACTCCTGCACGATCGCGGGGCGCAGGCGGGCGTACAGCTCCCGGTACGCCTCGTCGCCGAGGGAGTTCAGCATGGACGAGGCGGCGCGCATCAGCCCGCCGTAGCGCAGATAGTCGTCCTGCGAGCGGATGCAGAGCACATAGGCGACGACGTTTGCCTCCCCTTCCTGCGAGACGCCGTGCGCGTGCGCCAGCTCGTGCGCGACGGTGACGCCGCGCTCGTACGAGGGGATGTTGCGGTTGATGTTGGCCTCGGCATAGAAGGGGAAATAGATGCCCGTGATGCCGAGCGCGCTCATGCCGTCGGACAGCGCCACCGACTTGGGGCGCACGGGATAGGAAGAAAAGTACCCGCCCTCCTGCGCCGCGAAGGCGGCGTTGAGCCGATCGGCGATCTCCCCGAGCGTGTACGGGCAGACGACGTTGCCGTCCGCATCCCGCTCCATGCGATCGGACAGGGCGTTGAGCTCCTCCACATAGTACTCCGCCGCGGCATAGGCGAGCTCGTCCGTGACGGTGACGGACGGGAGCCCGAGCGCGGTCTCCGCGGGCAGGCGCGCGTACAGGGGCGCGTACAGGACGCCGAAGGCGATGAGCACGGACAGCCCCGCCGCGGCGAGGCGGTACAGCCACCGCCGCACGCGCGCGAAGTCGCGGTCATGCAGCAGGACGAGCAGCCCGACGACGAACAGCACCGCCGCCGCGACGAGAAAGAGGGCGGTGATCTCGTACAGCGAGAGGGGAAGCAGCCCCGTGACGCCGGCAAGCAGCCAGGACAGAAAGCGGGTGATGCCCCGCGCGAAGAGGTACTCGGCGAGGACGGGGACGTCGGCGAGCGCAAACAGCAGCGCCGCCGACAATACCAGGAGGCACAGGACGTGCAGGCGGGCGTGCCGCCGCACGGGGAAGATCGTTCTCATGCCTCCATTATACCACGCTTTTGCGAAAATACGGTCACGCGCGCGCGAAATTTTTTCGCGCGCGCGCCGTCTGCTCCCCCGCAGAGCGTATCTTTTCCCCTTCCCGCGCCGTTTGTTTTGGGAAGATCCCCCCTTTTGCCCTTTCGCGGTCGGTTCCGCGCCTTGCCTTTCCCCTTCCGCGCCGGCCCTATCCCTCCCGCACGGTGAAGCCGTTGCGGCGCAGGAAGGCGACGAAGGCGTCGAAGCGGGCGGGATAGGCCGCGTTGAAGGCGGAATAGTCGGCAAGTTCGCCATAGTATCCGAGCGGGCGGCCGTCGAAGTCCTCCGCGTCCAGCGCGGGCAGGCGGAAGAAGTCGATCAGCTCGGCGGTGCGCGAGTCGTGCCGCAGGAAGAGGGCGGGCTTGCCGCAGCGCACCGCCATCACGTTGCCGTGAAAGCGCATCCCGATGGAAAAATCGTAGGCGGAGAGAGCGGCGCGCCACTCCGCCTCGTCCGCGAACAGCACCCCGCGCAGGCGCAGGTAGCGGCGGATATAGGCGAAGAAGGGGGCGTCCCCGTTGAGAAATTCCTCCGTGACCGGCTGCTCCGTCTGCTCGACGAAGCGCAGCCCGCGGTCGGCGCACCAGCGCAGAAAGACGCGTTCCGCGTGCGTCGCCCGCCCGTAAAAGGTGCGGAAGTTGGCGGCCGCCCGCACAGGCCCGCCCGCGGGACAGCCTTCCACGCGAAAGTCCCGCCGCAGCGGCCAGTACAGCGAGGGGCAGCCCACCGGCTGCACGTTGCGGATGCCGTGGTCGGCGAGCACGGCGGCGGTGTACTCCCCCCGCGCGCCGAGCAGGGCGCGCTCCTGCAGCCGCGCGAGCAGGCGGACCGTGCGCGGGTGCAGGCGGAAACGCTCGCCGCAGGAGGGCGCCTGCAGCCCGACGGAGAGGGGCAGGATGCGCGCGTCCGTATCCTCGAGCAGCCGCTCGACGGCGGGGAACACGTCGTGCGGGCGGATCCAGATGAGGTCGGACAGCACGATATAGCGGTACCGCCGCGGGTCGATGCCGCGGGCGCGATAGTCGTGCGGCAGCAGCGGCGCGGGGAAGATCCTCTGCAGCGCGCTCATGAACAGAAGGTTGCCCGTGTTCAGCCCCACCGCGCGGACGGGGTCGCGCGCGTCCGGTTCCTCCTGCAAGATCGCGCCGCCGCCGTCGAGGACGAGCGGCCCCTCCCCCGCCGCGCCGCGCCCCGGCAAAACATTTTCTTTCTCCGCCCCGCCGCGGCCGGTTTCGGCGGCTTTACCTTCCCCCGCGCCGCGCTCCGGCAAGGCACTTCCTCCCCCCTGCGCGCTTTCCGCCGCGCCGCGCGCGGCGGAGCCGAAGCCGAACGCGGCGGCAAGCCGGGGCGCGCTCATCGGCCGCCCTCCCCGCCGTTGAGTTTGCGGCGGAAGGTCTCGCGGTCAAACAACCAGTAGTAGACCGCCTTTTTCCAGCGCGGCTGCCCGTGCAGGAGGGCGGGCGGGGCGCCTTCCGCCGCGGGCGCGGGAACGGGCGCGGAGGTGGGCGGGCCGGAAGCCCCGTTCCGATAGTAGCCCACGTCCCTCCGCCACAGATCGACCAGAAGCGACGGCTCCTTGCCCGTGTACATGCGGTCCTCGAAGGCGACGGGCGCAAACAGGGAACGATCCTCCTCCGAGGAATACAGCAGGCAGTATTCGAGCGGGGCGGACGCCTCCGGGGCGCGCAGCGGCATCCCCTCGAGCGCGTCGCCGAAGATGCGCCGCATATCCGCGACGAAGGCGAGCGCCGCGTCCTGCACGCTGCGCAGAGTGAACTCCGCGGCGTAGTGCAGGCGGGCGGGCTCGAACAGCGGCCGCGCGCCATCCTCCCCCACCGCGTAGCCGATGCAGGAAGGGGCGACGTCGGAGAGCAGCAGCTCGCGGATGTGCCCCGCGACCGCGGGCGCGAAGTCGTAAAAGGTGCGGACGCTGACCCCGCGCGCCGCGAGCAGCGCGCGGGCGCCGTCCCCGTAGTCGTGCACGAACAGCCCGCGCAGGCGCAGGCCGGTCAGCACGGCGAGGATGTGCAGGGTGCGCCCGCTGTACCCGACGTCAAAGCAGGCGTCGCCGTCGCCGAGGCGGGCAGCGAAATACCCCGCCAGGGCGGAGCGGTAGCGGGCGCAGGCCTCCGCATCGAGGTTGGGAAGGAGCGCGTCGGCGACGAAGCGGTGCAATTCCGCCTCCCCCGCGAAGGGAACGTCCGGGCGGAAGGCGGCGCCGCCCGCGCGCACGAGCTCCGCCTCCGCGAGCTCGCGCCAAAAAGAGGCGGACAGCAGCGGACGCAGCTGCGCGCATAAGGAACGGGGCGTCTCGCCGGGGGCGACGTTCGCCTCGAACAGCGCCGGACCGCCGCCCAGCAGGAGAGTCACGGGCAGCAGCGCGCGGCGGGAGACGTGCAGGTATTCCGTTCCCTCCCTGCCGTACAGCAGGGCGTAGGCGCGCATGGGCAGATACCCGTCGCGCGCGATGAAGCGCACCCTTCCTCCCCCCTCGGCGCGGATCCACTGCGTCAGCGCGAGCAGGTGCATCCCCAGCGCGGCGTAGCCGAACAGGCGGGGATCGTGCCCGAAGGCGGAGCCGGCGGGATAGCTGTTGAAGGGGTCGTCGTACAGGCGGTTGGCGATGACCGCGAGCGAGCAGCGCACGCCCATCCGCGCCAGCGCGTTGGCGCCGTTGGCGACGCCGCCCGTCGGGCGCAGGTAGTCGCGGTACATATCGGTGGAGGGGATGTCGGAGATGCGCTGCATGAGGCAGTCGACGGCGCGCGCATAAAAGAAGGTGCGCAGCCCCGCCTCCTGCGCGCGGAGGACGTCGCTCTCCCAGTTGTCGCCGATGTGCAGGATCTGCCCGGGCGCGACGCCGCAGGCGACGGCGGCGGCGCGGAAGAGGTTGCCCGTCTGCTTGGTGACGCCGCTCTCGCAGGAGAGGAAGAGGCGCTCGTAACCGGTGTAGCCGTTCTTTTGCAGCAGCTTTTCCATGAACGGGCGGGGCAGATAGATGTCCGAGATGAGCAGGATGCGCGCGCCGCGGCGGCGGAGCAGGCGGTACAGGCTGCGCACACTGCGGCGGGGCGCGCAGAAGCGCAGCTCCTCCTCCAGCTCCCGCGCGCGCATCCGCGCGAGCAGCGCCGCGTCCAGCGAAAAGGCGGACGCCATCGCGTCATAGACGGCGGAAAGGTCCACCTCCTCCCCCAGCAGGTTGTTCGCCCGCGCGATGCGCTCCCCCTTCTCGCGCAGGACGTGGAAGGGCACGCCGCAGCCGCTCTCGCGCGCGAACTCGGCGTCGAGCAGGCGGAACAGGTCCTTCGGCTCGTAGAAGGGGCGCACGAGCAGGGTGTCGAAGATGTCAAAGCTGACGCAGTCGCCCGCGCGCAGCGTGCAGAGGTAGTCGGACAGCTGCACATAGCGGGAGTCGAAGGGGCAGGTCTTGCCGTAAAAGAAGGACTCGCTCGGGGAGGGCAGCGACGGCTCTTCCCCGCCGAACGCCTCGCGCAGGCGCGCGTGCAGCGCGCGCAGCTGCGGCCCGCTCAAACCCGAACGCTTGACGTTTTCCGCCCAGAACCGCCCGTACAGCGACCGCCACGCCGCAAAGTCGCGCAGGATGGGCGCGGAGGCGCGCACCTTGTGCAAAAAATCCTCCGTAAAGGCGAAGGCGCGGCCGAGATCGCCGATGTTTTTGACGTACTTGTCCATCCCGCCCGCCAGCGAGGTGCTCGCGTCCGCGTGCTGGTAGTAGAAGTAGTAACTGTATTCGGAAAAGGCGATGCTCCGCGCGAAATAGAACAGGACGACGGAGAAGCAGAGATCCTCCGCCATGATGAGGTGACCTTCCAGCTCTTCCAGATAGGGAAGGGCGCGCTCGAACAGGGCGCGACGGTACACCTTGTTCCAGACGGTGTGCCAGACGAAGCACAGCCCGCGCTGCTCGAAGAAGCGGGTAAAGAGCTTGCCCGCGCAGTCGTCAAAGCGGTAGGAGGCATAGCGCGGGTGGATATAGCGGTAGCCCTGCGCGTCCTCGTGCACGGTGTGGAGCACGGTCATGTCCGCGCCGTCGGCGGCGTCCAGCGCGGCGCGGTAGCAGTCCAAATTGACGTAGTCGTCGCTGTCGAGGAAGGCGATAAACGCGCCGCGGGCGGCGCGGATGCCGCTCAGCCGGGCGCGGAACAGCCCCTCGTTGCGGGCGTGGGTGACGACGCGCACCCGCGCGTCGCGGGAGGCGTATTCGGCGAGGACGGCGGCGCAGCCGTCCGGGCTGGCGTCGTCCACGCAGACGATCTCGATCTCTTCCAGGCTCTGGCCGAGCAGGCTGTCCAGGCAGCGGCGCAGCCAGCGCTCCGTCTTGAAGACGGGCACGACGACGGATAAAAGCGGCGTCGCCGCAGAATTCGTTTGCATAAGCGGTACTCTCCTCTTTGGGTCTGCCGACAGTATCCGCAAAATCCCGCAAATTATGAGCCCGCCCCGCATTCGCCCGGCGCATTTGCCCCCCGCCGCATTCGCCCCCCGCCGCATTTGCCTCCCGCCGCATTCGCCCGCCCGCCGCATTCGCCCGTCGCTTTTGCCCGGCGCATTCGCCGCCCCGCCGTACAAGTACGGAAAAGCGCGCGGCGCGTTTTGCACAGCAAAGAGGCACGGAAAAGCGCGCGGCGCAAAATGCGCCGCGCGCGAAATATCGGTTTTTTCCTCCGCCGGCCGTGCCCGCGCGGGCGGTCAGCGCGCGAAGTTGGTCTTGATCTTCTCGTTGTGCGGCGGACAGACGCCGTTCCCTTTGCCGAGCTCGATGCAGCGCAGCAGCCACGCCATGTTTTTGCCGAGATTGTACATGGTCATCAGCCCTTCCTTATCCTGCAGGACCTCTTCGGGCGTGTTGCCGAACACATGGTTCCAGTAGGTGGAGGACACGATGGGCATCGAGCAGATGGAGAAGTGCTTGTTGATGACGTCCATCGAGGCGGGCTGGCCGGCGCGGCGGGCGCTGAGCACCGCGGCGGCGGGCTTGAACATAAAGCTGCGGCCGCCCGAATAGAAGGCGCGGTCCATCACCGCGAGCAGGCGGGCGCTCGGGTGCGCGTAATAGACGGGCGAGCCGAACACGAAGCCGTCGCAGGTGGCGGCCTTGTCCGCGAGGAGGTTGGCGGCGTCGTCAAAGGCGCAGCGGCCCGTCCGGCGGCACTGCCCGCAGGAAATGCAGTCGGGCAGCGGTTTGTTGCCGATGAAGAAGCGCTCCGTCTCCACGCCTTCCTCGTGCAGGGCGCGCTCGACCTCGGCGAGCGCCGCCGCAGTGCAGCCCGCCTCGCGCGAGCTTCCGTTGACAAGCAAAACTTTCATGATGATCTCCTCCCGATCCGTTCTTCGCGGGCGGCACGGCGGCCGCCCGTACTGTTCCCCTCTATTATAAAACGGCGGGATCGGTTTGTCAAACGATCGCAAAGCGGCGGGATCGGTTTGTCAGACGATCGCAAGGCGGCGGGGCGGGTCTGTCAAACGATCGCAAAGC
>DXFD01000006.1 GCA_019114625.1 Candidatus Borkfalkia faecigallinarum | reverse complement strand
GACCTCGTCTCCTTTCACCGCCCCGTCGCGGCGGGCGGCATCGTCGACCCTCCGCTGGCGGCGGCGGTGCTCGGCACTTTTTTGAACAAGATCGGCATCCCGCGCCGTAAGGCGCGGCGCGCCCTCGCGCTCTTCGCCGTGCCTTGCGGCGCGTCCAACGCGCTGCTCGGCGCCTATGCCGCCGTCGCACAGGCGTGCGGGCTGGGCGCCGTGCGCTTCGTCGAATCTCCCATCCTCGCGGCGCTCGGGCAGGGGATGTCGCTGAGCGACGACCGCACCGCCTTCATCGTCGATATCGGCGCGGCGACCGCCAACATCGCGGCGGTCTCCTCGGCGGGCATCGCGGCGGGCATCGGCATCGGCCTGGGCGGCGGGAAGCTGGATGCGGACATCGTCGACATGGTGGAGACGCGCATGGGCGTACACATCGGCCCGGTCACGGCGGAGCGCGTCAAGCTCTCCGTCGCCTCGCTGTATGCGGGCGACACGACGCGCACGACCGTCCGCGGCAAGGAGCTGCTCAGCGGCCGCAGCTGCACGCTCACCCTCTCCTCCAACGACCTCGACCTCTGCTTCCGGCGGTATGCGGATCTGGTCGCCGAATACATACGCCTCGTCCTCGGCCGCCTGCCGCCGCGTTCGGCGGTGTTCGCGACGCGCCGCGGTATCCGCCTTTCGGGCGGCGGCGCGCGGCTGATCGGTCTGGACGAATATTGCGCGCAGGCGCTGAACGCGGACGTCATCGTCCCTCCCGAACCGCATCTGACCGTCGTGCGGGGCGGGGGGCTCGCCGTGTGCGACCCCGCCGTGCTCGACGCCGTCAGCATCGAATATTGAATTTGCCGTCGGCATCGAATATTGAATTTGTCTGCGCCCTGCCGTGCGGCCGGGATCCGGCGGCAAGGCATCATTTTCCGGCGGCCCGCATCGGGCCGAGCCGTTTTCTGTAAGGAGTTTTGGTTATGAAGATCATGATCGCGGGCCTCGGTCTGATCGGCGGTTCCGTCGCCAAATCGCTGCGCCGCGCGGGCTTTGCGCCGGACGGGTGGGACCGTCCCGACGTCCTCAAACAGGCATTGGAGACGGATGTCGTCGCCGCGGCGGTGAAGGATCCCTCCGCCTATGACGTCGTCCTGGTCGCTCTCCCGCCGGACGCGGCGATGGACTGGATGGACGGCACGGCGTTCGGGGAGGGCGCCATCGTCGCGGACTTCTGCGGCGTCAAGGAAGAGATCGAGCGCCGCATCTGTTCCAAGCCCCGCAATTTCCGCTACGTCGGCTGCCATCCGATGGCGGGGCGGGAGGTCTCCGGCCTCGCGAACGCGACGGAAACGCTGTTCGACGGCGCGAGCATGATCATCGCGCACGGCCCGCAGACGGACGACGAGGCGGTGCACGTCCTCGAATGGCTGTACGCGGCGATGGGCTTCGGGCAGATCCGTCACTGCACGGCCGCCTATCACGACGCCAAGATCGCCTATACCTCGCAGCTCGCGCACATCGTCAGCAACGCCTATGTCAAGAGCGGCACGGCGAACGGCTTCCCCGGCTTTACGGGCGGCAGCTTTCAGGACATGACGCGCATCGCGGGCGTGGACGAGGACATCTGGACCCGCCTGTATATGCTCAACCTGCCGGCCGTCGCGCGCGAGCTGGAGGAACTGATCGGGCACCTGACGCCCTATCTGGACGCGCTGCGCGCGGGCGACGAGGAAGCGCTCAAAGCGCTTTTGAAGGAAGGCCGGCTGCGCAAAGAGGAGCTGGACCGCGAACGCAAGATCCTCTGACCCCTTTGCGGCTTCTCCGCGTCGGTTGACGGGGGAACTTTCGCAAAATTATTTACAAACTCTGTGTCGTATGTTATAATGGAAGAAAACAAACATTGCTGCCCGCCGGAGCGCGGGGAAGGGGATGCGCGGCCCGCGCGCGTCTGCCTGCTCTCCGAGACGCCGTCCGGCGCCGAGCGCTTTGCCGCGGCGGCGGAGATGCGGGAGGAGGCGGGCGTTCCCGTCTATTCGTTCCTGCACGGCGGCGCGCGCTATCGCGTCGCCGCGGGGGAGCGGCTGCGCATCGGGTGCGAAGGGGAGCTCGCCTACGAGCTGGTCCTCGACCCGCGCGCGGAGACGGAAGTGTCCATCCGCACGCCGTACGGCGAGATCGGCGCGCTCGCGCGCGTGCTCAGCCTGCAATGCGGGCGGGAAGGCGGCCGCCTTTCTTTGGACTGCACATATATCCTCGACTTTTCGGGCGGCGAGCAGCGCCATCGGCTGCGTTTTTCCGCTCGCCCGTGTCCGTCGGGGGAGGGGGGAAGACTATGAAGATCGAATATTTCGGGCATTCCTGCGTCCGCCTCACGGCGGCGGACGGTACGCGCATACTCATCGACCCGTTTGACGGGATCGGCTATCCCATGCCGCGCGTGCGGGCGGACATCGTGCTCTGCACGCACGGGCATTTCGACCATCACTATACGGAAGGGGTCGAGGGCGCCCGCGAGGTCATCGAGGCCGTCGGCAGCTATGACCGCGGCGGCGTGCGCATTGAGGGCATCGCATCCTGTCACGACGACCGCGGCGGAAGCAAGCGCGGCAAAAACGTGATCTTCGTCGTCGACGACGGGCAGGCGCGCGTCTGCCATATGGGCGACATCGGGGAACTGCCCCGCGCCGACCTGCTGCGCGCGATCGGCCAGGTCGATCTCCTGTTCGTTCCCGTCGGCGGGACCTATACGGTCGACGCCGAGGGCGCGCTCGCGTACATCGACGCGGCGCGGCCGCGCACCGCCATGGCGATCCACTATTGCTGCCCCGGCTGTACGCTGGACATCGCCCCCGTCGAGCGGTTCTGCGCGCTGGCGGGCAGCCGCTGCGTGCGGCTGAACGTCTCCGCGTTCGATACGGGATCGCTCGCGCGGTATGCGGGGAAGATCTTGGTCGCCGAGAGGGGGTCCGATGCGGGAGAGTGAGCTGCTGCGGATCTATCGCCCGCTGTATGAGTATCTGGACGGCCTGAACATTTACGGCGTGCGCAGCCTCGCGCGCGCGTTCGGCGTCCAATCCCCGACGACGGAAAAAAAGCACGAGCTGATCGTGCGGCTGATCGGGGCGGCGTCCGGCATCGCCGCGCCGGAACCGCGCAACCGCAAGGGGGCGCGTGTCAAGTCGGCGGAAGTCCCGCCCGAAAATATCGAAAAGGTCCGCCGTCTGGTCGCGGAGTGCAAGGAAATGATGCCCTTTTTGGCGGGGCCGGACAGCGTGGAGAGGACGGAGTTTCGTGACGGCTCCGCCGACAGGCGCGCTTCCGGCGGCTATGCGGACCGCCGCTTTGTCGGGATACTGGAATGTCTCGCCGCGGGCGGGCGGCTCTGCACGAAGGACGGCGTGCGCACCGACGTGTTCGTGGCGCAGTCCTGCATCGAGGATTATCATCTGCGGGAAGGGGACCTGATCTCCGGCTATGCGGGCGAGTGCGGGGAAGGCCGCGCCGAGGTCGTCCAGATCATCGGCGTCGGCGGGCTGGCTCCCTCTCCCTCCCGCGCCCGGTTTGAAGGATTTCCCGCCCTGCTTCCCGCCGAGCGGATCCCGCTCGCGACCTCCGCCTGTGCGGCGCTGCGCGCGGCGGATGTGCTGACCCCGATCGGAAAGGGACAGCGCGTCCTGTTTCGGGCAGCGGCGGGCGAAGGAAAGACCGCCTTTATCCGCGAGACGGCGCGCTGTGCGGCGCTGGCGGACCTGCGCACGGTCATCCTCGCGTTCGGCCGTCCGGAAGAATGTTCGGAATTATCGGAGGCGATCCCGTCGGCATCCGTCTTTGCGGCGCCCTTCGGTTCCCTCCCGGCAGAGCGGCTGCGCGCGGCGCGGCTGGCGCTCGCCTACTGCAAGCGAATCGCCGAGTCGGGCGGGGACGCCGTGCTGCTGCTCGATTCCGTCGCCGAACTGCTGCGTTCCTGCGCGGCGGAGTCGGAGCGCGGCCGGTTCGGGGAGGATTATTTCTCTTTTGCCGAGCAGCTGTTCGCTTCGGCGCGGCTTCTCAAAGGCGCGGGTTCGCTGACCGTCATCGCGGCGGCGCCCGCGGAGGGCGAGCCGTTCGATCGGTTCGCAGAGGCGGCCAACTGCCTGCTGTTCGGTTCCCGCGAATGGGCGGCGGCGGGGGAGACGCCCGGCATCGACTTTACCCGTTCGTTCACGCGGCGGTCGGAGTCGCTCCTGCGGGAAGGGGAGCGCGCGGCGGCGGCGCGCCTGCGCGAGTGTATCGCGCGCGGCGGCGCGGCGGGGTTATGGGACTCGTTCAAGAAAGAGAATCTATAAAGAGGTATATGATATGAAGAAGTACTATGCAGGGATCGACTTTGGCGGGATGAGCGCCAAAGCCGGGCTTTTCGACCTGGAGGGGAACATGATCGCAAAAGATACGGTCAAGACCTCCCGCGAAGAGGGCTACCTGACGACCGTCGTCAAGATGGCGCAGCTGGTGCGCGGCTTGAGCGAGCGGTACGGCGGGATGTCCGAAGTCGGGGCGGTCGGGATCGGTTCTCCCGGTGTCATCGACGGCGCTTCCGGCGTCGTGGTGCGTTGGAGCAACTATGACTGGCGGGATATGCCGCTCGGCCCCGATCTGGCGGTCAAGCTGGGCGTCCCCGTGTACGTCGCCAACGACGCGAACGCGGCCGCTCTCGGCGAGGCGAAGTTCGGCGCGGGCAAGAGCTATGAGGACAGCATCCTCATCACGCTCGGCACGGGCGTGGGCAGCGGCATCATCATCGGCGGCAAGATCTTTGAAGGGTTCCACGGCGCCGGCGGCGAGGCGGGCCACATGGTCATCTCGCTCGGCGGAGTGCCCTGCGGCTGCGGCCGCCGCGGCTGCTTCGAGCAGTACGCGTCCGCGACCGCGCTCATGCGCGACACCAAGCGCGCCATGTTCGAACATAAGGACAGCCTGATGTGGCAGATCGCGGGCGATCCGGACAACGTGGACGGCAAGACCGCGTTCGACGCCGCCAAGGCGGGCGACGAGGTGGGCACCCAGGTCGTCAAAAACTACATCATGTATCTCGGGGAAGGGATCTTGAACCTCGTCGGGATCCTCCGTCCGCAGGCGATCCTGCTGGGCGGCGGCGTTTCCAACCAGGGCGAATATCTCTTGCAGCCCCTGCGCAAGTATGTGAGCGAGCGCCTGTACGTCGACTGCGAGCGCGTCCCGCTCGCGATCGTCCGCGCGACGCTGGGCAACGACGCCGGCATCTACGGCGCGTATGCGCTCGCGGCGGGCAAGTAAGGCTTCCCTTCGCGCGGCCCGCTTTTCTGTGCGGCGACCGCGTTTTGCGCCCGCTTTTCTGTGCGGCGATCGCGTTCCGCGCCCGCCGCCCCGGGCGGCGCGCTTCGTATTTGCTATCGGACGGCGCGTTTCTGCGCCTGAAACCGCAGCGGAGGACCGCGCGCCCGAACGGGCGCGCGGTCCTCGGAGGTGGCGGCGATGAATACAGCCGAAAGGAAACGGAAAAGGAGAGGCGTCCGCGTCGCGAGCATCATCCTCGCGGCGCTGTTCGCTCTCGCCGTCGCGGCGGGCATCGTCGTCGACCGCTGTTTCGTGCGGCTGGAGCATCTGGCGATGTTCCTCGCCGCGCCCGACGTCCCCGAACGCCGCGCGGGCGAGCTGCGCGTCCATTTTGTGGATGTGGGGCAGGGCGACTGCACCATTCTGGAATTTCCGGACGGCAAGACGATGATCGTCGACGCCGGGGATGCGAGCGTCGCGTCCCGCCGCGCGGTCATCGCGTATGCGCACGCGCTGGGCATCGACGCCTTCGACGTCCTCCTTCTCACCCATCCGGACAGCGACCACGCCGGCGGTATGGCGGACGTGGTCGAGTGTTACGGCGCCGGGCAGATCTGGATGCCCTATTGCCTGGATCCCGACGTCAACGAGGCATATGCCGCGTTTGCGGAGGCGGCCGCGGCGAGCGGCGCGCCCATGCTGATCTCGCAGATGTACCGCCATATCCTCTCGGAGGATGCCGACCGTTTCTATTACGCCATGCTCCTCGCGCCCCTCTCCCCGGAGATCGAGGACAGCGCCTACACGGAGCCGAACGCGGCGCCGGCGGGCGAGGCGGACTTCAACGATTCGTCCGCGATCCTGTACGTCGAGTATGCAGGCCGCCGCCTGCTTCTCACGGGCGACGCGTCGACCGCCGTCGAGAATGCGCTGATCGAGGACTATACGGTGACGGACGGGGAGATCTTCGCGTTCGAGGCGCAGGCGGAATGGGGCAGGCAGAGGCTGGAGCCGCGGCTGGAGGGGCTGGAATTTCTCAAAGCCGGGCATCACGGCAGTTCGTCGTCGACGGGCAAAGCGCTTGCCGAGATGTGCCGCCCGCAGGCGTTTTTCGTGAGCGCGGGCGCGGACAACCCGTACGCGCACCCCTCGATGGCGTCGGCGGAGCGCATCCTCGCGGCTTCGCCCGGGGCGCAGATCTGGCGCACGGACGAGGTCGGGAGCATCCTTCTGACCATCCGCGCGGACGGGACATGGTCGGCGGCGGCCGTTCGGGACATCGCATAACTTTTCAAAAATCTTCATCGACCTACGGAGCTTACGTTATTATGCTGAAATGGATGACGAGCGGCGAGTCGCACGGCAGGGCGCTCACCGCGATCGTGGAGGGGCTTCCCTCGAATTTGGAAGTGGATACGGCGGAGATCGACCGCTATCTCGCGCTGCGCCAGAGCGGCTACGGCCGCGGCGCGCGGCAGAAGATCGAGACCGACCGCGTGCAGATCCTCGCGGGCGTGCGCGATCGCCGGACGCTGGGCAGCCCCGTCTGCCTGCTCGTGGAGAACCGCGACTATGCCAACTGGGAGCCGTATATGTCCCCGTACGGCGCGGACGTGAGCGCCCGCCGCCTGACGCGCGTGCGCCCCGGCCATGCCGATCTGACCGGCCTGCGCAAGTACGACCAGACGGACGCGCGCAACATCCTTGAACGCGCTTCCGCGCGCGAGACGGCGGTGCGCGTCGCGGCGGGTACGCTCGCGCGGATGTTCCTGCGCGCCCTCGGCGTGGAAGTGGGCGGCTATGTCCGCTCGGTCGCGGGCGTCACGGACGAAAAGGAATACACCTTCGACCAGCTGCGCGGCGTGCAGGATCGGGAGCTGTTTATGCCTGACGAAGTACTCTGCAAACAGGCAAAAAGCCGAATCGACGCCATAAAAGAGGCGAAGGATACGGCGGGCGGCATCGTCGAGGTGCGCGTGCGCGGCCTCAAGAGCGGCTTCGGCAGCTGCATGAGCTACGGCGAGAAGCTGGACGGCCACCTCGCCGGCGCGGTCATGGGCATCCAGGCGATCAAGGGCGTGGAGATCGGCCTCGGCTTTGCCGCGGCGCTGCGCCCGGGCAGCGAAGTCCACGACGAGATCTTTTCGGAAGGCGGCCGCTTCGTGCGCCGTACGAACAACGCGGGCGGCATCGAGGGCGGTATGTCCAACGGCGAAGAGATCGTCCTGCGCGCGGCGATGAAGCCCATCCCCACCCTCATGCGCGGGCTGAACACGGTCGATTACGCCACGGGCGAGGCCTGCCGCGCGGCGACCGAGCGCAGCGACGTCTGCGCCATCTGCGCCTGCGAGGTCGTGGTGGAAAGCACCGTCTGCTTCGCGCTCGCGCAGAAGGTCTTGGACCGCCTGGGCGGGGATAACATGCAGGAGATCGCCGCGCGCTATGCCGCGCTCGACTGAGGAGGCCCGTATGCAGATCATCGAAGTTCATACCAAGTCGCGGCCGAGCACCGTCCTGTGCGGGGCGGGAGCGCCGGAAGCGGCGTCCGAATACCTGCGCGGCGCGCAGGTCTTTGTCGTCACCGACTCCAACGTCGCCCGCCTGTATTCGGAAAAGATCGGCAAACTGTTCCCGGGCGCGCCCGTCTGCGTGATCCCGGCAGGGGAGCGCCATAAAAACCGGACGGGATTGTTCCGCATCCTCGACGGGATGCTGAACGCCCGCCTGCACCGCTCGTCCGTCGTCGTCGCGTTCGGCGGCGGCGTCGTCGGGGATATGGCGGGCCTCGCCGCGGCGCTGTACATGCGCGGCACCCGCC
>DXFD01000101.1 GCA_019114625.1 Candidatus Borkfalkia faecigallinarum | reverse complement strand
CACGTTGCGGATCTCGTTGTCTCGCCCGATGACGGGGTCCAGCTTCTGGTCTTTGGCGCGCTGCACGAGGTCGGAGCCGTACTTGGAGAGCGCGTCGTAGGTGTTTTCCGGCTCGTCGCTGGTCACGCGGTCGGTCTTGACCTTTTTCAGCTGGGTCAGGAACCCGTCTTTGGTGATGCCGAGCGTGCGGAAGATGTTTTTGATCTCGTCCGTCGCGTGGTCAAAGAGCGCGAGCATGAGGTGCTCGACGGAGATATACTCGTCGCGCATGGAGTTGGCGAGGCGCTCCGCCTCGTTGAAGATCTTGTCGGTGACGGGGGATATATAAATTTTATCCGGCTCGCGGCCGCTCCCGCTCACGGCGGGGATCTTGTTGATGGCGCCGTCCAGCAGGGCGAGCATGTTGTCCGTATCGACGCCCGACTTTTTCAAAAGCTGCGGGATCAACCCGCCTTCCTGATCGACGAGCGCATACAGCAGGTGCTCGGGCATGATCTGCATATTCTGGTTTTCGATGGCGATGCTCTGGGCCGACTGAACGGCTTCGAGCGCCTTTTTCGTCAATTTCTGAGCGTTCATAGTGTTTTCACCTCCTTAAATGAGTTGCACGCCGCTGTTGAGGTACTGCAGGTACCGCTTTTCGATGTCCTGCGTGCTCTCGTAGCGTCCGGCGAGATAGTTTTTGAGCATTTCGTCAAAGGTCGCGATGTAGTGGCTGATCGCGTTGCCGATCTGTTCTTCGGTGTAGTCGGAGTCGTTCGGTACGGCGAATGTGCGCAGAAAGCGCCCGTTTTCCATGCCGTATTCGATCGCGCCCTTTTCAAAAAATCCCTTGATATAGATGTTTTCCAGCTGGATCCAGATCTTGAAGAAGCGTGTCAGCTCCAGCAGCAATTCCGAAGAAGTCGTGCGGAAGATGATCTTCAGCTGGCCGAGCGTCTTGTCCGGGCTGCGGTACATCTCCACTTCGTAGCGGATGGTCGGGCGGTAGTGGTATTGCAGCGAGCTCTTGATGGACATCGTCATGTCGTTGGGCTGCGAATAGAGCAGATAGCCGCTCTGCTGCCCGATGAATCGCTCGATGATGTCGAAGATATTCTGCACATGCTTTTCCGGCGTCGTCATGGAGACGTATTCGGCGAGGATCTGGTTGACGAGATTGGAGCGGTTGGTATTTTTTTCCGCCGCTAAGCGGTCGATCTCGCGGATCACGTCCTCGGCCAGCATCAGGCTGTACATGGTCTTTTTCATCGTTTGCCCTCCTTTTTGTTTTGCCTATATTATACACGTTTTTTCAAACTTGTCAACGGTTTTATATAAATTTTTTTACAAAATTTTTGCCGCATTTTCTCGCGGATCCTTGCCAACGCGGGCGCATTCGGGTATAATAGGTATATGGAAAAGAAAGAAAATTACGCGCGCCCGATCGCGGCGGCGTGCGGCGAAGGAGAGGAGGAGCCGGCGGAACTTCTGTTTGCGGTCGTGCCGCAGGCGGAAGCGCTGATTGTGCACAGGAACGGGGAGAGCCGGCGTTTTACGCGCGGGAGCGGGGCGTTCGCGTCTGCGGCGGCCGCCTGGCGGGCGATGACGGAGGGCGCCGTGCGGATGCCGGCGTTCGGCGTGAGCATCGACCGTCTGACGCGCGAAGAGATGCGCGAAGGGCTTTGGGCGGAGTTTTGCTTTGCAAAGGAACAGACGGTCGCGGGGATGCCCTTCACGGCGCTTTTATTTGCGGTCAAGGAAGAGTTTTGCGGGTTCAACGTCGTGCGGCTGTATGACGGAGGCTACAACGGTCGCTGTTTTTATATCGACCTGCGCGGCGGGACGATGCGCCCGTTTGCCGAAGCGCTCGCCGCCGTCTGCGGGCAGCCGTGAAGTTCCCGTGTCCGCCGCGCGCCGTCTGCGGGCAGCCGTGAGGTTCCCGTGTCCGCTGCGCGCCGTCTGCGGGCAGCCGTGACGGTTTTTGTCATGGAGTGACGGTTTTCGCCGTGGCGTGAAGTTTTCCGCCGCAGAAAGCGGGACGCCCGCGCGCCGTACGGCGCGCGGGCGTCCCGCATATCCTTTTATTCTTACAGGTCGATGTTGGAATAGACGTCCAGGATGTTTTCCAGCTTCTTCTCGTCGGAGGCGTCCTCGACGCTTTCCCGGTAACAGTCGCAGACGTTCCCGTTTTTGTCGAAGCCCGTATCGCTGCACTTTTTGCAGCGGTATTGCGGGACGAGCATCTCCTCGGTCAGGCGCATCTGCGCGAGCAGTTCGGCGCGTTCCTGCCGCAGGCGGCGCAGCTGTTCGGCGGGCTCCCGCGTATCGCCGCCCAGCGCCTCCGCTTTGGCGAGCTTGATCTCGTTGGCCTTGATCGCCTCGTCGTTGAGGCGAAAGGCCTCGTTGCCGAAGGCGAGTTTGCGGTAGTGGTCGGCGCGGTCCTGCGCGCGTTCGCGCAGGTTGAAGTAGTAACTTTCCATCTTCTTGCGCTGCTCGTCCCCGTGCGTGTCGCGGGCGAAGGCGCCGTGTGCGGCGCCGAAGGATGCCTGCTCTTTGGCGAGCTGTTCGGGGCTGAAAATGCCGCGCGCCTTCCAGGACGAGAGCACCGACGTGATGTAGGGGACGGGGCTCGCCTTGCCGACCGCCGTCTCCGCCGCCTTGAGGATCATCGCATCCGAAAAATTCCAGCGCCGCCAGTTGCGCAGACAGTCGCGGTCCCAGTTGTTGACGCGGCGGGACAGCCCCGCCCGTTTGAGTACTTCCGCGGCGAAGGTCTGTTCGCGCGCCTCGTCCTCGATATAGGCGACGATGCTTTCGGCGGAAACGACGCCGAGCGCGACGAGCTTGCGGATGAGCTCGTCCATCTTTTCAAAGGATTTGCGCTCGCGGCGGAAGCAGTATTTGGCGAGGTTGACGAGGGACGCGTCGTCATAGCCGGCGGCGAGCCAGCCGCTGACGAAGTTGTCGGTATAGGTGTCCACGACCTGGCAGTAGACGCCCAGTTCGCGCGCGATGTTCAGCGTCAGCCCGCGTACCTGTTCCTTGCGCGCGAGGTATTCGCGGATCTCTCCCTCGCCGAACTTTTTGCCCGCATACAGCTCGCCGAGCACGGCGTCGAGCTTGGCGAGGCCGCCTTTTTTGAATTGCGAGGCGGTGTAGACGATCGTATCGACGTCGTAGCCGAACTCTTCCGTCCACTTTTTCAGGAGGCGGTAGTCGCCCGGCTCCGGCTTTTTGGTCGAGCCGCAGGCGCGCAGGATGCGGGCGAGGTCGCCGCCGCGCACGACGTAGTCGGAGAGCTTGTTTTCGATCTGCTCGACGGTCGTCACGCCCTCCGCAGCGAAGTTGCGCGCCACCTGCAAAATATAGTTTTGTGCAATATTTTCTCCCTTCAGATCGATGCAGTAGCGGACGATGAGCAGCATCGCTTCCGGCTTGATCGCGTACTCTTCCATGACGGAAAAATACTTCATGAATTCGGAGGCGGAGATCATTTTCTGCGGCATCAGCGACTGGACGGCCTTGTTGAAATCGGCATATTTTTCGGTGCGGATGCGCTTGGGGCGGCCCTTGCCGTAGTCCGCGGGGAAGTAGCGCACGGAGAAGGGGTCTTTGGATACGATCTCCAAAAGGTCGAAGTCTTCCCAGAAGCGGAAGAGGTCCGCGACCCGTTCGGGTTCCATCTGCAGGGTGTGCGCCGCCTCGCCGAGGGTGTATTCGCCCTGCACGTTCTGGCAAAGATACAGCCCGAAGATATAGACTTTGACGGCGTCCCCGTCCGCCGAAGCCATATATTTCTGGATAAATTGGTTCTCGATGTTTGTGTAAGAGGAGAGGGAGAACTCCCTCGAGTACGAGCAAAATCCCATGACCAAACTCCGCGCAACGCTTGATTTATTTTTGAAATTGCGCTATACTATTATATAAATAATTTTCGCGAAAAGCAAGGAAAATCGGCAGCAAACGCGCTTTTTTGCGCGTCCGCGCCCGCCGTTTTTTCGGTAGGGAGGTTTATGAGGATATTGCATACATCCGACTGGCACATCGGGAAGCGCCTCGCCGGTAAAGAGCGCCTGGAAGAACAGCGCGCCGTGCTCGACGAGATCGCGGAGATCTGCGCGCGCGAGCGCGTGGAGCTCGTTCTCGTGGCGGGGGATGTGTTCGATACCTTTTTGCCGTCGGCGGAGGCGGAGGACCTCTTTTACCGCGCCGTGCGCCGCATCACGGCGCAGGAGCGGTGTCTGCTCGCGATCAGCGGAAATCACGACGACCCCGTGCGCCTTTCGGCGGCGACGGCCCTGTCCGAGGAGCTGGGGATCTATATCTACGGCAACGCGGAGCGCAGCCCGAAGCCGTTCGCGGGCAAAAACGTCCGCGCGGCGGAAGCGGGGCGGGATCATATCGTATTCGAGAACGACGCGGGCGAACGCGTCTTCGTCCACGTTCTCCCGTACCCGAACGAGGCGCGGCTCAAAGAGGACAAAAATCCGGACGAAAGTTTTACGGACAAGATGCGCCGCTGGATCGCGGCGGGCGAAAGGGAGAACAAGGCGGGCCTGCCGTCCGTCTTTTTGTCGCACCTGTTCGTCGCCGGCGGGCAGGTGAGCGAGGGGGAGCGCGAGATCGACCTCGGCGGCGCGCGGGCGGTACCGCTCGATCTGCTTCCCGCCTGCGACTATGCCGCGCTCGGCCACCTGCACAAGAAGCAGGGTTTTCGCGGCGGCACGGTCCGGTACAGCGGTTCCATCCTGCCATACGCCTTCGACGAAGCCGGCACGCAAAAGAGCGTCGTCCTGTTCGATCTGGATCGGAACGGCCTGCACGGCCTGCGCGAGATCCCGCTGCAGAGTGGGAAAAGGCTCGTCCGCTTGGAGGCGGACGGCGTCGAGAGTGCGGTGCCGCTGCTGCGCCGCTGGGAGGGGGCGTATGTCGAACTGACGCTGCATCTGCGCGAGCCCCTCTCCTCCGCGCAGGTGCGCGCTTTGAAGGAGGCGAACGCGGGCCTCGTCAACCTGATCCCGGAGATCCGCGGGGAACTGAGCGGAAAGGCGGTCGCGGGGAAGCGCACCCGCTCGGCGGGCGAACTGTTCACCGAGTTCTACCGCGCGCAGTTTTCCGAGGACCCGGCGGAGGGGCTGAAGCAGCTCTTCCTTTCCCTGGCGGAGGAAGCGTATGAGGCCTGAACGTCTGGAATTTTGCGGCATCAACAGCTTTTCGGAAAGGGCGGTCATCGACTTTAAGCGCCTTTTGGCGGGCGGGATCTTCGGCATTTTCGGGGATACCGGCAGCGGCAAGACCACCATCCTCGACAGCATGATCTTCGCGCTGTACGGCAAGGTGGACCGCGCGCGCGGCGGCATCGGGAACGAGGTCATCAACTACCGCTGCGACAGGGCGTACGCCGTTTTCGATTTTTCCATCGATGAGGACGGCCGCCGCCGCATTTACCGCGTGGAGCGCGAGATCCGCCGCAAGAACTCGCAGCAGAAGCTCACGCTGTCCGAGCTGGACGGCGACGCGGAGCACGTCATCAGCGACGGCGTCAAACCCACCAACGAAAAGATCCGCGCCATCGTCGGCCTTTCCTTTGAAGATTTCAAAAAGTGCATCGCGCTCCCGCAGGGCGAATTTGCGCAGTTCGTCAAGGCGGACCGCGGCGAGCGCCTGCGCCTCATCTCGCGCCTGTTCGACCTCGAAATGTACGGCGAACGTCTCAACGCCGTCCTCAAGCGCCGGTTTGACGCGGCAAAGTCCGACCTCGACAAAAAAGAGGGCGAACTGAACGGCTATGCCGAATACACGGACGAGGCGCTGGAAGAGCAGCGCGCGGAGCTTGTCCGCCTGCAGGGCGAGCTGCGGGAGCTGGACGCCGACTACGAGCGCATCCGCGCCGAATTTACCGAATTGCAGGCGCAGGTCAAGCGTTACGGAAAGTGGCGGGATCTGTGCCGCTCGCGCGAGGAGCTGATGCGGCGCGGCGGGGAGATCGACGCCAAGCGCGCCGACTATGCCCGCCTGCCGGCGGCGGAGGAGATCGCCGCGCTCATGGACAAGGTGCGCGACCTCGAAAAACAGCGGCGGGAAAGCGAGGCTGCCGCCAAAGACAGCGCGGCGTGCCGCGAACAGGCCGCGGCGGAGCTCGCCGCCCTGCGCAGGGAGATCGAGGAGGCGGATGCGGACGCGCAGCTGCTCGCCCTGCGGGAAAAGCGCGCTGCCGTCCGGCACGCCGAAGCGGACGTGCAGGCGTGGGAAAAATACCGTTCCGCGCGCGCGGGCGCCGCCGACGAGTACCGCAAGGCGGACGCGCGCTGCGCCGCGGAAGAAAAGTCGCTGCGGCAGTATGAAGCGGAATCGATCGCGCTCGCGGGGCAGGCGGAGGCGTCTGCGGACGGGGCGGACCTGAGCCGCTTTCTGCGCGGGGACCTCGACAGCGCGCTGCTGGACGCGGAATATGCGGACGCAGAGGCGTATTTCGCGGAAAAGCTGCGGGAATTGCGGCGCGATTTTTCGGGCGGCGAACTGTATGAGCGGGCGGAAGCGGCGCTGCGCGAGCGGCTGGAGTATTACACGTCCCTGCGCGGCCGCGCAAAAGATGCGGATCTCGAGCGTCTGCTGCAAAAATTCCGCGCAAAGCAGGCGGAGCATACGGCGCTGTTGCAGCGGCAGCACGCGGCCGAACTGAAGAGGACGCAAGCGCAGGGCCGCCTGCAGGCTGCCGAAAAGGATCGCAGCCTCGCGGCGGAGCGCGGGCAGGAGGCGGCGGCGAACGCGGAGGCGGCGCTCGGCCGCCTGCGCGCCGCGCTGGGCGAGGTCGCCCCGGGAGAGGTCCGCACGCTCGCCGCGCAGTTACAAAAGGAGGAGGAGGCCGTGTCGGCCGCCAAACAGCAGCGGGACGAACGGGCGCGCTGCCTCGACGAGCGCATCCGCGCGGCGGAGCTGGAACAGGCGCGGCAAGAGGCGCACGCCGCCGCGCGGGAAGGGGAGCGCGCCGAGACGGCGCAGGCGCTCGCCGCCCGCCTGCGGGAGAGCGGCTTTGCGGACGAGGCGGAAGCGGAGGCGCTGCGCGGGCGGTGCCCGGACGCGGCCGCGCTCGCGCGGGAGATCGAGGCGTACGACGGCAGCCTCGCGCAGCTCAACGCGGGGATCGCCGCCGTCGAGGCGGAGGGCGAGATCGTCCCCGTCGAAGAAGAGGAGTATGCGCGCCGCGAGAGCGCGTTCCGGCAGCTCACGCAAAAGAAGGAGGACGCGGGGCTGCAGAGCGCCGTGCTCGAGAGTGCCGTCGCACAGTTTGCCGGCAAGCTGGCGCGCCGCAAAGAGCTGGAAAAGGAGCGGGACGGGCTGCGGCGCGCCTTCTCCGACCTCGAGCGGCTGCGCAGCCTGCTCTACGGCAACAAGTTCATGGAATTTGTGGCGGGCGAATATCTGGCGGATATTTCGGAGTCGGCGACCGAACTTTTGCTCAAACTGACCAACGGGCGGTATTTCATCCGCTATGAGCAGGGCTTTTTCGTGGGGGACAATTTCAACGGCGGCGAACTGCGCAGCGTCAACACGCTGTCCGGCGGGGAGACCTTCCTCGTCTCGCTCTCCCTCGCGCTCGCCCTCTCGGCGGCGATCTATGCAAAGTCGCTGCGCCCGATCGAATTTTTCTTCCTGGACGAAGGCTTCGGCACGCTGGACGAAAAGCTGATCGATACGGTCATGGACAGCTTGGAGAAGCTGAAGAACAAGCATTTTGCGATCGGCCTGATCTCGCACGTCGAGGAATTGAAGCATCGCATCGACAACAAGATCGTCGTGACGGCGGCGTCCGAAAGCGGCGGCTCGACCATAAAAATAAGCTGTTAGCGGGGTGATTCGTTTTGGCAAACAAAATTCTGACACCGACAACTTTATGGAGCGACTTTGACGACTCTCTCCCCGTCGAGGAGACGATCCTGCATCGGGAGGAAGGGGAGAAGCTGCGCCTGTACACCGTGCGTTTTTCCGGCCGCGCCGTCGGCGAGGAGCGCGTCGGCATCTTTGCGCGCTACGCGGAGCCGTCGGACGGGGGGACCGTCCCCGCGCTGCTGATCCTGCCGGACGCGGACCAGACGATCGATGACGCCGCGGTGCGATATTTTGCATCGCTCGGCTACGCCGTCCTGATGCCCGATTACCGCGGCTCCTGGCGGGGCGCGGACGGCTATACGGCCTATCCCGAAGCCATCGCCTACGCCAATTTGCGGCAGGCAGAGCGCCGCTTCGATCACGCGGACGATACGGCGCGCGAGACGTGCTGGTTCGAATGGGTCGCCCTCGCGCGCTATTGCGTGCGCTATCTGCGTTCCAAGGCGAACATCGGCAAGATCGGCGTGATCGGCGTGCGCGCGGGCGGCGACATCGCGTGGCAGCTCGCGGCGACGTGCGACGACCTCGCCTGCGCCATCCCCGTCTGCGCGGGCGGTTGGCGCGCCTATCGCGGGGTGAACAAGTACGGCGACGCGCCCGAACTGAAGATGGACGACGAGCGCTACCGCTTCATCGCGGGCGTCGAATCGCAGTCGTATGCGCCGTACGTCAAGTGTCCCGTGCTCATGCTCTGCTCGACCAACGACGAGTTTTTCGACGCGGACAGGGCGTTCGATACCTTTTCGCGCATCGCGTCCGACTGCGACAAGACCTTCTATTTTGCGGCCCGCTATAACGGGCACATCGGCAACACGGGTCTGAAAGATCTTGAACTGTTCATCGGCAAATATCTCCGGGGTCGGGAGGTGTTTATCCCCGCCCCCGCCGAGATCGCCATTGACGAGGACGCGGACGGCGAGCTGGTCGCGCGCATCCGCTTCGACCGTAACGGCGAGGTCCGCTATTGCGAAGTCTATATGGCGGAGGAGATGTGCGAGTCCGCCATGCGCGACTGGGTGCGCTGCGAGCGCAAGGAGAGCGCGGGCGAAGACGAGCAGGTCTTCCGCCTGAACACCGTGCGCGGGGCGCGGCGCGTCTTCGCCTACGCCAAGACCAAGTACAGCTGCGGGTTCGCCGTTTCCTCCAAGATCGCCGTCAAGCGGCTGGAGAAAGATTACGCCAACAGCGTGGAGCGCTGCCGCATCCTGTACAGCAGCCGGAACGGCCGTGACAGCTTTACCGTCGCCCGCTTCGACCGCGGCGGCACGATGGCGGACTGCTTCCTGCAAAACAGCCTGCCGCCCGTCAACCTCATGGAAGGTCCCTGCGGGATCGAGGGGATCGCCTCCGAGTACGGCCTCAAATCCTTCCGCATCAACGACCCGCGCTATCGTCCGTCCGAAAACGCGCTCCTCAAATTCGACGTCTACGCGCCCGAAACGACGACGATGCAGATCACCGTCCGCGCGGAAAAGAACGGGCGGGATATCCTCTATCAATGCAATCTCTTCCTGCCCGGCTGCGAGAGCTGGATCGATCATGTGCTGAGCGCAAAGGATTTCAAGACGGACGGCAACCGCCCGCTCGCCGGCCTGAGCGGCGCAAAATACATCTCTTTCTGCGCGGAAGGGCGTTTTTGCATCAATAATTTGCTCTGGCTGTAAAAATTTTACAAAATTTACTTTTTCGGCTGTCAAAAATATGGTATACTCTATAGGGGACAAGGTGATCACAAAAAAGAAGCACCCGTGCGGCAACGACGTCTGGACGATCGTGCGGACGGGCGCGGACATGAAGATCCGCTGCGACAAATGCGGGCGGGTCGTGCTCCTCACGCGCGACGCATTTTTGCGCGCGATCAAAAAATAACGAATCATGCAGAACAATCCATATCCGGACCTGATCGCCGCATGGCGCGATCCGCGGCGGGAACTTCGCTCGACGGTGCGCGTTCTGGCCATCGTCGCGGCGGTCGTCCTTTGTTTTACGATCTTATTTACGCAGATATTCATCGGCGTACAGGTCGTCGGCTCCTCGATGGAACCGACGCTGTACGGGGGCGATTATCTGTTTGTGGACACCACCGTCGGCATCCGCCGCGGCGATATCGTCGTCGTGGAGACCGATATGCACGGCGGCGCGGGCGAGACAAGTTCGTACGAGTGGATCATCAAGCGCGTCCTCGGCCTGCCGGGCGACACGCTGTATGCGCAGGGCGGCGTCCTGTACCGCCGGCAGGCGGGGGAGGCGGAGTTTTCCGTCGTGGAGGAGCCGTATCTGGACGCGGAAGAGCCGTGGACGGTGCGCAGCAGCTTCCCGGAGATCACCGTGCCCGCGGGAGAGGTCTATCTTTTGGGGGATCACCGCAACGTCAGCGAGGACAGCCGTTCGATCGGCCCGCAGCCGATCGCGCAGGTGGTCGGCGTCGTGACCGGCTGGTCGCTCGCCGCCAAAGACTTTTTTACCGGAATTTTCGGGCAGTTTGCCCGCAATCCATAATAAAGGGGAGCTTTGCCATGAAAGACATCGTCATCACATCCGACAGCACCTGCGATCTGAGCGCCGACCTGATCGCCGCGAACGACATCCGGATCATGCCGTTGAGCGTCATGCTGGGCGGCAAGACGTTTCGCGACGGGGTAAACATCGCGCCCGCGGACATCTTCCGCTATGTGGATGAAACGGGGGAATTGCCCAAGACCGCGGCGCCGAGCGTGGAGGAATACGAAAACTTTTTCCGCCCGTTCACGGACGCGGGGAAGACGGTCATCCACTTCAATATTTCCTCCAAGGCGAGCGGCTCGCACGGGTTTGCGCTGGCGGCGGCGCAGAAGATCGGCGGAGACCGCGTCTATGTCGTCGACTCGCATGCGCTGTCCACGGGCCAGGGGCTGCTCGTCCTGAAAGCGTGCGACCTGCTGCGGGAGGGCAGGGCGGCCGCGCAGATCTACCAGACGATCCTGTCCCTGCGCGGGAAGGTCAACACCTCGTTCATTCCCGATACGCTGCTGTATCTGTATAAGGGCGGGCGCTGCTCGACCTTGTCCTACTACGGGGCGAAAGTGCTGTCCATCCATCCGATGATCGACATGAAGGAAGGGCAGCTGTATCCGAAGAAAAAATACATCGGCAAAATGGCGCGCTGCATCCGCTCGTACATCAACGACCTCGCCGCGGCCTATCCCGATTACGATAAGACGCGCTGCTTTGTCACGCACAGCAACGCCGACCCCGAACTGGTCGAGCTTGCCAAAGGCATGGTCCGCGAGCTGTTCGATTTCGACGTCATTTTGGAGACGGTCGCGGGCAGCATCGTCACCAGCCATTGCGGGCGCAATACGCTGGGCGTGCTCTTCATCAGCAAATAGATCAAATACGGCGCGCAGGAGAAATTTTTCGTGCGCTTTCAGAGGAGGCTTTCATAAAAATGCACGCAGTTGTCACGGTCACAGGAAAGGATAAAAAGGGCATCATCGCCAAAGTCAGCTCCTTCCTCGCCGAGCGCGGGGTCAATGTGGAGGACATCAGCCAGACGATCCTGCAAGATTATTTCGCCATGATCATGCTGGTCGATATCAGCGAACTGAACGTCGAGCTTTCGGAACTCGCGAAAGAGTGCGATCAGCTCGGGCAGGAGATCGGCATGTCCATCCGCGTCCAGCACGAAGCGATCTTCAACGCAATGCACAATATCTGAGCAGGCGGGAGGAGATCGGCTATGTTCAATCAGTTGGATGTGTTGGAAACGATCGACATGATCGAGCGGGAGCATCTCGATATCCGCACGATCACGATGGGTATTTCCCTGCTGCCGTGCGTGCGCGGCAGCGGCAAAGAGACGGCGCAGGCGGTCTATGACACCGTCTGCGAAAAGGCGAAGGACATCGTCCGCGTCGCCGGGCAGCTTGCCGGCGAATACGGCATCCCCATCGTCAACAAGCGCGTCTCCGTGACGCCGGTCAGCCTGATCTGCGCGGCGTTCCCGCAGGATGCGCCGCTGATCGGGCGCGCGCTCGACCGCGCGGCCGACGAGCTCGGGATCGACTTTTTGGGCGGCTATTCCGCGCTCGTCCACAAGGGGATGGCGGACTATGAGGAGGCGTTCATCCGCAGCATCCCCGAATTGCTCGCCTCGACCGAGCGCGTCTGTTCTTCCGTCAACATCGGGTCCTCCAAGTCGGGCATCAATATGGACGCCGTCCGCCTGATGGGCGAAGTGGTCAAACAGACGGCGGAACGCACCAAAGACCGCGACGGCCTCGGCTGCGCCAAACTGGTCGTCTTTGCGAACGCGGTGGAGGACAATCCGTTCATGGCGGGTGCCTTCCACGGCGTCGGTGAGAGCGGCACCGTCATCAACGTCGGCGTATCCGGCCCGGGCGTGGTCAAGCACGCCCTCGAAAACATCCCCGACGCCAATCTCAACGACGCGGCGGAGATGATCAAGCGCACGGCGTTCAAGATCACCCGCGCCGGCCAGCTGATCGCCAAAGAGGCGGCAAAGCGGCTGAACGCGGAGTTCGGCATCGTCGACCTTTCGCTCGCCCCGACGCCCGTCATGGGCGATTCGGTCGCGCATATCCTCGAAGAGCTCGGCCTCGAATGCGTGGGCGGGCACGGCACGACGGCGGCGCTCGCCATGCTCAACGACGCGGTCAAGAAGGGCGGCGTCATGGCGAGCTCGCACGTGGGCGGGCTTTCCGGCGCCTTCATCCCCGTCAGCGAGGATATCGGCATGATCGAAGCGGCGCAGAAGGGGCTGCTGCACATCGACAAGCTCGAGGCGATGACGGCGGTCTGTTCGGTCGGGCTGGACATGATCGCGATCCCCGGCAAGACGCCCGCGACGACCATCGCGGCGATCATTGCGGACGAGGCCGCGATCGGTATGATCAACAACAAGACGACGGCCGTGCGCGTCATCCCCGTCCCGGGCAAGGACGTGGGCGACAGCGTCGAGTTCGGCGGGCTGCTGGGGCGCGCGCCGATCATGCCCGTCAACCCGACGGACAGCTCGCGCTTTGTCCTGCGCGGCGGCCGCATCCCCGCGCCCATCCACAGCAACAAAAATTAGGAGCGCCTATGGAACGGTCGGAAGTCGAAGCAAAATATAAATGGAAGGCGGAAGACATCTTTCCCTCGGACGAAGCGTGGGAAGAGCAGTACGCCGCCGCCGCGTCCTCCCTCTCCCTGCGCGCGTGGGAGGGCAAGCTGCATGACGCGGGCGAGCTCGCCGCTTTTTTCCGCCGGCAGGAGGAAGTCGGCCGCGCGTTGGAGCGGCTGTATCTGTACGCGCATATGCGCCACGACGAGGACTCCCGTGTCGCTAAATATACGGCGATGCAGTCGCGCGCGATGTCGCTCTACGT
Organism: Candidatus Borkfalkia faecigallinarum; assembly: GCA_019114625.1. GTDB lineage: Bacteria > Bacillota > Clostridia > Christensenellales > Borkfalkiaceae > Borkfalkia > Borkfalkia faecigallinarum. Next base: position 7,258 of record DXFD01000101.1, on the reverse strand, counting down.
CCGCTTTTCGTCGGAAACGGCGTTTGCGGAGCCGGAACTGACGGCGCTGGACGATGCCGTCCTGCGATCGTTTTTGCAGGATGAACGCCTGCGCGATCAGGATTATTATCTGCGCCGCCTCATCCGCAGCAAAAAGCACGTCCTGTCCGCGGCGGAGGAAAAGCTGCTCGCGCAGGGCGGCGAGGTCTATGCGCAGTTTCAAAATATCTTTTCGATGATCGACAACGCGGATATCCGCTTCGGCGAGATCGAGGACGGGTCGGGCGGCGGCGTCCCGCTCACGCACGGAATGTACGGCGTCTTTCTGCACGGCAAGGACCGCGACCTTCGCCGCCGCGCGTTTGCGCAGTATTATAAATCCTATATCGACCTGACCAACACGATCGCGGCGACCTATTTCGGCAACGTCAAAAAGGACGTGTTCCTGTCCCGCGCCCGCGGCTACGATTCCTGTTTGCAGCGCGCGCTGGAAGGGGAGGACGTCCCCGTCTGCGTCTATGAGAACCTGATCTCCGCCGTGCATGAAAATTTGCCGGATATGCACCGCTATATCGCCCTGCGCAAGCGCGTTCTGGGATATGAAGAGCAGCATATGTACGACATCTACGCGCCGCTCGTCGAAGACGCGGAGCTCAAGCTCTCCTACGAGGACGCGTGCGAGCTGGTCGTGCGCGGTCTTTCTCCGCTCGGCGAGGAATACGGCGCTCTCCTGCGCAAGGGGTTTGCCGAAGGCTGGGTGGACGTGTGCGAGACGGCGGGCAAGCGCAGCGGCGCATACAGCACGGGCGCCTACGGCGTACACCCGTACGTCCTGCTCAACTACCAGCAGACGACGAGCGACGTCTTTACCATCGCGCACGAGATGGGCCACGCGCTGCATACCTACTATTCCAACGCGGCGCAGCCGTATGCAAAGGCGGATTACCGCATCTTTGTGGCGGAAGTCGCGAGCACCGTCAACGAAGTCCTGCTCCTGCGCCACATCCTGTCGGGGACGCGGGACGAAAAGATGCAGGCGTATCTGCTCAGCTATTTTCTCGATACGGTGCGGGCGACCCTGCATCGCCAGACAATGTTCGCGGAGTTTGAATCGGTCGCGCACGACATGGTCGAAAAGGGTACGCCGCTCACGAGCGAGAACCTGTGCGCGGAGTACCTGCGCCTGAACAAGCTCTACTACGGCGACGCGATCGTACACGACGAGCAGATCGCCTATGAATGGTCGCGCATCCCGCATTTTTACACTTCGTTCTATGTCTATAAATATGCGACGGGCATCGTCAGCGCGATCTCCATCGCGGAGCGCATCCTGACGGAGGGCGCGCCCGCCGTCGCCGACTATAAAAAATTCCTGTCCTCGGGCGGCAGCGACAGCCCCGTCGAGCTCTTGAAGATCGCGGGCGTCGACCTGACGACGCAGGCGCCTTTCACGGCGGCGATGCTTTCCTTTGCGGACACGCTGGACAGGCTGGAAAAACTGCTCGTCAAGTGAGCGGATAAGCAAGGCCCGCGCATCGCGCGGGCGGCATACGATCGGGAGAAAGGAATGGCAAAGACAAACGTGCTGCCGAATAATCTGGAAGCGGAACAGGCGCTGCTCGGCTGCCTGCTCGTCGACAACGACACGCAGACGGATATTCTGGATCAGCTTTCGGAAGAAGATTTTTACCAGGAATCGCACAAACTGATCATCGGCGCGATGAAGTCCGTATTCAACGCGCGCAAGCCGGTCGACCTCGTGACGCTGGCGGACGAGCTGGAGAACGAAAAGTGCCTCGACAAGGCGGGCGGGCTCTCCTATATCACCGACCTCGCCAAGATCACCCTGTCGGCGGCGAATTATCGTTCCTACCTCGAGATCGTCAAGCGCGACAGCATCCACCGCAGGCTGATCCGCGCGTCCCAGCAGATCATCGAGCACAGCATGGAGGGGGGCGAGGCGAGCGACAGCATCGCCTATGCCGAAAAGCTGGTCTTTGACATCTCCAAAAAGGCGGACACCTCGACGCTCGTGGATATGCGCGAGGACGAGAGTTACGACCAGGTCCTGAATAAATTCGAGGTGATCTCCACCGACAAAAACGCGCTGCGCGGCGTCAACACGGGCTTTACGAAGCTGGACAAGCTGACCAACGGCCTGCAAAAATCCGACTTTATCGTCCTCGCCGCGCGTCCCGGCGTCGGCAAGACGACGATCGGCATGAACATCGTCGAGAATGCCGCCCTCAACGACAACCGCGTCTGCGCCGTGTTCTCGCTGGAAATGCCGCGCGTCCAGCTCGCGCAGCGTCTGCTGTGCTCGAACGCGCGCGTGAGCATGTCGAAGGCGCTGGCGGGCGAACTGACGCAGAGCGACTGGAAAAGGCTCTGGAAGGCGAGCGCCGACCTGAAAAAAGCCAAGATCTACATCGACGACTCCTCCAAGATCACGCCCGCGGAGATCCTCTCCAAGTGCCGCCGCCTCAAAGCGCGCAAGGAGGGGCTGGACCTGATCATGATCGACTATATCCAGCTGATGGGCAGCGGCGAGCGCCGCCGCGAAGAGAACCGCCAGCAGGAGATCTCGAGCATCACCCGCAACTTGAAGATCATGGCGAAGGAGCTGGACGTGCCTGTCCTGGCGCTGTCGCAGCTGCGCCGTATCTCGAGCAAGGAGGAACCGCAGCTCTCCGACCTGCGTGAATCGGGCGCGATCGAGCAGGACGCGGACATGGTCATGTTCATCCACCGCCCCGACGTCGCGGCGACGGAAGAGGAGCTGAAAAGCGGCAAGATCATCAAGGACGCGGCGGACCTGATCATCGCCAAGCACCGAAACGGCGAACTCGGCCGCGTCAAACTGCGCTTCCGCGGCGACCAGGTGCGTTACGTCAATCCGCCGCCCGGATTTTTGCCGGATGAGCCGCCCGCGCCCGCGCCGCGCGAGGAGGAAGAGATCCCCGACGACTACGATGCGTTCGACCGCGCGATGGACGGCTTTGCCGAAGGCGGGCAGGATACGGAGGGGTAAGGATGCAGACGGAAGTACAGAAGATCGGCGAGCGGTCGCTCGCCCGGGCGAAGGAGCTGCTGCTGCGCGGCGAATGCGTCGCCTTCCCCACGGAGACCGTCTACGGGCTGGGCGCGGATGCGCGCTCGGACGAGGCGGTCGAGCGGATCTACCGCGTAAAGGGCAGGCCGCAGGACAACCCGCTGATCGTACACATCCACCCGGGGTTCGACCTCGGCTCTCTCGTTTACGACGAGCCGTACGCGCAAAAACTGCGCGAGGCGTTCCTGCCGGGGCCGCTGACGCTGGTCTATCGCAGCCGCGGCAGGGTCAGCGCAAAGGTATCCTGCGGGCTGGATACGCTCGCTGTGCGCGTGCCGGCGCATCCGGAGGCGCAGCGCTTTCTCCGCTACGTCGACATCCCCGTCGCGGCTCCGTCCGCCAACCGCTCCAAGCACGTCAGCCCCGTTTCGGCGCAGCACGTTTTGGACGATCTGAACGGCAAGATCCCTTTGATCTTGGACGGAGGCCCGTGTTTGGGCGGTATAGAGAGTACTGTGTGTGACATAACCGGCCCTTATCCCGTCATTTTGCGCGCGGGGCTGGTCACGCGCGAGATGATCGCGGGCGTCGTCGGGCGCTGCGACGAATATATCCCGCAGGAGGGGGAAAAGGTCCGTTCTCCGGGGATGAAGTACAAGCACTACGCGCCGTCGTGCGAGACGAAGCTGTTCGCGCCGGCGGATGCGGCTGCCGCGCTTGCGGAATACCGTCGCGCCGTGCAGGGCGGCCGAAGGGTGCGCGTCCTGTGCGAGGACGCCGTCGCGGGGATGTTCCCCGCGGAAGCGGTGCTCGATCTGGGCGCCGACGGCGCGGCGATGGCCGAGAACCTGTATCGGCTCTTGCGGGAAGCGGAGACGTGCGCGGATCTTTTGATCGCGATCGAGCCGGCGGGGCGGGGCGGCGTGATGACGGGCGTGCTCAATCGGCTGCGGAAAGCGTGCGCGGGGGAATAACATGAAGAGGAAGAAGGTACTGTTCATCTGTACGGGGAACACTTGCAGAAGCCCGATGGCGGAGATCATTTTCCGCGCGGAGATCAAAAAGCGCAAGATCAAGTACGTCGACGCCGCGTCGGCGGGGATCTTTGCGGAAAACAGTACCGCGATCAGTCCGCAGAGCGCCGCCTGCCTGCGGCAGATGGGGTTGGATTATTCCAAATTCAAACCCCGCCAACTCAAGCATAAGATGATCGAATCGGCGTTTCTCGTCGTCTGCATGACGGAAAAGCAGAAAGAGCTGCTCAACGGATCCGGCAACGTGCGGTCTGTCCGCGAGATCGCCGGCTTCGATATCCCCGACCCTTACGGGTACGGCGACGAGGCGTATCGGCTCACGGCGCAGCTGCTCTGCGCCGCCGTCGACGCGATCATCCGCGAATATTTTTCGCCGGCGGGGAGCGGACAGACGCTCTGCCCCGTCGGCTGACATCGACACATTACGGAGGCTGTATATGAAGATCGCTGTCGCCTGCGACCACGGCGGGCTGCAACTCAAGAGGGCGCTCGTGCGCTACCTCACATCCAAAGGGCATGAAGTGATCGACTTCGGCACGGACACGGAAGAATCCTGCGATTATCCCGATTACGCGCTGCCTGCGGCGGAAGCCGTCGCGGCGGGGCGGTGCGAGCGCGGGATCCTCGTCTGCGGAACGGGCATCGGCGTTTCGCTCGTCGCCAACAAGGTGCCGGGGATCCGCTGCGCGCATTGCCACGACACCTATTCCGCAAAATATACGCGGCTGCACAACGACGCCAACATGCTCGCGTTCGGGCAGCGCGTGATCGGCGAAGGGCTGATGGAAGAGATCGTCGACGTCTTTTTGTCGACCGATTTTGAGGGCGGGCGGCATCAGCGCCGCCTCGACAAGCTCGCGGCGATCGAGGCAAAATATTTTCGCGCAAAATGATCGCCGCATTGATCGGGACGGGCGCCGCCGGCGGCCGCCCGAAAACAATTCGGAAAGCAAATCGAAAGACCGATCCGTTTTTACGGAACAAAAGATGTTAAGGAGGAGATCATGAGTCAAAAGATCACGAAAGCGGTGATCCCCGCCGCCGGGTTCGGCACCCGTTTTTTGCCGATCACCAAGTCTGTCTGCAAAGAGATGCTGCCCATCGTCGACAAGCCGACGCTGCAATACATCGTGGAAGAGGCGGTCAGCGCGGGCATTCGCGACATTCTCGTCATCACGGGCCGCAACAAGAAGATCCTCGAGGATTTCTTTGACTATACGCCCGAACTGGACGATCTGCTGGAGAAGGAAGGGAAGGAAGAATTTCTGAAAATTTCCCGCAGCATGGAAAAGCTCGCCAACCTGTATTTCGTGCGCCAGAAGCATCCGTGCGGCTTTGCCGACGCGATCCTGTACGCGCAGCCGTTTACGGGCAGCGACCCGTTCGCCATTCTTTTGGGCGACGACATCATCTATACGCCGGACGGCGTCCGCCCCGGGATCGGCCAGCTGGTCGATTGCTATGAAGAGACGGGCAAGCCGACGGTCGCCCTCATGCAGGTCGAAGATCGGGATATCCCGAAGTACGCCAACGTCCGCTCGACGCCGCTCGGCGGGCGCGGCTGCGCGATCAGCAAGATCGTCGAAAAGCCGCCCGTTCGCGAAAAGTTTTCCAACGACGCCGTGATCGGCCGCTATATCGTCGAACCGGACATTTACGACATCATCCGCCGCACGCCGCCTTCGCCGAAGGGAGAAGTATATTTTACGGACGCGCTGCAGGCTTTGGCGGACGAAGGGAGGCTGGTCGGCTGCAAGTTTGAAGGCAAGCGCTATGACGCGGGCAATAAGCTGGAATATTTGCAGGCGAACGTCGAATACGCGCTCCGCGACGAGGCGCTGCGCGATCCCTTCCGCGCCTATCTGCTCGGCCTTGCCGAAACATTGCAAGGGCAGGGCGGCGGGAAGCGATGAAGCTGCGCTTCTATAACGCGAAGATCCTCCCCGCGCCCGACGCGGAGATCGTCGAAGGGGAGGTGCGGACGGACGGCGACACGATCGTCGGCGTCGGCGGCGTCGACCCGTCCTTTATAGCCGAGCGGGAGATCGACTGCGAGGGCGATCTTTTGATGAGCGGCTTTTGCAACGCGCATACGCACGCGGCGATGTGCCTGTTCCGCGGCGCGGCGGACGATCTTCCCCTCGAGGCGTGGCTGTACGAGCGCATCTTCCCCCTGGAAAAGAACCTGACGCCCGACGACGTCTACTGGGGGACGATGCTGCAGATCGCCGAATATGTGCGGGGCGGGATCACCTGTTTTGCGGATATGTATTTTTCGCCGGATGCCGTCTATGCCGCGGCCGACCGCGCGCATCTTTGCCTCGCGCTCTGCTGTGGGGAAAATTCCGCCGCAGCCTTCGATGTGCTCCGATTCATCGAGAAAAACTACAGTAAATATAGTACTATGTCAGACAGAGTTCGCTATTATCCGGGGCTTCACGCCGAGTACACCTGCTCGGAGAAGCTGATCGCGGAGGTGGCGGATTTTGCGGTCGAAGCGGGCGCCAAGACGTATACCCATCTGTCCGAAACGCTGCAAGAGGTCGGCGAGTGCACGGTGCGGCACGGCGGGTTGACGCCGCCGCAATACCTGCATAAGCTCGGTTTTTTTGAAAACGGCGGACTCGCCGCGCACTGCGTCTACTGCGATCGGGACGACATCGCGCTGCTGCGCCAGAGCGGCGTGACGCCCGTCATCAACGGCGGGAGCAACCTGAAGCTCGCCTCCGGCATCGCGCACGTGTACGGGATGCTTTCGGCGGGGCTGCGGCCCGCGATCGGGACGGACGGCACGGCGAGCAACAACGCGGCGTCGGTGTTCCGCGAGATGTATCTGTATTCCTGCCTGCAAAAGCAGTCGATGAAGGACGCGGCCGCCGTGCCGGCGGAGGCGGCCCTCGCCGCCGCCACGCGGGACGGGTATGCGGCGCTCGGGTTCCGCGGCGGCGCCGTGCGGGAAGGGTATTTTGCCGATCTGGTCCGCATCGATCTGCGCGCGCCCTGTATGCAGCCGTTGGCGGACATCCGCAAAAATCTCGTGTACAGCGCGGGGGATGCGAACGTGCGCATGACGGTCGCGGGCGGCTCGATCGTCTACGAGGACGGCGTCTATCGGATCGGGGAACCGACGGAAAAAATATTTTCCGAGTGCGCGCGGCGGCAGCGCCGGCTTTTGCGACAGGCGGGGTTTTGC
>DXFD01000100.1 GCA_019114625.1 Candidatus Borkfalkia faecigallinarum | reverse complement strand
CCTGCCCCCGCAGGGGGAAGGCGCTTCGGAAGGGGAGCGCCCGCAGCCGCCCTTCGGCCCGCTCCCGCAGGGGGAAGGCGCTTCGGAAGGGGAACGCCCGCAGCCGCCCTTCGGCCTGCCCCCGCAGGGGGAAGGCGCTCCGGAGGGGTCGCTGCTCGCCGCGGCGCCCGCGCTGTCCGAGCGGGAGATCGGCGAGCGGGCGCAGTCCCTCTTCGCCTCGTACGGCTGCAAGGACGCCGCCGTCGTCGGCAGGGCGGAGCGGCGGGGCGTCGCCTGCTTCGAAGTCGAGTTCAGCGACGGCGAGGGCCGCCCGTACACGGCGCTGCTCACCGAGCGGGGCGGGTACCTCGCCTTTCTCGACGGGCACGAGGACTGTTCCCGCCTTCTCTTCGACCGCGACGCGTGCGTGGAGGCGGCGCGCAAGTTCCTGGACGGCTGCGGCTATGCGGGCCTCGTCCCCGTCTGGGCGACCGAGGGCGGCAGCGAGTGCCGCGTGGAATTTGTGCCGGAAGAGGAGGGCGTGCTCCTGTACACCGACCGCGTGATGGTCAAAGTCTGCCGCGGCCGGGGCGAGGTGACGGGGCTGGACGCCCGCCTGTACCTGCGCTGCCATAAAGAGCGCGCCTTTGCGGAGCCCGCCGTCGCGCGGGAGACGGTGGAGGCGAACGCGGCGCGGCGGATGGATCTGCTCGGCGTGCGCGCGGCGCTCATCCCGCGGGCGGGGCGCGAGCTGCTGTGCTGGGAGGTGCGCGGCACCGCCGGCGGGCGGCTGTACTACGCCTATGTGGACGCCGCCACGGGCGAAACGGCGGAGATCCGCACCGTCTGCGCGGACGGGATGCTGCATTAAAAGGGGAAAAGCTGCCCGCAAGGGCGGAAAAAAGGGCGGGGGAGCGTGCTTGCTCCCCCGTTTTTGTGTCAGAACGCGGAGGAAATGTTGACAATCCGCCGTAAACGAAGTATAATGATAGTGTATGACGCAAGTTGCAGTCGCTGCGTCCCGGTACGCGCCCGCCGCGCGTAAATACCATTGCGGAGTATCGATATTTATGGAAAATCAGAACGCGTCGCCCGTGACGGGCAAGCCCGCCCTCAAACTGAAGGGCATCCGCGTCGACGAGATGACCTTCCGCCTCAACGCCGTCCGCGCGCAGAACGGAACCAAGATGGAACTCAAACCCACCTTTGCGCGCAAGGTGCGCCGCGCGGTGGAGAACGACAAGCTCTTTTTCGTCACGCTGACGGTGAAGATCGAACGGACGGAAGATCAGCCCAAACCCTTCGACCTGTGCGTCACGCATACGGGCGTGTTCGAGACGGACGCGTCCACGGATGCGGAAAAGCGCGCCGCCCTCATCGCCGGCACCGAGCTGCTGTACCCGTACCTGCGCGCCGCCGTCACCACGCTGTCGACCGCCGCGCTCTCCTCGCCCATCGTGCTGCCCGTCATCGGCGGCCCCCTCTTTGCCGAGGACCGCGAGCCGGCGCCCGGCGAAATTTTCAGCTGAGAGGTCGGTCATGGACAGAGAACAGATCAAGAACATCCTTCCCCACCGCGAGCCCATGCTCCTTCTGGACGAGGTCGAACTGACCGAGGAAGAGGGACAGCCCGTCTCCGTCGGCAAGTACACGGTGCGCGGCGACGAATTTTTCTTACAGGGGCATTTCCCCGGCAACCCCATCGTCCCGGGCGTGATCCAGTGCGAGATGATCGCCCAGTCGGCGGTCGCGCTCCTGCCGGACACGAAGGGCGCCGTCCCCATGTACACGGGGCTGAACAACGTCAAATTCAAGCACCCCCTCCTGCCGGGCGATACCGCCGTGATGACGGTGCGCCTGACCGCGCGCAAGGGGATCTTCTGCTTCGCGAAGGGAAAGCTCGAGGCGAACGGCAAGCTCTGCACGAGCGCCGAGTTCTCGTTTGCCATCGTCCCGCAGCGCGGGTAAAGGGGAGCGGGTGCCGCCCGAAAGCGCGCCCGCGAGAGAGGGCGCGCGCTTTGCTGCCCGCCCGTTTCTGCCGCGCGGCGGCCCGTTCTGCGCGATTTTTTTGCAAGATGGCTTGACTATGCCGGCGGGATTGACTATAATAGAGTCGGATCGGTCGGAGAATTTTCCAAAGACTTCCCCGCTTTTGCCTCGTGCCGTGCGCGGAACGCGCCCCCGGCCGTGCGGGGAAAACGGAGTTTTTTGTATGTCATTTTATATAGCGGGAACGGGCAGCGCGCTGCCCGAAAAGGTCGTCACTAACGACGACCTCGCCCAATTCCTCGATACGTCGGATGAGTGGATCGTGACCCGCACGGGCATCCGGCAAAGGCACGTGCTCACCGGCGAGCGGCTCACCGATCTCGCGGTCGAGTCGGCCAAGATCGCCCTGCGGGACGCCGGGGCGGACCCGTCGGAGATCGACCTCATCCTCTGCGCGACCATGCGCGCGGATACCGTCACCCCGTCGCTCGCCTGCGCCGTGGGCGAGGCGCTCGGCACCACCGTGCCCGCGTTCGACCTGAACGCCGCCTGCGTGGGCGTGCTCTATTGCATGGAGATCGCCGACGCCTTCATCTCCTGCGGCAAGGCCAAGGCGGTGCTCGTCGTCTCGGCGGAGGCGATGAGCAAACTGCTCGACTGGACCGACCGCTCCACCTGCGTCCTCTTCGGGGACGGCGCGGGCGCCATGCTCCTGCGCGCGGGGGAGGGCCGCCTGGCGGGCGAACTGTCCACCCGCCCGGACACGCGCGCCATCCGGATGCCGAACATCGAGGGGAACAGCCCCTATAACCGGACGGAGCAGGAAAAGCTCGCCCTTCAAATGGACGGGGGCGAGGTGTATAAATTCGCCGTCAACGCCATGGGGCGCAACATCGAACAGGTGTGCGCGCAGGCGGGGCTGACGCCGGCCGACATCGACTGGTATCTCCCGCACCAGGCGAACGTGCGCATCATCGACGCGAGCCTGAAAAAGTTCAGGATCGACAAGAGCAAGGTGCTGCTCAACATCGCCGACTGCGGCAACATGAGCGCGACTTCGGTCATGGTCCTTCTGGACCAGTACGCGAAGAAGGGTACCTTTCACAGCGGAGACAAGCTGCTGCTGGTCGCCTTCGGAGGAGGGCTGACGAGCGGCGCCGTCATCATAGAATGGAAAAAGAATTAAAAGGAGAAACAACATCATGACCACGTTGGAAAAATTGAAGGAGATCCTCAGCGAGTGCAAGGGCGAGGATCTGGAGATCACCCCCGAGACCATGTTCGACTCCCTCGAGTTCGATTCCCTCGACAAGGTGGACATCGTCATGCAGATCGAGGAGGCGTATGATATCTCCCTCGGCGACAATATGCAGCTCTCCACCATCGGCGAACTGGTCGCCAAGATCGACGAAGCGGTCGCGAACAAGTAAGCAAAGGCGCCGCCATGCAGACAAAACTGACAAAACTGCTGGGGATCCGGCACCCGATCATCCAGGGCGGCATGGCGTGGATCGCCGACGCTTCCCTGGCGAGCGCCGTTTCCAACGCGGGCGGCCTGGGCATCATCTCGGCGATGAACGCCGGGGCCGACTGGGTGCGCGAAGAGATCCGCAAATGCCGCACGATGACGGATAAGCCCTTCGGCGTGAACATCATGCTGATGAGCCCGCACGTCGAGGAAGTGGCGGCGATGGTCGCCGAGGAAAAGGTCCCCGTCGTCACGACGGGCGCGGGCAATCCCTCGCGCTTCGTGAAGATGTGGAAGGAGGCGGGCGTCAAGATCCTGCCCGTCGTCGCGTCCACCGCCCTCGCCAAGATGGTCGAGCGCGCGGGCGTCGACGCCGTGATCGCCGAAGGCGGCGAGAGCGGCGGGCATGTGGGCGACCTGACCACGATGGCGCTCGTCCCGCAGGTCGCGGACGCGGTCGGCATCCCCGTCGTCGCGGCGGGCGGCATCGGCGACGGCCGCGGCATGGTCGCGGCGTTCGCGCTGGGCGCCTGCGGCGTGCAGATGGGCACGCGCTTCCTCGTCGCGGACGAATGCACCGTCTCCGACGAGTATAAAAAGAAGGTCCTCGCCGCGAAGGATATCTCCACGGCGGTCACCGGGCGTCGGCTGGGCCATCCCGTCCGCGCCATCAAAAATTCGCACATGAACGCCTACGCCAAGCTGGAGGCGGATTCCAACGTGCCCGACGAAGAGCTGGAAAAGTTCGGCGTCGGCTCGCTGCGCCTCGCCGCCAAGGAGGGGGACGCCGAGCACGGCTGCTTCCTCGCCGGGCAGATCGCCGGCATGGTGAAAAAGCGCCAGCCCGCCAAAGAGATCGTCGACGAGGTCATGGCGCAGGCGGAACAGATGATGGAGGGCGTCCGATGGGACGTGTAGCCTTCCTCTTCGCCGGCCAGGGCGCGCAGGTCCCCGGCATGGCGTCGGACGTGAAAGACCTGCCCAAAGTCCGGAAGCTCTTTTCCGTCGCCGAGGCGATCCGCCCCGGCATCGTCGACAAGATGCTGAACGGCACCCAGGAGGAGCTCAACCGCACGCTGCTCACCCAGCCGACCATGTTCCTCGCCGACCTCGCCTACGCCTATGCGAAGGAAGAGGAGCTCGGCGCGCCCGCGTGCGCGTGCGGCTTTTCGGTCGGGGAAGTGCCCGCGCTCTGCTTTGCGGGGATGCTCTCGGAGGAGGACGCCTTCCGCGCCATTCTCCGCCGGGCGGAACTGATGGAAGCGTACACCGCGCGCGTCCCCGGCTGCATGATCGCCTGCGTCAAGCTCCCTGCCGACAAGGTCGAATCTCTCTGCGACGGGGAAAGCACCCATCCCGCCAACTACAACGGCGCGCTGCAGACGGTCGTCGCCTGCCGCGCGGAGGCGGAAGAGGCTTTTTGCGCCAAAGTCAAGGAGGCGGGCGGCCGCGCGATGAAGCTGCGCGTCTCCGGTATGTTCCACTGCCCCGAGCTCGCGCCCGAAGCGGCGGAGTTTGAGGCGTTTTTGCGCACGCTGCGCTGGCAGGCTCCCCGTCTGCCCGTCTACGCCAACCTCACGGCGCAGCCGTACGAAGGGGACTATGCCCGCACGCTCGCTTTGCAGATGCGCTCGCCCGTGCGCTTCACAGAAACGGTCGCGCGTATGCGCGCCGCCGGCGTCGACGAATTTGTCGAGGTCGGCCCCGGCAAGGTGCTGACCGGCCTGGTACAGCGCGGATAGGATAGCCCGTCCGCAGGAAGGATCATCGTTTAAGGAACCGATATGTCTGAAAACAAAGTTGCGCTCGTCACGGGCGCGGGGCGGGGGATCGGCGCGCAGATCGCGCGTACCCTCGCCGCCGAACACATCGATATCGCCGTGGTCGACTACGGCGAACAGTCCGCCGCGCAGGAGACGCTGGACGCGCTCGCGGCGGCGGGCGTCACCGCGCGCTATTATAAGTGCGACGTCTCCGATTTCGCCGCCGCCAAGGCGGTCGCCGACGCGGTCGTCAAGGATTTCGGCAAGATCGACATCCTCATCAACAACGCGGGCGTCACGGCGGACAAGCTCATCCTGCGCATGGACGAGGCCGACTGGGACCGCGTCCTCAACATCAACCTCAAGGGCTGCTTCAACATGATCAAGCACGTCACCCCGTACATGATGCGCAAGCGTTACGGGCGGATCGTGTCGATCAGTTCGGTCGTGGGGCTGATGGGCAACGCGGGGCAGGCGAACTACGCCGCGTCCAAGGCGGGCATCATCGGCCTGACCAAGACGGTCGCCAAAGAATTCGGCGCGCGCGGGATCACCGCCAACGCCGTCGCGCCCGGCTTCGTCAAGACGGCGATGACCGACGCGCTCAGCGACGAACAGAAGCAGGCGATGTACAAGCTCATTCCGCTCGGCGTTCTGGGCGAGACGCAGGACATCGCCAACGCGGTCAAATTCCTCGTCTCCGACGACGCGCGCTACATCACCGGCGTCGTGCTCAAAGTGGACGGGGGGATGTATATTTGAAAAAATTCTCACGATTTGTTTCAAGCTGATGAAACAAATCGTCGAGAGGGGAGGGCGCTGCCCTCTGTGCCGCGCTTTTTCGGGCACACCGTAAAAAACGCGCGGCACATTCACCCGCTGAGGTCGCAGGTATGCGACAAATGGGGTGCGCTTAGCCAAAAGTGTGATTTTGGCACGCGCGAGGGTTTTTGGAAAGGCAAAAGTGTGATTTTGCCTTTTTCGAGAGACGGATCGTGTGATTTTGGCGTGAGCCTCTCGTTTGAATGTGTGCTGCGCAAAAGTTTGAACAACTTTGGAAGGAGTTCTGTGATCTTATGGAAAAGAGAGTCGTCGTGACAGGCCTCGGCGCCGTAACGCCGCTGGGCAACGACGTTAAAACCACATGGGAAAATATGAAGAAGGGCGTCAACGGCATCGATACGGTGACCAAGTTCGACGCCTCCGGCTATAAATGCACGTTCGCGGGCGAGGTGCGCGGGTTCGACCCCACCCTCTACATGCCGAAGGGCGAGGTGCGCAAGACCGACCTGTACTGCCAGTACGCCGTCGCCGCGGCGACGCAGGCGTATGAGGACAGCGGCCTGACCGCCGAGGACGTCGCGCCCGACCGCTTCGGCGTCTACATCGGTTCGGGCATCGGCGGCATCAACACCCTCATTACCGAACACAATAAATTTGTCGAAAAAGGCCCCGGGCGCGTTTCGCCCTTCTTTGTGCCGATGATGATCTCCAACATCGCTTCCGGCACGGTGGCCATCAAATATCATGCGCAGGGGCCGAACATCGGGATCGTCACTGCCTGCGCCACTTCCACCAACAGCATCGGCGAAGCGTACCGCGCCATCAAGCACGGCTATGCGGACGTCATGCTCGCCGGCGGCAGCGAGGCGGCGATCACGCCGCTGTGCTTTGCGGGCTTTATCAGCTGCCAGGCGCTCTCGCAGGCGACGGACAAGGACCGCGCTTCCATCCCGTTCGACAAGGAGCGCTCCGGCTTTACGATGGGCGAGGGCGGCGCGGTCGTCCTGCTCGAAGAATACGAACACGCGAAGGCGCGCGGAGCCAAGATCTACGCCGAGGTCGCCGGCTACGGCTGCACCAACGACGCCTATCACATGACCGCGCCCGACCCGGAGGCGACCGCCTCCGCGCGCGCCGTCGCCCTGGCGGTGCGGGAAGCGGGCATCGAGGCGGGCCGCGGCGTGTACGTCAACGCGCACGGCACCGGCACCCCGCTCAACGACAAGACGGAGACGCAGATGCTCAAACGGGTATTCGGCGAGGGCGCGTACGCGCTGCACGTCTCTTCGACCAAGTCGATGACCGGCCACATGCTGGGCGCGGCGGGCGGCGTCGAGGCGATCGCGTCCGTGCTCGCGCTGCACGACGGCGTCGTGCCGCCCACCATCAACTACCGCGTCAAGGACGAGGCGTGCGACCTCGACATCACCCCCAACGAGGCGGTCTCCGCTCCGCTCACGGCGGCGCTGTCCACCTCGCTCGGATTCGGCGGGCACAACGGCTGCCTCGCCTTCCGCAAGATATAAGGCGGTTTGTATATCAGAAGGAGTTTTCTATGGATAAGAAAAAATTGCGCGAGATCATCTCCGTGTTCCGGGAGAGCGGCCTCGCAAAGATGGAGATCTCGGAAACGACGGCAGGGGATACCTTCTCGCTGAAGCTGGAAGCGCCCTCCGCCAACCTGCCGAGCGCGCCCGCCGCGGTACAGTATGTGCAGAGCGCGCCCGAAGAAAAGCCCGCCGAGCCGGAAGAGATCAAGGATTACAACAAATACCGCGACGTCAAGTCTCCGATGGTCGGCATCTTTTACGCGGCCCCCTCGCCCGAAGCCGAGCCCTTCGTCAAGGTCGGCAGCAAGGTCAAGAAGGGGGACACCCTCTGCATCATCGAGGCGATGAAGCTGATGAACGACGTCGTCGCCGAAGAGGACGGCGAAATCGTCGAGATCTGCGCCGAGAACGGCAGCCTCGTCGAGTTCGGGCAGACGCTGTTTAAGATATTTTAACAAGCTCGGAGATTTTGTTTTGAGCTGACAAAACAAAATCTTCCGATTGGGAGGGGAACCCCGAACGGCTTTCCCCTCAGCGGCGCGCTCTTTCGGGGCACGCCTTTGAGAACGCGCGCCGCTTTCACCCCTTCCGTGAGCCGAAGTGTCGGCAAATAGGGTGCGCTTAGCCAAACGTGTGATTTTGGCGCGCGCGAGAAATTATTCACGAAATTTGTTTCGAGCTGACGAAACAAATTCTTTCGGGATCGGAGGGGCGCTGCCCCGCCGCTTGGGAGGAAACCGTACAGGTACCTTATATGTTCAGTAAAATTTTGATCGCAAACCGCGGCGAGATCGCCGTGCGCATCATCCGCGCCTGCAACGAGATGGGCATCCGCACCGTCGCCGTCTATTCGGAGGCGGACGCGCAGGCCCTGCACGTCAACCTCGCGGACGAGAGCTATTGCATCGGCCCCGCGCTGCTCAAAGACAGTTATCTCAACATGACTGCCATCATCGATGTCGCCATCGCCACCGGCTGCCAGGCCATCCATCCCGGCTACGGGCTGCTGAGCGAGAACCCGCGCTTTGCCGAGCTGTGCGAAAAGTGCAACATCAAGTTCATCGGGCCGCACTATTCCGTCATCGCCCGCATGGGCGACAAGGACGAGGCGCGCCGCACCATGAAGGCGGCGGGCGTGCCCGTCGTGCCCGGACTGGACGAGATCACCGACATCGCCGAGGCCAAAAAGTTCGCTTCCGAGATCGGCTACCCCGTCATCGTCAAGGCGGCGGCGGGCGGCGGCGGGCGCGGCATCCGCATCGTCTGGAAGGAAGAAGACTTCGAGACGGCGGTGCAGACGGCTTCCGCCGAGGCGCAGAGCGCCTTCGGCAACGGCAAGTGCTATCTGGAAAAGTATCTCACCGACGTCAAACACGTCGAGATGCAGATCGTCGCGGACGAGCAGGGCAACGTCGTCTGCCTGGGCGAGCGCGACTGCTCCATGCAGCGCAAGAACCAGAAGCTGATCGAGGAGAGCCCCTGCGTCGTCCTCAAACCGGAGACGCGCGCGGAGATGATGCGCTGCGCCGTCCTCGCCGCCAAAACGGTGCATTACACCAATCTCGGCACCATCGAGTTTCTGTTGGACAAGCAGGGCAAATTCTATTTCATGGAGATGAACACCCGCCTGCAGGTCGAGCACCCCGTCACCGAATACGTCACGGGTATCGACGTCGTCAAGTGGCAGATCCGCATCGCGGCGGGCATCGAGTTCATCTATAAGCAGGAGGACATCCGCCTGCGCGGCTGCGCCATCGAGTGCCGCATCAATTCGGAGGACGCGCGCAACAACTTCCGCCCCAGCTGCGGGCAGATCAAGTTTATGCACATCCCCGGCGGGCCGTGGGTGCGCTTCGACACTGCCATCTATCAGGACTATTCCATCCCGCCCTATTACGACAGCATGATCGGCAAGCTCATCGTCTACGCGCGCGAGCGCACCGAGGCCATCCGCAAGATGCAGGCGGCGCTGTGCGAGCTGGTCATCGACGGCGTACACACCAACGCCGAGTTTTCGAGCGACGTCCTCGCCCGGCCGGAATTCAAGGACGGCACCTATTGCACCAACTTCCTGGAAAAATTCCTTAAAAATTACCGCTGAGCCCGTCCGAAAGGCCGCCCCGCGGCTCCGAAAGGCCGCCCCGCGGCTCCGAAAGGCCGCTTCGCGGCTTCGAAAAGCCGCCCCGCGGCTCCGGAAAGGCCGCCCCGCGGTCGGAAAGGCCGCCCCGCGGCTCCGAAAGACCGCCCCGCGGCCCCGAAAGGCCGCCCCGCGGCTCCGAAAAAAAGGAGTGAACAGCATTGAATTTTGAAGATCTGAAAAAATTCTTTTTCCGCAAGCCGAAAAACGCCCTGGAAGGCAGCGACGAAGCCGCGCCCGCGGGCGCGCGGCAGCCCGCCCAAAACGGGGCGGCGATCCCCGAAAAGCTGGCGGAAAAGTGCGAAAAGTGCGGGCAGATCATCCTCTCGGACGAACTGCGCGACAACTTCGGCATCTGCCCCAAGTGCGGGCACTATAAAAAGCTGGACGCGCGCGCCCGCATCGCGCTGTGCGCGGAAAACTTTATCGAACTGTTCGCCGAAGTCGAGGGCGGCAACCCGCTCGACTTCCCCGGCTATGACGAAAAGCTCGCGTCCCTGCGCTCCAAGACGGGCGAAAAGGACGCCGTCGTCTGCGGCACCGCCTTCATCGGCGGGGTGGAGGTCGCCCTCTTCTCGATGGACCACCGCTTCCAGATGGGCAGCATGGGCCACGCCGTGGGCGAAAAGATCACCGCCGTCTTCGAATACGCGACCGAGCGCCGCCTGCCCGTCGTGGGCTTTGTTTTGAGCGGCGGCGCGCGTATGCAGGAGGGCATCGTTTCCCTCATGCAGATGGCCAAGACGAGCGCGGCCGTCGCCAAGCACGGCGAGGCGGGGCTGCTGTACATCGCGGTGCTCACCGACCCGACCACGGGCGGCGTCTCCGCATCCTTCGCCTTCGAGGCGGACATCATCCTCGCGGAGCAGGGCGCGCTCATCGGCTTTGCCGGCCCGCGCGTCATCGAGCAGACCATCCGCCAAAAGCTCCCGGCGGGCTTCCAGCGCGCGGAATTTTTGCAGACGAAGGGCTTCGTCGACCGCATCGTCGGCCGCAAGGAGATGCCCTCGCTGCTCGCGTCGCTGCTGCAGCTGCACGCGGCGCCCGCATCCGAACAAACTCTCGCGGCGGAACAAACTCCCGCATCCGAACAAACTCCCGCGGCGGAACAAGCGCCCGCGGCCGATCATGGCGGGGCGGCCGCCGAAAAACGCGCGGCTTCCGTCGCACCCGACGGCGCGCCCGCCGACAAATTCGCCGCCGCCGCCGATCCGAGCGCGGCTTCTGTCGCCGACAAACGCGCGGCAGGGGAGGAAACGGCATGAACGCATATGACATCGTGCGCGCCAGCCGGGAAAAAGGCAGGCCCACCGCACAGCAATACATCGACAAGATGGTCGAAGGCTTTATCGAACTGCACGGCGACCGTCGTTTTGCGGACGACGCGGCGATCATCGGCGGCATCGGCCGGATCGGCGGCCGTCCGGTCACCGTCATCGGCATCGAAAAGGGCGCCGACACCAAGAGCAAGGTCGCGCGCAACTTCGGCTGCGCCCATCCGGAGGGCTACCGCAAGGCGGTCCGTCTGATGAAGGAGGCGGAAAAATTCCATCGCCCGGTGCTGTGCCTGGTCGACACGTCCGGCGCCTATTGCGGCATCGGCGCGGAGGAGCGCGGCCAAAGCGAGGCGATCGCGACGGCGATCTTAGACATGATCCGCCTGCGCACGCCGGCGCTCACGCTCATCATCGGCGAGGGCGGCATCGGCGGCGCGCTCGGCCTGTCGGCGGCGGACGAAGTCTGGATCACCGAAAC
>DXFD01000099.1 GCA_019114625.1 Candidatus Borkfalkia faecigallinarum | reverse complement strand
CGGGCGGGAGCATTTCCCCGGGGAAGTACACGCGTTTTCCCCCGCTTTCCGCGAAGAGGATGTGCAGGAACTTCTCTCGCTGTGCGACCACATCGTCCTGAACACCCCCGCGCAGGTGCGACGCTATGCGCCGCTCTGCCGGCAGGCCGGCGTGTCCGTCGGGCTGCGCGTCAATCCGGAATGCTCAACGCAGGAAGGGCACGCGATCTACGACCCCTGCGCGCCCGCATCCCGCCTCGGCACGACCATCGCCAACTTTGACGAGGACGTGCTGCCCCTGCTGGACGGGCTGCATTTCCATACCCTGTGCGAACAGGACGCGGACGCGCTGGAAACGACCGTACACGCTTTTCGGGAAAAATTCGGAAGATATGCCGCCCGTATGCGCTGGCTCAACCTCGGCGGCGGGCATCACATCACGCGGGACGGTTACGATCGGGACCGACTGATCCGCATCGTCCGCGGGCTGCGCGAAGAATATGGCACGGACGTCTATCTCGAACCCGGGGAAGCGGTCGTCCTCAACGCGGGGACGCTGCACGCGCACGTACTGGAGACGATGCACAACGGGATCGACATCGCCGTTTTGGATGTTTCGGCCGCCTGCCATATGCCGGACGTGCTGGAAATGCCCTACCGCCCGCCCCTGCAAGGCAGCGGCAAACCGCAGGAAAAGGCGTTTACCTATCGGCTCGGCGGGCCGACCTGCCTCGCCGGCGACATCATCAGCGACTATTCCTTTGACCGCCCCCTGCAAGAGGGCGACGAGCTCGTCTTGGAAGACATGGCGCTCTATACCATGGTCAAGACGAACACCTTCAACGGGATGCCGCTGCCCGCCATACGGCTGCGGCACGCCGACGGCAGTATGGAGACGCTGCGCTCCTTCGGCTACGAGGATTTCAAGTCCAGGCTGTGACGACCGCCCGCGCGGTCGTAGTTGCCGCGATCGTCGTCGCCTTTGCGATCTTCCCCTGCGCGATCGTGGCTGCTGCGATCGCCGTCGCCGCAAAATCGGTTCGATCGTTCGGCGGGCAACTTTTTGCCCGAAGACCGGCCGAAGACCCCATACCGATACAAACAGGCCGCGGCCCGCAAGGAAGCACCCCCAAAGTTTGTCCGACTTTCGGGGGCCCGTCCCCGATCCGGCCGCGGCCCATATACGCCGGTTACAGGATCCTATACGCTCTTATAAAAGAAAAGGCGGAAACGAATGCGGCTCTTCCTAAGATCAAACGATCTTCGGAAGGCGCTTCCTTTCCGCCTTTTTTGATTCGCTTTATTTCGTTTTATTCGATCACGGCATCGCCTGCATCCGCGCCTTGCTGCGCGGCCGCGTACAGCTCTTTCCACAACTTGCCGAACGCGGCGTCCACGTCTGTGCGGAACTCTTCCGCCGTCGGCAAAATGAACTCTTCTTCCTCCGGGGCAACGACCGCTTCGCCGTCGGCCGTCTCCGAACCGGAAACCTCGTCCTCCGCCTCGGAGGGATCTTCATAGCGATCCAAATCGTCCGGAAGGGTCACGTCGCCGCCGTAGGCGGACAACCGCTCCATCCCGCGGATGGTCAGGCGCATCTGCTCGGCCGTCTCTTCTTCCGAAGGAAGACCCGTCGCGAGGTCGTAATCGACCCCCTCGATGACCGCCTCGATATCCGCGCGGACGCCGATGCCGCTGAACACGCCGTCCGCATCGACGGCGAAGTAAATATCATACGAACACTGCACGAAGCGCACGGGGAGAGACTCTGCCAGCTCCGCGATATCCGCATCGGGATCCCCGACACAGTCCGCGATCTTTTCCGCCAGCACGAGGCGGATCGTCTCCTCCGAAGCGGACAGGCGCAGCTTGATGCCGCTGCTCAGGTCCACCTCCAGAGCGATCCCGTATCCTTCCAGCCTCTCGCGCAGCTGCAGCGCGTCCTCCCAAGTCTCCAGGTTCATTCCGGACAAAAAGATGCCGTCCAGAAGCTCTCCCAAGCTCCCGCGGTTCGCGCCGTCCCGGACCGTATCGGGCAAGAGGGCGCCGTCCGTGCCTTCGCTGTCCGCGCTCTCGCCGTGCGCGAGCGAGACGATCTCTTCCATGAGGCGGAGCGGGAAGCCGAACAGCTCGCCCGCGGCCTCGTCCAAAACCAAAGCGGCGAGCGGCGATCTTGTGCCGACCGCTTCACCCGCGGCGGCGGTCACCCCCTGCCAGCGCTCCGCGTCGTCGCGGTACACATACTCCGAATCGTTCGAGGCGGAAAAACTTTGATACAGCGTGACCGCCTCATCCGCATAGACGCCCGCGGGCGCCGTCAGAGCCGACGTCCCGTACCCGGAGCCGCGCATCTGCAGCTCGTTCGCCTGCGTGCCGTCCGTTTCCGCATCGTCCGTCGCCGCATCCGCCGACGCACCGTCCGTATCCTCGCGCTCGAGCACGAGGCGATAAAAGGCATCCGAGCTGTCCTTCCAGCTCGCGTCGCCGCGCCGCAGCGCGACAAGGCGGTCGGTCGCATATTCGAGGCCGAAATCCCACGCCTGCGCGTCGACGTCGCCAAAGACCGTATCCTGACGGATCGAATGCAGGACCTGTAAAATTTCGATATCCGTTGCGGGGCGGTAATTCCCGCTGATCGACCCGTCGTTGTTGACGGGCCCGCTCACGAAGCCGCAGGCCGAAAACAAGACGAGCGACGCCCCGATCACAGCCGATGCAAGCAACGCGAATCCCTTCTTCATGACCTTGGTTCTCCTTTTCTTGTATTGTCCCATCTCTTCCGGCGTTTCCCCCATTATACCCGCTGCTACAAAAATGTCAAGCGTTTCGCCGCGCGCGCCGCGCGCACGCGCCCAAGCATCCTTTTTTCCCTTTGCAAACGACAAGACCCGACAAAAGCAAAACGGCGCAACCGTTCCGCTATCGGATCGTTCCGCCGTTTCCTGTCCGTTCGGGCAACGCGATTACGCGTTTTCCTTTTCCCATGCGGCAGCTTTCGCCTTGGAAAGGGCCGTCAGCTTTTCCGTCGGATACGGAGAGGTCTCCCCGCCGAAGTTGTACAGGAAATAGCTTCCGTTTTCTGCAACGTACAGCGTCTCTTCATACCCTGCCGGGTCACCGAACGCGCCGTGCGCAACTTTTTTAACCACGACCATCTCGTCGGTATCGTAGACTTTACCTCTGACCGTCTTCTTCATGTCATTGACCTCCTGAAATAGAACTGTTGCGATGCGTTTTCGATCGGGCACACACTCGGCAGCGCGCATCGTTTTTTACGATCTTCATTATAGCACAACCGATTTTCTTTCGCAAGCGTTCGGAAATACTTTTCGACATATTTCGGAATGCGAAAATAATCAACGCAAAACGATATTTTTATTCATAAGGATGCCGCCGCGCGCACGCGCCTGCGCAAATCCTTCATTTTTTGATCTTGGCAAGGATCTTTTCCAGCGCATAGCGGCAATGTTCATACGTCAGCCCGCCCTGGAAATAGGCGATGTACGGCTCGCGCACGGGCGCATCCGCCGAAAGTTCGATGGACGCACCCGGGACAAAACAGCCCGCCGCCATGATCACCGGATCCTCATACCCCGGCATATCCCACGGCTCCAGATGCACGAAACTGTCCACGGGCGAGGCCTCCTGCACCGCCTGGATGAAGGCGACCAACTCGCCGCGGGTGCGGAAACGGATGGCGCGCGTGATGTCGTAGGGACGGGCGCCGACGGCCGGGGAGGTCTCGTACCCCATCTTTTGCAGGCACGCGCCGATCAGGAGCGCCCCTTTCAGCGCCTGACAGACGATGTGCGGCGCAAAGAACAGCCCCTGATAAAAGTACTGATACCCGAAGGCATAGGACCCGACCTCCGCGCCGATGGAGGGCGCCGTCAGCCGCCCCGCGATGCGGTCGACGTATTCCTTTTTGCCGACGATGTAGCCGCCCGTCGGCGCGAGCCCACCGCCCGGGTTTTTGATGAGCGAACCGACCGCGATATCCGCGCCGTTCTGCGTCGGCTCCGTCTCCTCGACGAACTCGCCGTAACAGTTGTCGACGAAGATACAGCCTTGGAACCCGCAGCGGCGGACAAAGCGGCAGGCGTCGGCGATCTGCGCCTCGCTGAGCGCGTCGCGCCAGGCGTACCCGCGCGAACGCTGGATAAAGACGACGCGCACCGAAGGGTCGCGCAAGCCCTCCTCGATCGCCGCGAAGTCGAAAGCGCCGTCCTTCAACTCGCACTTCCGGAAGGCGATGCCGTAATCGGCGAGAGAACCGTTGCCGCTGCCCGCGATCACCTCGTGCAGCGTTTCGTACGGGGCGCCCGCGATCGAAAAGAGGGTGTCGCCCGTGCGCAGCAGCCCGAACAGCCCGACCGTCAGCGCGTGCGTGCCGGATAGGATGTTGGGCGAAACGAGCCCTGCCTCCGCGCCGAACACTTCGGCAAAGAGCGCGCCGAGCGTGTCGCGGCCCTCGTCGCCGTACCCGTAGCCGCAGCTCGGCATGAAGTGCCGCGTCGCGATGCGCAGCTTGGCAAAGGCGTCGAGCACCTTGCACTGATTGCGATAGGCGCACTCTTCCAGGGTGCGGAATTGCTCCGCAAGCTCCTTTTCACATTGTTGGATCTGTTCCTTGATCGTCATGATAAAATAGCTCCGTGATCGTATCGGCGATGCCGCTCTCCCGCGCGTCCAGGCGCAGCATCTTGGGAAATTTTTTGAAGAAAGTGATCTGCCGTTTGGCATAATGGCGCGTGTTTTGCTTGATCATGTCTGACATAGTACTATGCGAACATCGGTTTTTCAAGAAATCGAGCACTTCTTTATAGCCGATGCCCTGCATACTCTGCGCGTTTTCCGGAACGCCCGCCGCGAGCAGGGCGCGCACCTCGTCGACCAACCCGCCTTCCAGCATACGATCGACGCGCTGCCCGATACGCGCGTACAGCTCTTCCCGCGGATAATCGAGCTGCACCGCTGCATACGGGAACCGGGGGCGGAACCCGTCGTTCTGTTCGGATTTTTTGCGGCCCGTCCGCTCGTAGATCTCGAGCGCGCGAATGACGCGCTTGACGTCGTTCGGGTGCAGCGCCGCCGCGCTCTCGGCGTCGACGGCGGCAAGGCGGGCA
Organism: Candidatus Borkfalkia faecigallinarum; assembly: GCA_019114625.1. GTDB lineage: Bacteria > Bacillota > Clostridia > Christensenellales > Borkfalkiaceae > Borkfalkia > Borkfalkia faecigallinarum. The sequence goes on along the minus strand of DXFD01000099.1, from coordinate 14,648 downwards.
AACAGCGCGTCGTTCCCCTCCTCGGCGGCGAGCTTTTCATAGCGGGCGCGCAGCCGAGGATCCGCCCCGACGCTCCCGTTCGAGCGCGAAAAGAGCAGCGCCTGCATATAAAAACCCGTCCCGCCGCACACGACGGGAACTTTCCCGCGCGCGAGGATGTTTTCACAGACGGGCAGCGCGAGCGCCTCGAAATCGCCGACGGAAAAGGGGCTTGCGGGCGGCACGACGTCGATCAGGTGGTGCGGGATACCGCCCTTTTCCTCCTCCGTCGGTTTTGCCGTGCCGATATCCATGCCGCGATAGACGAGCATACAGTCGGCAGAGATCACTTCCCCGTTCAGGCGGCGCGCCATCTCGACGGCGAGAGCGGTCTTGCCCGTCGCCGTCGCCCCGCCGATCACCAAAATTTTTCCTTTCAAATCAGACGATCCTCTTGAACATTTTTTCGATCTCCGTCTTCGTCAGGCGGATGCAGACGGGGCGCCCGTGCGGGCATTTGAGCCCGAGATCGCCGTGCAGCATGGAAAAGAGCTTTTCCTTTTCCGAATCGGTCAAGAGCATCCCGCCCTTGACCGCGTGCTTGCAGGCCGTCATCGCGATCCTGTCGCGCAGCAGCTCGGACAGGCGGATGCCGCGCAGCGAACCGACTTCCGCAAACAGGTCGGCAAAAAACGCGCCAAGGTCGATATCCTGCAAATCGAGCGGAACGGCCGAGATCTTGAAGCTCGTCCCGCCGAATTCTTCCGCGTCGAAACCGATCGCCTCGATCTCCCCGAGATGATCGGACAAAAATGTGCGCTCCTGCGCATTCACGGTCAGGATATACGGCACGAGCATGGGCTGGCGCACCACGGTGCGCGCATCCATCTCTGCCTTCAAGCGGTCAAAAATCAGCCGCTCGTGCGCCGCGTGCTGGTCGATGATATACACGTCGTCGCCCTCTTCGTAGAGCAGATAGGTATTGAACAGAACGCCGCGGAACACGGCATTGTCCAAGATCCACTTCTGCTGTTTCGCCTTCCGCTCCAGTTCCTCGAGATACCGCTTATTTTCCGCAAAGACGTCCGGGCAAGCGGGCGGCGCTTCCTCCGCGCCCGCGTCGGCATAGCCCGCCGCGCTGTCGCGAAAGACGATCGGATCATACGGCCGCTCCGCGTATGCGTGCAGCTGTTCCATGCCGGGCTCTGCGCCGATTTTGTCAGACATAGTACTCTGCAAACGGGCAATATCCTTCGTATATTCATGAAAAATCGGCTCACCGGACGCCGTTTCTTCTTTGTTCGGGAGCTCGGAGATCTTTTGCGACGCCGCAGCGCCGGTTTGCCCGCGCGCCTCGCCCTCTTTCTTAAAAGCGTCCGCCGGCGGTTCCGCGCCCGAAAGAGCGCCGCCCGCCGCACCCGCCGCAGCGCCTTGCGGGGCCCCCTGCCCGTTCTCGCCCTCTTTGGCGCCGACGATGAAATCGAGCGCCGCCGCGTTGCCGTCCAGCACCGCCGATACGACGGAGTAGACGCTCCCGTACACGACCTGATTGTTTTCAAACCGCACATCCGCCTTGTTCGGGTGCACGTTGACGTCCACGATCTCGGGCGGGACGCAGAGAAATAGCACATAGAAGGGGTATTGCCGCTTCATCAGATAGCCGCCATACGCATTGGCGATCGCCGAGCCGATCGTCTGGTTGACGATATAGCGGCCGTTGACGAACACGCTCTGATAGGTGCGATTGGCTTTGGCAAAAGAAGGCTTCCCGAGGTACCCGTACAGGCGGATCCCGTGCTTGATCGCGTCGATGTGATAACATTGCGCGAGCACGCCCGCCCCGAAGACCGCCGCGACCGCTTCTTCCAAGCCGCCCCCGAACGACTGCAAAACGAGCTTGCCGTCCGCGAGATAGCGGAAGGCGACGTCCGGGTGCCCGAGTATAAAGCGGGACACAAAGTTCGTGATCTCCCCTTCCTCGCCGCGATCGGTCCGCAGAAATTTGGCGCGCACGGGCGTATTATAAAAGAGCGCCTCCGCCTCGATCGCGGTGCCGCCGCCCAGCGCGCAGGGCGCGCTCTCGCCCAGCGCGCCGCCGTCACAGCGGATCTCGTACGCTTCCGCCGCGCCTTTGGCGCGGGAACGCAGCGTGACGCGCGCCACGGACGCGATGCTCGCCAGCGCTTCGCCGCGAAAGCCGAGCGTATGGATATGATCGAGGTCTTCCGCCCTCTCGATCTTGCTCGTCGCGTGCGGCAAAAAGGCCGCGCGCAGCTCTCCGCGCTCGATCCCGTCGCCGTCGTCCGTCACGCAGATGCGGTCCTTGCCGCCCCGCTCGATCTCGACCGTGATATTTTTTGCGCCTGCGTCCAGGCTGTTTTCGACAAACTCCTTGACGACCGAATACGGCCGGTCGACCACTTCGCCCGCCGCGATGCGGTTAAAGACGGAGCTGTCTAAAATGTTGATCTTTGCCATTTCGTTTATCCTTTTGTACGGACTTTTTCGACCAGGTCGGACAAGACGCCGAACGCCTGCATGGGCGTGAGGTTGTTCATGTCGATCTCGGACAGGATGCGCTCCGCCTCGCTTTGCCGTGCGGCCGCCTCATCCGACGCGACGGCCCGCGCCGCGTCGCGCGCGATGTCGTTTTTCTCCAGCTTGCGGAGGATCTCCTTGGCGCGGGAGGTGACGGCGGGCGGGATGCCCGCCAGGCGCGCGACTTCGATGCCGAAGCTCTTGTTCGCCCCGCCGCGCACGATCTTGCGCAGGAACAGGATCCCGTCGCCCGTCTCCCGCACGGTCACTTTATAGTTCTTGACGCCGTCGATCTTCCCTTCCAGTTCCGTCAATTCGTGATAGTGCGTGGCAAAGAGCGTCTTGGCGCGGATATGTTCGGTCAGGTATTCGAGCACCGCCCACGCGATGCTCAGCCCGTCGAACGTGCTCGTTCCCCTGCCGACCTCGTCGAGGATCAGGAGGGAGTTCTGCGTCGCGCCGCGGATGATGGAGGCGACCTCCGTCATCTCGACCATGAACGTGCTCTGATCGAGGATCAGATTATCGCTCGCCCCGACGCGGGTAAAGATGCGGTCGATCACGGGGATCTGCGCCGACTTTGCCGGAACGAAGCAGCCGACGTGCGCCATCAGGGCGATCAGCGCCGTCTGGCGCATATACGTGCTCTTGCCCGCCATATTGGGGCCCGTAATGACCATCGTGCGCGTCTCCGCATCCAAAGCGGTGTCGTTCGGAACGAAGCGCTCGCGCGAGAGCGCCTCGACGACGGGATGCCGCCCGTCCGTGATGCGCAGCGCGGCGCCCTCCTCCGCGATCTGCGGGCGGCAGTAGCCGCTCTCTTTGGCGAGCGAAGCGAACGCGGTCAGGCAATCGAGCATGGCGGTCGCCCCCGCGAGCCGTTTGAGCGCGCCCAGCTGCGAGGCGAGCACCTCCTTGATCTTTTCAAACAGCTCGATCTCGAGCCGCAGGCTCTTTTCGCTGCTGGAAAGGATGCGGTCCTCCGCCTGCTTCAATTCGTCCGTCACATACCGTTCCGCGTTGGCGAGCGTCTGGCGGCGGCGATATTCGTACGGGACCTTGTCTTTGAAGGAGTTGGTCACCTCGATCGAATAGCCGAAGACGCGGTTGTATTTGATGCGCAGGTTTTTGATGCCCGTCTTTTCCCGCTCGCGCGTCTCGATCTCGGCGATCATGCGCGCCCCGTTGTCGCGAATGTCGCGCAGCTCGTCCAGGTCGCGGTCGTATCCCTTGCGGATAAACCCGCCCTCCTTGACGGAGACGGGAGGATTTTCGATGAAAGCGCCCTGCAGCAGCTGCGTGAGCGCGGAAAAATCGCCGAGCGCGGCGTCGATCTCCCCGATCACGCGCGAATGAAAGCCGGACAGCTGAAATTTCAGGTTCGGAACGAGCGCCAGAGAGGAAGCGAGGCTCTCGCAGTCGCGCGGGGTCAAGTTGTTGTTGGAGATCTTGCCCGCGATGCGCTCGATGTCGCGGATCCCTTTCAGCGTATCCGCGATGCCGCCGCGGATGACGGTCGCATTGTACAGCTCCTCCACGCCGTCCAGCCGCGTGCAGATGTCCTCTTTGCGGCGCAGCGGATTGAGCACGAGCTTGTGCATCCGCCGCGCCCCCATCGAAGTCTGCGTCTTATCCAAAAGCCACAAAAGCGAGCCGCGGCGCTTGCCGTCGCCCAGAGTGCGCACGAGTTCGAGATCGGAGATCGCCGCCGGGTCGAGCATCATCATCTCGCCGGAACTGACCAGGCGGATGCCGTCGATGTTGCGCAGGGAATGCTTTTGCGTCTCGCGCAGATATTCGACCAGCGCCCCCGCCGCGCAGACGGCGGCGGGCAGCCCCGCGAGCCCGAACGGCTCGAGCGTCTTGCAGCCCAGCTGCTCCATGAGGGCCTTTTCGGCCCGACGCGGCGAGAACGCCCACGGCGCATAGCAGGAAAACGCGGGCAGGGCGCGCAGGGCGGGCTCCCCCTTCGTGCCGAGCAGATATCCGTCGTTGCAGATGATCTCCGCCGGGGCGAGCTTGACCAGCTCTTCCAGGCTGTCCCGCAAAAGGGCGTCCCCCGCAAATATGCGGGCGCAAAATTCGCCCGTCGTGATGTCCGCCCACGCCAGCGCGCACAGCGCGCCGTCGCGGAAGGCGCAGGCGATGTAATTGTTCTTTTTTTCGTCGATCAGGTTATCTTCGATGAGCGTGCCCGCCGAAACGACGCGGATGACGTCCCGTTCGACCATCCCCTTACCGGGCGTCGGCTCGGTCAGCTGCTCGCAGATGGCGACCTTCTTGCCCATGCCGACCAGGCGGGCGATATACGCGTCCGCCGCATGAAAGGGAACGCCGCACATCGGCGCGCGCTCTTCCAGGCCGCAGTCGCGCCCGGTCAGCGTCAGATCGAGGAGCTGCGAGACCTCCTTCGCGTCCTCGAAAAACATCTCATAAAAATCTCCCAGCCGATAAAACACGATGCAGTCTTTGTACTTCTCTTTGACCTCGAGATAGTGCCGCATCATCGGCGAAAGTCCGCTCATCCCTCTCCTCCTTACTCTTTCGCGGCGACCTCGCCCATCAGTGAAATACCGGACGAATCGGTGACGCGCATTTGAACGAACTCGCCGATGCAGTCGCGCTCGCTCGCAAAGTACCCCATGCGACCGAACTCGTCGCGGCCCAGATACAACCCCTTCTTTTCGTCGCGGTCCTCGCAGAGGATCTCCACCGTCTTGCCGCGATAAGCGAGCGACTGCTCGCGCGTCTGCGCGTTGACCAGCTCGACCAGGCGCATGATGCGCTCCTTCTGCACCTCTTCCGGGATCTGCCCCTCCATCTGCGCGGCGGCCGTCCCGCTGCGGCGGGAATAGACGAAGGTGAACGCCGTCGAAAAATCCGCCGCGCGCACGAGATCGAGCGTCGCGCGGAAATCTTCCTCCGTCTCCGTCGGGAAGCCGACCATGATATCCGTGGAGAGCCGGCAATCGGGAAGGATGCGGCGCAGCATCTCCACCTTTTGCAGATATTCCTTGGCGGTATATTTGCGGTTCATCAACCGCAGGATGCGGTCAGAACCCGCCTGCACCGGCAGATGGACGAGGCGGCAAAGCTGCCGGTGATCCGCGATCGCCCGCACGAGCTCCTCCCCGAAATCTTTCGGATTGCTCGTCATGAAGCGAAGGCGGAACTTTTCCTCCCGCGCGCAGATCCTGCGCAGCAGCTGCGGGAAGGAGACCTCCCCGCGGTCGCTGCCGTAGGAATTGACGTTCTGCCCGAGCAGCGTGATCTCTTTATAGCCACGGTCGAGCAGGCCGTTGACCTCGGCGACGACGGCGTCCGCCGCGCGCGAACGCTCCCGCCCGCGCACATACGGAACGATGCAATAGGAGCAGAAATTGTTGCATCCGTACATGATGTTGACCCAGGCGTTGGGATAGCTCGTGCGGAAGGAAATATCCTCCTCGCGCACCGCCCCTTCCTTGTCCGGGATCTCGACGACCGCCTTTTTGCGGCCGCGCTTGCGATCGAGCAGGGCGCCGAACTCCTCGAGATTGTGCGTACCGAAGACGATATCCACAAACGGGAATTTTTTACGCAGCTTTTCCGCTGCGCCCGCCTGCTGCGTCATGCACCCGCCCACGGCCACGAGCAGATCTGGGCGCGCCTTTTTCAGCTTTTTCAGGGCGCCGATATTGCCGTAGGCGTGATTTTCCGCGTTTTCGCGGATGCAGCAGGTATTGAAGACGATGATGTCCGCCTCCTCTTCCGAGGCAGCTTCATCTTTGTACCCGCGCGCGCGCAGGATGCCGGCAAGTTTTTCCGATTCATGCACGTTCATCTGGCAGCCGTAAGTGACGATGCGATATTTCTTTTCCATATGTTCGATCTTTTCCATGTCCGTTCGCCCTATATTATACAATTTTCAACGCTTTTTTTCAAGTAATTGAAGTTCCTTCCCCATGAAATAATTCCCGCAAAAATCCGAATACTGTACGGAGAGGCACTATGAAGATCATTCGGAAGATGACCGCCCTGCTGCTCGGGCTGACGGCTGCGGCGGCGTGTATCGGCATCGCATATTATCTGATCGTGACGGGCGGCACCCGCTTGCAGCCCGAACGCCTGCAGACGACGGAGGAGACCGCGCGCGTCGTCGACGCGCGCGGCGTACAGATCTCCGACATTTCGCTCAAAAACGCCAACCGCAGCGCGCGCATCGAAGAACTGCCCGACCATGTGCGGCAGGCGTTCATCGCCGCGGAGGACAAAAATTTTTACCGCCATCGCGGGCTGGACTGCGGCGGCATGGCGCGCGCCCTGTGGAAAAATCTGCGCGCGCGCTCCTTCCGGCAGGGCGCGTCGACGATCAGCCAGCAGCTCGTCAAAAATACCCACCTGAGCGGGGAAAAGACGATACGGCGAAAGCTGAAAGAGATCAAGCTGGCGCGGCAGCTGGAAAGGCGCTATACGAAGGACGAGATCTTGTCCATGTACCTGAACACGATCTATTTCGGGCACGCCTGCTACGGCATCGCGAGCGCGGCGGACTTCTACTTCGGGAAGGATGCCGCGGCGCTGGACCCCGCGGAAAGCGCGACGCTCGCCGCCGTGATCCGCTCCCCCAACCGCTATTCCCCCCTGATCGACGGCGAAAAATGCCGCGCCGTGCGCGACGGCGTCCTGCGGCGCATGCGCGGCCTCGGGTTTTTGACCGAACAAGAATATGCGGCGGCGCTCGCTCGACCGCTCCCGCAGGCGCGCCCCGAAGGCAGGCGCGCGGAGAGCTATCTCGACGCCGTCTTTGCAGAGCTGGAAGCGCTGCCCGTGTTTTCGCCGTACGCCATGCGCGGCGGGTACACCATCCACACCTATATGGACGCGGAATTGCAGCACTATGCCGAGCAGCTGCGCACGGACGCCGACCGCTCGGGCAAGAGCCTGCTCGTCGCGGAGAACCAAAGCCGCGGCGTCCTCGCCTGGTTCGCGACGGAAGGGAACGTGCGCCGCCAGCCCGGCTCCCTGCTCAAACCGCTCGCCGTCTATGCGCCCGCCATCGAAGAAAACCTGCTCTCGCCCGCCACGCCCGTCCTCGACAAAAAGGAAAACTTCGGCGGTTATTCCCCCTCCAACTATCGGGAGGACTACGCGGGATATATTTCCGCGCGCCGCGCGCTCGCCGAGAGCCGCAACGTGCCCGCCGTGCGCATCCTCAACGAATTGGGACTCGAACGGGCGGAGGGCTACCTCGACAGGCTCGGCCTCCCGCTGCGGGATGGCGACAAAAACCTCTCGCTCGCGCTGGGCGGCATGACGAAAGGGTACACCCTCCCCGAGCTGGGCGGGGCGTACGCCGCCCTCGCCTGCGGAGGAAAATACGCGCCGCTCGCCTTCATCCGCAAGATCGAAGACTCGCAGGGGCGCACTATCTACGAGCGAAAGTCCGCCGCGGCGTCCGCCTTTTCCGAAGATACCGCCGCGCTCATGAACGATATGCTGCGGACGGCGGCGCGGAGCGGCACGGCGAAAAAACTGGCAGCCCTCCCGTACGAGATCTGCGGCAAGACGGGCACCGCCGGAACGGAAGCGGGCAATACGGACGCATGGGCGATCGCCTATACGAGCGAACATTTGCTGGGCGTTTGGATGGGGAACGCGGACAACGCGCGCACGGATATTTCGGGCGGCGGGCTTCCCTGCCACTATGCCGCGCTGCTCGCAAAACACATCTATGCAGACGCGAAGCCGAAAGCCTTCCCGCGCTGCGCGGACGTCGTGCGCTGCCGGTTGGACAGCGTCTCCTACGAGCGCGACCACGTCGTGCGCGCCGCCGCACCGCAGCAGCCGCAGCGCTATACCTTCACAGAGCTTTTCCGCGCCTGCAATCTCCCCGCATCCGCGAGCAGCCTCTTTACCGAGCCGCGGGCGCGCGCCGAGATCTCCGTCCAAAATGGCCGCATTTGCATCGATCTATGTCTGACAGAGTACTATGAATACCGCATAAAACGGCGTGTAAACGGGGAAGAACGCCTATTGGCGGACGGTTTTTGCGAAAGCCGCGTGATCGACAAAGATGTGTGCGCCGGGCAACGCTACACCTATACGGTGACACCCTTTTACCGCAGCGACGACGGCAAGCTCATCTACGGGACGGAGCTGACGCTCCCCTCCGTCTATATCCGCAAGCCGTCTCCCCCGCCGAGCGACTGGTGGCGGCAATAATACGGTCCATGCAGCCGCAAAAAAGAGGAAGGTCACCCCTTCCCCTTTTCCTTTTCCATTTATGCGACACATACGGCAGCGGGCTCACCCCAATGCCGCCGCAACGGCCGCCAACGATCGATGCGATACGGCGGAACGACGGCGCGCGCATCTCCAGCTCCCGCCGGCGGCAACCGAGCGGCGCGCGAGCGAGCCGCCAGAGCGTCGGCGGTCAGCCGTTCGTAACGAGCTCCGTCGAAGCGATCGCCTCTTCAAGCAAGGCGTCGACGTCGAGCGCCGCCTCCGCGCGCTCGACCTTGACAAGGTCGGGGCGGATGAGCGGGTGCTTGGGCAAAAACACGGTGCAGCAATCCTCATAAGGGAGGATGGACGTCTCAAACGTGCCGATCTCCCGCGCGCGGGCGACGATCTCCGTCTTGTCGAACCCGACGAGGGGGCGCAGCACGGGCAGTCGACGGACGACCGCGTTGGAAGAGGTCATCCCCTCGATCGTCTGGCTGGCGACCTGGCCGAGGCTCTCGCCCGTGATGATGCACTGCGCGCCGCAGCTCTCCGCCTGCCGCTCGGCGATGCGCATCATAAAGCGGCGAAGCAGCGTGACCATCATCTCCTCCGGACAATGCTTGTGGATGGCTTCCTGGATATGCGTGACGCGCACGACGTACAGGTCCATCCCGCCCGTGTAGCGGGCGAGGATGCGGGCGAGATCTTCCACCTTTTCGCGCGCCTGCATATTGGTGTACGGATAGCTGTGGAAGTGCAGCCCGACGAGCTTCATGCCGCGCTTGGCGATCATGTGCCCCGCGACGGGGCTGTCGATCCCGCCGGACAGGAGCAGGATCCCCTTGCCCGACGTGCCGACGGGCATACCGCCCGCGCCCTTGATCAGGTCGCAGAACACGAGCGCCTCGCCGTCCTCGCGGATGTCGATATTGACGGTGCTCTGCGGCGCATGGACGTCCACCCGCAGCGCGGGGCGCTCGCTCAAAAGCCTGCCGCCGATCTGCGCGTTCAGTTCCATCGAATGCAGCGGGAAATGTTTGTCCGCGCGGTTAGACTGCACCTTGAACGTGCCCGCCTGCGGCGCGACGCGCAGCACCGCCTCCCAGATCGCTCCCATCGCGGCGGGCACTTTATAGCCGACGCTGAGGGTGTGCGTCCCGAACACGCGGCGCAGCCGCTCGACGATCTCCTCCGCGCGCGCCTCGTCAAATTTTTCCACGAGATAGCGGCCGCTCGGGCGGTGGATCTCGTGACGGATCCCGGAGAGCGCCTTTTCCATATTGTTCATGAATACGCGCTCGAAATAGCCGCGGTTTTTCCCTTTCAAGTGGATCTCGCAATAGCGAACAATGATGACCTTTTCCATGATTTACCTCATCCGCTCGCGCAGTTCGCGCGCACAGCGGTTTATGATCTCGATCGCGCAGCGGCACTCCTCCTCCGTCGTCTCGGAAGAAAGAGAGAGGCGCAGCACGCCGTCCGCCGTGCGCTCGTCCAGCCCGCACGCGAGGATGACGCGGCTGTAACGGTTTTTGGAGGAACAGGCCGAACCCGTCCCCACCATCACGCCGTTGTCATCGAGCATATGCAGGAGAACTTCCGCCCGCAGCCCGCGCGCCGAGACGCTCAAAATATACGGCGAGCCGTCCTGCGGCGACAAGGCCGAAAAGATATCGGCATCCAGCCCTTCGAGGAAGAGCCCGCGCAAACGGGCGGCGCGCTCGGCGTCCGCCGCGAGCGAAGCAAACTTCCTCCCCGCGGCCGCCGCAAACTGGGCGATCGCGAAAGTGTTCTCCGTACCGCCGCGCAGGCCGCTCTCCTGCCCGCCCCCGAAGATCAGGGGGTGCAGCGGCGCGCCCTTCCGATAAAAGAGACCGCCGACGCCGCGCACGCCGCCGATCTTATGCGCGCTGACGGTATAAAAATCGATGTCGTTCGTGAGGCGGAAGGCGATCTTGCCGAACGCCTGCACGCCGTCGCTGTGAAAGAGCGCCCGCGGGAACTTCCTCTTGACCGCCGTCGCGAGCGAAGCGACGTCGTTGACGGCGCCCGTCTCGTTGTTGACGTGGATGACGGAGACGAGCGAGGTGCGCTCGTCGACCAGGCGGAGCAGATCCTCCGCGTCGACGCGGCCGAACCGATCCAATTTGGCAAAGCGCACCTCCACGCCGCGGCGGGACAGCTCCTCTGCCGTGCGCTGCACGGCCGCGTGCTCTCCCTGCGTCGTCACGAAATTGCCGCGCCGCGCGCCCGAAAAGAGCGCCTGGTTGTCCGACTCGCTGCCGCAGGAGGTGAACTCGAGCGCGAACTTCGCCGGATCGGCGATGCAGGACAAGATCGCCCGCCGCGCCTCCTCCATCCGCTTGTGCGCCGCAAAACTCGCGCGGTACAGCGCGGAGGGATTATGAAATTCCTCGCCCAAAAGGCGCAGCGCCTCCTCGACCGCCGCCGCGTTGGGCGGCGTGGTCGCGGCATTGTCCAGATAGATCATAGCCATGTTTCTTCGATCTTACTCCCTGCACGAAAAACGGACGATCTTGCCGACCATCCGTCTCGCGGCGCCGCCGTGGGCGCCATCCTGCTCTGCCGTCGACGCGCGCGCCGCAGGCAGACGCTTAAAACTCGACCGTGCCCGCGTAGACGAGGCGGACGCTGCCCGTCAGCGTGACGCGGCCGTCGGACGAATAGCGGACGATCAGATCGCCGCCGCGCAGCTTGACCGTGATGTCCTCATCCGGCTTGCAGTACCCGTTGAGCACCGCCGCGACGACGCTTGCCGCCGCGCCCGTGCCGCAGGCGAGCGTCTCGCCGTTGCCGCGCTCCCAGACGCGCATCTTCAGCGTCTTTTCATTGACGACGCGCACAAACTCGGCGTTGATGCGCTGCGGGAAATATTCGGCGTGCTCGAAGAGCGGGCCGACGTTGGCGACGTCGACGGCGTCCACTTTGTTGCAGAACACGACGCAGTGCGGGTTGCCGACGTTGACGAGCGTCACCTTGTACTCCTGCCCGCCGACTTCGATCGGCCTGCCGACGACCGTCTCGCCCTCCAGCGTGGAAGGGATGGCTGCGCCGTCCAGCACAGCCTTGCCCATGTCGACGCTGACCGAACCGACCTTGCCGCTGAACGTGTACAGGGTCAGCTCGCGAACGCCGCTGAGCGTCTCGATCGTGATCTTTTTATCGTGAACAAAGCCTTTGTCGAACAGGTACTTCGCAACGCAGCGGATGGAGTTGCCCGCCATCGCGCCCTCGCTGCCGTCCTTGTTGAAGATGCGCATCTTGGCGTCCGCGACGTTCGACTTCTCGATGAGGACGATGCCGTCCCCGCCGATCCCGTAATGGCGGTCGACAAAGTTGATCGCGAGCGATTCGGGGCAGGTGATCTTGCCGTCCATGTTGTCGAAGAAGATATAATCGTTGCCGCAGCTCTGCATCTTGACGAAGGAAAGCTGCGTCTTTTCCGGACGGAGAGCGTTGATGTCGACGAGCTCGGTGTTGTCCTCCGTGAAGCGGCTGGCGATGATGTCCGCCAGCGCGTTGGCAGTATCCAACGAGGTGAGCGTCGTGATGCCGAGCAGGATCGCGTGATGGTGCATCCGGATATAGTCGTCGATGGATGCCATGTCCGTCTTGCCCGTATAGACGATGTAATCGATCTTGCCGTCGTCCATCAGGCGCATGATCTCGTCGCTCTGCGAGAGGCGGTCGACGGTCGTGACGTCGATGTCGAGGGTGCGGATGGTGTCCGCCGTGCCCGCCGTCGCGTACAGGCGCAGGCCGAGGTCGCTGAACTTCTTCGCGAGGCCGAGGATCTCGAACTTATCCTGGTCGTTGACGGTGAAGTAGACGCCGACTTCGCGCTGCTTGCTCGGATGGCAGAGCTTGAATCCCGCCGAGACGAGGCCCTTGAAGAGCGCTTCTTCGATCGTCTTGCCCATGCCGAGCACTTCGCCTGTCGACTTCATTTCCGGCCCCAGCTGCGAATTGACGTCGTTGAGCTTTTCAAAGGAGAAAACGGGGACCTTGACCGCGACGTAAGGCGATGTCTTGTACAGGCCTGTGCCGTACCCAAGCTTTTTCAGCTTCGCGCCGACCATGATCTTGGTGGCGAGCTCGACCATCGGCACGCCCGTCACCTTGGAGATGTACGGGATGGTGCGCGATGCGCGCGGGTTGACCTCGATAACGTACAGTTCGTTGTGATAGACGAGGAACTGGATGTTGATCAGACCCTTCGTCTTGAGAGAGAGGGCGAGCTGCGTCGAGCATTCGATGATCTTGTCCAGCATGATGTCGCTGAGGTTGTACGGCGGGTAGACCGCGATCGAGTCGCCGCTGTGGACGCCCGCGCGCTCGATGTGCTGCATGATGCCGGGAATGAGCACGTCCACGCCGTCGCTGATGACGTCCACTTCCAGCTCCTGCCCCATCAGATATTTGTCGCAGAGCACCGGGTTTTCGATATGCTGCGCGAGGATGACGTCCATATACCGGGAAATATCGCTCTCGGTAAAGGCGATCGTCATGTTCTGGCCGCCGATGACGTAGGAGGGACGGAGCAGCACGGGATAGCCGAGCGTATCGGCGGCGTGCAGCGCCTCCTCTTTGGTCATGACCGTCAGCCCCTTCGGGCGGCTGATGCCGAACCGCTCGAGCAATTCGTCAAAGCGCTCGCGATCCTCCGCCATGTCCACGCTGTCCGCCGACGTGCCGAGGATGCGGATCCCCTTCTTGTCGAGATAATTGCACAATTTGATCGCCGTCTGGCCGCCGAAGGTGATGACGACGCCGTACGGCTTTTCTTTATCGATGACGTTCTGCACGTCCTCGGGCGTGAGCGGCTCAAAATACAGCCGATCCGCCGTGTCGAAGTCGGTCGAGACCGTCTCGGGGTTGTTGTTGATGATGATGACTTCGTACCCGAGCTCTTTGAGCGTCCAGACGCAGTGCACCGAGGAGTAGTCAAATTCGATGCCCTGCCCGATGCGGATGTGGCCGGAGCCGATGACGATGATGCGCTTTTTGGTGCTCTCCTTGATGAACGGGGTCGCCTCGTCGTGCGCATATTCGTCGTACGTCGAATAGAAGTACGGCGTCTCCGCGGCAAACTCGGCGGCGCAGGTGTCGACCATCTTGTAGACCGCCTTGCGGTGGTACGGGATCTTCTGCCCGGAAAGCGCTTCCAGTTCGTGGTCGGGATAGCCGAGGCGCTTGCCCTCGTCGTACAGGGCGCGCGTCAGCTTTTCCGAACGCAGGCGGCGCTCGTACTCGACGAGGTTTTTCAGTTTATTGAGGAACCAGCGGTCGATCTTGGTGATCTCGAAGATCTCGTCGACGGAAATATCCGCCTTGAGCGCCGCGTAAACGGTGAACAGGCGCTCGTCGGAGAGCTTTTTCAGCTCCTCGCGCAGGTCCTTCCCCTCATATTTGTCGAGGTTGAGGGAGGACAGAGAGATCTCCGCGCCGCGCACGGCCTTCATGATCGCCATCTCGAAGGAGGTGCCGATGGACATGACCTCGCCCGTCGCCTTCATGCGCGTGCCCAGCTCGCGCTTGGCGTACAGGAATTTGTCGAACGGCCACTTCGGCAGCTTGACGACGACATAGTCGATCGTCGGCTCAAAGCAGGCGTACGTCTTGCCCGTGACGTCGTTGCGGATCTCGTCCAGCGTGTAGCCGAGGGCGATCTTGGTCGCGACCTTCGCGATCGGGTAACCGGTCGCCTTAGACGCGAGCGCCGAGGAACGGGAGACACGCGGGTTGACTTCGATGACCGAATACTCGAAGGAATCGGGGTTGAGCGCGAACTGGCAGTTGCAGCCGCCCTCGATGCCGAGCTCGGTGATGATCTTCAAAGACGCGCTGCGCAGCATCTGATACTCTTTGTCCGACAGGGTGACGGCCGGCGCGATGACGATGGA
>DXFD01000098.1 GCA_019114625.1 Candidatus Borkfalkia faecigallinarum | reverse complement strand
CGCGCCGCCTTTCTCTTTCCCGCCGCCCGCACGAACGCGCCGCCTTTCTCTTTCCCGCCGTTCGGCTCGAACGCGCCGACGCTTCTCTTTCCCGCCGCCGGAATGAACGCACAGACGCGTTTTTCCGCCTTGTTTTGCCCGCCGCGCCCGCTTTGCGGCGCGGAAAAAGCCGCTCGGTTTGACAAATTTTTCGGCGTATGCTATACTGTAAGAGAGCGGAGCGTGCCCGCGTGCGGGGAAGCCGGACGGGCGGAGCCGCTCCGAGAGGTATCCGAAATGAAGAGTGAAAACATCGCCGCCGTCGCCACGCCGCCGGGGAAGGGCGGGGTCGCCATCGTGCGGCTGAGCGGGGACAGCCCGCTCTCCGTCGCGGAAAAGATGTTCCGCCCCGCCGGGAATGCGGCCGTCCGCGACTTCGAGCCCTATCGCATGGTCCCGGGCGAGATCGACGGCGGTTCCTTCCGCGACTACGGCCTTTGCGTCTATTTCCGCGCCCCGCACAGCTTCACGGGCGAGGACGTCGTCGAGTTCCATTGCCACGGCGGCGCGAGCATCGCGCGCGGCATCCTGCGCCGCGCCCTCGGCCTCGGCTGCCGCCTCGCCGAGCGCGGTGAGTTCACCAAACGCGCCTTTCTCAACGGCAAACTTTCCCTCGCCTCCGCCGAGGGGATGGCGGACATGATCAACGGCGAGTCGGAGGCGGAAGTGCGCGCGGGCTACCTGCTCTACACCGAGCACCTCACCGCCGCCGTCCGCGCGCGCCAGGCGGAGCTGACCGAGCTGCTCGCCGGGATCGATGCGGACATCGACTTCCCCGAGGAGGACATCGAGCACACCGACCTCGCGGACGCGGGCGAGCGCATCGGCGCGATCGAGGGGGCGCTCTCCGCCCTCGCGTCGCAGTATCGCACCGGCAAAAAGATCAAGCAGGGGGTGAACGTCGTGCTCGCGGGCAGGCCGAACACGGGCAAAAGCTCCCTGCTCAACGCCCTCCTCGGGCAGGACAAGGCGATCGTCTCCGCCGTCGCCGGCACCACGCGCGACGCGGTGGAGGGGACGCTCGAGATCGGCGGCGTGCGCTTCAATCTGTACGACACCGCCGGCATCCGCAGCGTCGCGGACGAGGTGGAAAACTTCGGCATCGCCCGTGCCAGGACGCTCGCGGAGGGAGCGGATCTCGTCCTGTTCGTCCTCGACTCCTCCGAGCCGCTCTCGGAAGAGGACGCCGCCGTGTGGAACGCGCTGGAGGGGAAGAAGCGGCTGGTCGTCTACAACAAGACCGATCTGGGCGCGGACGCCGCGCTCGATCCCCCCGCGGACATCCGCGTCTCCGCCAAGACGGGCGAAAACATCCCCGCCCTGCGCGAAAAGATGCTGGAAATGAGCATGGACGGCTACGTCGCCGACGCGCAGTTCGTCATCGAAGAGCGGCACTACGCCGCCCTGCGCCGCGCCCTCGCCGAGGTGCGCCGCGCGCGCGAACTGTGCGGCGCCGTCCCGCTCGACCTCTTGGGCGTCCATCTCAAGGCGGCGTGGGAGGCGCTGGGTGAGATCACGGGTGAAACGGCGAACGAGCGCATCCTGGACGAGATCTTCGCCAAATTCTGCGTCGGCAAATAAGATAAGCGGCGGCCGAGTGCGCTGTCGGCAAATAAGGAAAAAGTCAGCCGTCGGCCAAAAAATCGGGCGGAGGCGAGCGCGCCGTCGGCCAAGCGAGCCGGGCGTCGGCAAATAAGTCCGCTGCCCCGTGCGGGGGCGGCGGAAACGAAAGCGGAAACGAAAGCGGAAACAAAAGAGGAGGGAGGACGAATGGTCAATTTAGAACTGTACCGGGTGTTTTATACGGTCGCCAAGTGCGGCAGCCTCACGCGGGCGGCGGACGAACTGTTTATCAGCCAGCCGGCGGTCTCGCAGGCGATCAAGCAGCTGGAGGGGCAGCTGGGCTGTTCCCTGTTCAACCGCACCCACCGCGGCATGGAGCTGTCCGAGCAGGGCGGCAAGCAGATCTTCGACATCGTGGAAAAGGCGCTGCGCGAGCTGGACGAGGCGGAAAACAAGCTCAAAGAGATCAACACGACCGCGACGGGCACCATCCGCGTCAGCGCGTCGGACACCATCTTTTCCTATGTATTGATCGACAAGCTCGCCAAGTACCACGAAAAGTATCCGGACGTCCGCCTCAGCCTCATCAACTGCATCACGACGGAGGCGCTCGAACTGCTCAAAAACAACAAGTGCGACATCGCCTTTTTGAACCTGCCCGTCGAAGACAAGGACTTTGTCCTCTCGAGCGTGGTCATGCCGCTGCACGACATCTTCGTGGCGAACGCCAACTATAAGACGCTCGCCGAGAGCGTGCAGCCCCTCAAATCCATGCACGACTATCCGCTGCTCATGCTGGACGCCAACACGGTCACCCGCAAGGCGATCATCAACTTCTCCCATTCCATCGGCGTGCACCTGCACCCGGAGATCGAGTGCGGCAGCCTCGAGCTCATGCTGCAGCTCGCCAAAAACGGGGTGGGCATCGCCTGCATCCCCCGCGAATACGTCCGCCGCGAGCTCAAGGAGGGCTCCCTCTTCGAGATCCGCACCGAGCCGATGCTCCCCGCCCGCGCGGTCGGCATTGCCTTCCCCAAGGATCGCACGCCCTCCTTCGCCGTCCGCGAATTTTTCAAACTGTTTGACGCGGAAGAGGACGCCTGATCCTCCCCCGATCGTTTCAAAAGCCGCCCGACGGGCGGCTTTTTCCGTTTGCTTTTTCGCGCGCATTTTGCGGGCGACATTTTTTTTGAGAGGAAGCGCATTTTGCGGGCGGCGCGGCTGCGTCGGGGCGCGGCGGACCGCCGCGCCCCCGCCCCGTTCCGTGTGCGAGCTCCGTTTCATGTGCGGGCCCCGTTCCGCCGCGCCCGGGCGCGGCGGCTTTATGCCGCGGGCAGCCCCCGTATCGTATGGACGGACTGCGAGGGGTCGGACGGGACCGTAAAGGTATAGACAAAGTCGGAGAGCGTTTCCTCCTCGCCTTTGGGCAGATAGAGTTTGACGGAAAAGACGTTGTCGTAAGCGCCGTCGCGGCGGACCGTTTCCCGATGCGATGTCACGATCATGTTATAGGCGTCGTCCGCCGCGCTCTCGCCGCTCGCGGCCGTGCGGCGGTAGGTCAGACTGACCATGGAGAGCTCGGTCAGCTTCACGTTGGCGCGCACGACGAGGCGGGAGTGAAGGGCGTATTCGTCCGCCCCGGCCAGCTCGTCGTCCTCCGTCTCCCGGACGACCCATTCGGCCGCTTCGATCGAATCCGCGTCCAAGCGGGTCGGCACGACGGCGAGGGGGAGGACGCAGCCGAGGGCGGAGCCGAGCGCGAGCAGGAGCGCGAGGGCGGCGGAGCAGAGCGCCAAGAGGCGGACGGGCTGCCCGTATTTGGCGACGAGGATGTGGCAGAACAGGTGCGCAAAGGCCGCAAAGGCGAGGACGGCCGCGGTCCAATGCGGATACAGGCAGACTTCCCCCGCGGAAAAATTGATGCACAGCGCGGATACGGCCGCCGCCGTCAGGATGGCAAAGGCGATGCCGAACTGGCAGGACGCGATCAAGACGCCGCCGCCGTCCTTTCCCTGCACGGCGCGGACGAGGCAAAGCAGGCACAGCGCGGCGAACAGCGGAAAGAGGACGGCCCAAATCGTGCCGATCGCCGCCGCGCCTGCCTGCGCCGCGCCCGCGGGCGAGCCGTCGCACAGCGCGCGGAACAGAAAGCGGAGCGCGGAATAATACAAAAGTCCTCCCTCCGCAGAGGCGTTGCGGGCGGCGAGCGGCGACGCGAACAGGGCGAGCGCGAGCATCGCGGCGTTGCAAAGGACGATCGGCACGGTCAGCCGATGTTGCAAAACGCTGCGGTAGTGCAGGCGGAAGATCCCTTTGGCGGGCGGCGCCTGTTCCTCCGGCGCGGGCTGCGCGGCGGCTTTGGCGGCGTATTGCCGCTCGGTCTCCGCGTCGCCCGAAAGCAAAAAGTCGGTGCTCGTGCCGAAGATCGAGGCCAGCTGCGGCAGCATCCGGATATCGGGCAGGCCGTACCCGTTTTCCCACTTGCTGATCGTCTTGGGCGAAACATACAATTTTTCGGCAAGGTCGACCTGCCGCAGGCCGCTGTGCCGGCGCAGGAGCGCGAGCCGTTCTCCGAGTGTCACGGTTTTTCCCTCCTTTCGGTTTGTTCGCCATGATTATAGCGGAGCGGCGGCGCTTTGGCAAGCCTTTTGCGCGCATTCCCGGTCTACGCTTCGTAGAGCGGCGCGCGCCCGTTCGAATAACACCCTTCGCGGGCGGATAAAAGGGCGCCGCATCGCAAACACTATGGGCAGACATCTTGCGGGGAAGTTCGCGCCGCAAGGCGCAGAGGCGGCGCGTTCCGCAGCGCCGCAGGGGAGAGAAGTTCGCGCCGCAAGGCGCAGGGGCGGCGCGTTCCGCAGCGCCGCGGGAAGAGAAGTTCGCGCCGCTTTGCGGGCGTCGGCGGGAGGGGGATATGCAGCAGGGACAGACGGTATTTTTTGAAAACCGCCCGAAGATCGTCGCGTCGGCGGCGGTCGCCGGGCCGAAGGAGTGCGCGGGCGTGCTCGGGGAGTACGTCGATCTGGCGCTCACGGACGACATGTTCGGCGAAAGCACGTTCGAGCGCGCCGAGCGCAAGATGCTGCTTTGGGCGGTGGAAAAGAGCATCGAGAAGGCGGGCCTGCCGCCGGGCGGCGTGGACGCCGTGCTTTCGGGCGACCTGCTCAACCAGATCGTCTCGGCGGGGTTTGCCGCGCGCGAGACGGGGCTGCCCTTCCTCGGCATCTACAGCGCCTGCTCGACGATGAGCGAGGCGCTTCTGCTGGGCGGCGTCCTCACGGACGGCGGGTATGCAGGCCGCGTCGTCGCGGCGACGGGCAGCCACTTCGCCTCGGCGGAGCGGCAGTACCGCTACCCGCTCGAGCTGGGCAACACCCGCCCGCCGCAGTCGCAGTGGACGGTCACGGGCGCGGGCAGCGCCGTGATCGCGCGCACGGGGGAGGGGCCGTCGCTCACCTGCGGCACCGTCGGGAAGGTGATCGACTTCGGCGTCTCCGACGTCAACAACATGGGCGCGGCGATGGCGCCCGCCGCGGCGGACACCATCCTGGCGCACCTGCGCGACACGGGCCGCGCGCCCGACTATTACGACCTCATCCTGACGGGCGACCTCGGCGCGCTGGGTAGCCGCTTGGTCGAGGACCTGCTCGCCGAGCGCGGGGCGGACATCTCCGCCAACCACGTCGACTGCGGCGAGGTGGTCTACGCCCCGGCGGAGGACGAGTTCCAGGGCGGCAGCGGCGCGGGCTGCAGCGCCGCGGTGCTCAACGCCTACATCCTTGCCAAGCTGCGCCGCGGCGGCGGCATCCGGCGCGTCCTGTTCGCGGCGACGGGCGCCCTCCTTTCCACCGTCACGTCGGGGCAGGGGGACACCATCCCCTGCATCGCGCACGCGGTGGCGATCGAGGCGGACGCGCGGGGGAGGGGAGCATGATCGGCCACTATCTGTCCGTCCTGTTCATGTTCGGGAAGGCGTTTGCCGTGGGCGGCGCCATCTGCGCGGTCGCGCAGGTCATCATCAACTTTACCAAACTCACGTCGGGCAAGATCCTCGTCATCTTCCTGCTCGCGGGCGTGATCCTCGAAGGCCTGGGCGTGTACCGCTATCTGGTCGATTTTGCGGGCGCGGGGGCGACGGTGCCCATCTGCGGGTTCGGCTACCTGCTTGCCCGCGGTGCCATGCGCGGCGCGGAGAGCGGGCTGTTCGGCGCGTTTACGGGCGCGCTCTCCGCGGCGAGCGCGGGCATCACGGCGGCGGTCGTGTTCGCCTTTCTGGCGGCGCTCTTCTTCCGTCCCAAGAGCAAAAAGAACTGACGTCCCGCCCTTTGTGCCCGTTCGGCGGGGGGGGGGAGGGCCGTCCGCCGCTCGCCCGCATGGCTTCCGCCGCTTGCCCGCATGGCGCCAGCCGCTCGCCCGCATGGCTTCCGCCGCCGTTTTCCGCTCGCATTCCGCCCTTGACAAATCGCCCGCGCGGGTATATACTAAAAAGAAAAAAGAGGGCGCCTTGTTCCGCCGTTCGCTTTGCCGAAAAGTGCGGATTTTTGCCGATCTTGTCCGCAAACCGCCGTCAAACGGCGTATTTTGCAAAGATGCAGAGTACTATGCGTGACAGAAACGCGCGCAAGGCGCCGAAAGGGGAGTGCCATGAAAGTTGTGATCGTCGGCGGCGTCGCGGGCGGCGCCACGGCGGCGGCGCGGTTGCGCCGCCTGGATGAGAGCGCGGAGATCGTCGTGTTCGAGCGGGGCGGCTATGTTTCCTATGCGAACTGCGGGCTGCCGTACTACATCGGCGGGGTCATCCGCGACCGCGCCAAACTCACGCTGCAGACGCCGGAAAGTTTCCGCCGCCGCTTCAACGTGGACGTGCGCGTCCGCAGCGAGGTCGTCGAGATCGCGCGCGCGGAAAAGAAGGTGCGCGTGCGCGAGGCGGAGGGCGGCCGCGAATATTGGGAGAGTTACGACAAGCTCGTCTATGCGCCGGGCGCGGCGGCCATCCGCCCTGCCTTTGTCGGGGAGGGGGACCGCATCTTCACCCTGCGCACGATGGAGGACACCTTCCGCCTGGACGACTTTCTGCGCGCGGCGTCGCCCGCGCGCGCCCTCGTCGTCGGCGGCGGGTTCATCGGCATCGAGACGGCGGAGAACCTCGCCGAGCGCGGGGTGCGCGTCACCCTCGTGCAGATGGAGGACCAGGTCATGCTTCCCTTCGACTACGACATGGCATGCATCCTGCGCGCGCAGCTGCTCGGCAAGGGCATCGACCTGCGCCTTAACAGCAAGGTGACCGACCTGCGGCAGGCGGGGGATGCGGTCACGGCGCAGATCGAAAACGCGTCTCCCGTCACGGCGGACTTCGCCATGCTCGCGATCGGCGTCCTGCCCGAGACCTCCCTCGCCGCGGCGGCGGGGCTGACCCTCGGCAGGAAGGGCGCCGTCGTCGTGGACGAACATATGCGCACCTCCGACCCCGACATCTACGCCG
>DXFD01000097.1 GCA_019114625.1 Candidatus Borkfalkia faecigallinarum | reverse complement strand
GCTGCTTTATCAACGTCACCCTCGTGCCGTACATCTCCGGCTCCTGCGAGTTCAAGTCCAAGCCCACCCAGCATTCGGTCAAGGAGCTGCAGGGCATGGGCATCGCGCCCGACGTCATCGTCGCCCGCGTGGACGCGCCCCTCCCCGACGAGATCCGCAAAAAGATCGCCATGTTCTGCAACGTGGGGGAGGATTGTGTCATCGAAAACCGCACCATGCCCCTCTTGTACGAGGCGCCCGTCATGCTCGAAAAGGAAGGACTTTCCGCCACCGTCTGCCGTATCCTCGGCCTGCCCGCGGGGGAGATCGACCTGTCCGATTGGGAGGCGATGCTCGGCCGCGCGCGCCGCTGCGAGGAGAGCGTGCGCATCGCCCTGGTCGGCAAGTACGTGCAGCTGCACGACGCCTACCTCTCCGTCGCGGAGGCGCTCACCCACGCGGGGTTCGAGAACGCCGTCAAGATCGACATCGAGTGGGTGGACAGCGAAGTGCTGACCGCGGACAACGCCGCCCGCATCCTCGAGGGGGTGGACGGCATCCTCGTGCCGGGCGGCTTCGGCGGGCGCGGCGTCGAGGGGAAGGTCGCGGCGGCAAAGTACGCGCGCGAGAACGGGGTCCCGTACCTCGGCATCTGCCTCGGGATGCAGGTCGCCGTCATCGAGTTCGCCCGCAGCGTGCTCGGCTATGCGGACGCCGATTCCTCCGAGTTTTCGCCCGACGGGGCGCATTCGGTCATCGACATCATGCCCGACCAGCGCGGTGTCAGGAAGGGCGGCACCATGCGCCTCGGCGCCTATCCCTGCCGCATCGCGGCGGGGAGCGTGCTCGCGGCGGCGTACGGCCGCACGGACATCTCCGAGCGGCACCGCCACCGTTTCGAGTTCAACAACGACTACCGCGAGGCCTTCGAGCGGGCGGGGATGCGCATCGGCGGCACCTCGCCGGACGGCCGACTGGTCGAGGCGGTCGAGCTGCCCGCGCACCCCTTCTATGTGGGCGTGCAGTTCCATCCCGAATTTAAGTCCCGCCCCAACGCGGCGCATCCGCTCTTCCGCGCGTTCGTGCGGGCGGCGCGCGTGCGCGCGGCGGCGAGAAATCCGCTGCTGCGCGACTGAGCGGCAAAAGATCCGCGGCGGCGCGGTAAAAAATCTGCGGACGTGCTGTGAAAGATCCGCGGCTGCGCTGCGGCGCGGCAAGAGCAACAGAAAATAACGCGGGGCTGCCCGCGCACTTGGGAGAGATCATCATGAAATTGAATGCGAATTATCAGAAATTGAAGGAGAGCTATCTCTTTTCGGACATCGCGCACCGCGTGAACGCCTATACGGCGGCGCATCCGGACAAAAAGGTGCTGCGCATGGGCATCGGCGACGTCACGCTGCCCCTCGCGCCCGCCGTCGTCGCGGCGATGGAGAAGGCGGTCGCGGAGATGGGCCGCAAGGAGACCTTCCGCGGCTACGGCCCCGAGCAGGGGTACGATTTCCTGCGCGAGGCGATCCGCGCCGACTATGCGGCGCGCGGCATCGCGCTCGCCGCGGACGAGATCTTCATTTCCGACGGCGCCAAGAGCGACGTGGGCAACGTCCTCGACCTGTTCGACGTGGACAACACCGTGCTCGTCCCCGACCCCGTGTACCCCGTGTATGTGGATACCAACGTCATGGCGGGGCGGCGCATCCTCTTTGCGGACGCCACGCGCGCGAACGGATTTTTGCCCATGCCCGACGAGGGGACGGAGGCGGACATCATCTATATCTGCTCCCCCAACAACCCGACGGGCGCGGCGTATTCGGTCGAACAGCTGCAGGCGTGGGTCGACTACGCCAACGCGCGCGGCGCGATCATCCTCTATGACGCCGCGTACGAGCGGTTCGTCGCGGGCGAAGGGCTGGCGCGCAGCATCTTCGAGACGAAGGGCGCCGAGGGCTGCGCCATCGAGTTCTGTTCCCTGTCCAAGACGGCGGGCTTCACGGGCACCCGCTGCGGGTACACGGTGGTGCCGCACGCGCTGGTGCGCGGCGGCGTGCACTGCAACAAACTTTGGCTGCGCCGCCAGACGACCAAGTTCAACGGCGTCTCCTACATCGTGCAGCGGGGCGCGGAGGCGGTGTTCACCGAAGAAGGCAGAAAGCAGATCGAGGCCAACCTCGCCGTCTACCGCCGCAACGCGCAGCGGCTCGCCGCCTGCCTCGACAAGCTGGGCGTCTTCTACACGGGCGGCAAAAATTCGCCCTATCTCTGGCTGGAATGTCCCGGTTTTACGGACAGCTGGAAGTTCTTCGACTATCTGTTGGAGGAGGCGAACGTCGTCGGCACGCCGGGCAGCGGCTTCGGCAAGAATGGCGAAGGCTTCTTCCGCCTCACCGCCT
Source organism: Candidatus Borkfalkia faecigallinarum (assembly GCA_019114625.1). Classification (GTDB taxonomy): domain Bacteria; phylum Bacillota; class Clostridia; order Christensenellales; family Borkfalkiaceae; genus Borkfalkia; species Borkfalkia faecigallinarum. Next base: position 2,320 of record DXFD01000097.1, on the reverse strand, counting down.
TCGCGAGCGAAGAGGCGACGGAGGAAGCGGCGGAGCGCATCCTCGCCCTGTTCCGCAAGTAAGACCGTTCGGAAAAGAAGCGCCTGCAAGGCGTATAAAAGAAGCGCCCGCAAGGCTTTGCCTTGCGGGCGCTTCTTTCGGTCTTATCGATGGAAACGGAGTGGTCAAAGGATGGAGAGCGCCTGCGGCAGGAGCGCCGCCGCGTCGCGGAGGGGGCTGTACAGCTCGGCAAAGTACGGGCCGAGCACCTGCGTGCCCAGCAGGCCGATCCCCGTGCCCAGCGCGAGCGCGCCGACGATGCAGAGGATATCCGCGAGCTTGAGGCGGAAGGAGCGGCGGTAGACGAAGTAGGCGATCGTCCCGACCGCCAGCGTGACCGCGTAGGCGGTGGCGTAGATGCCGATCGGGTCGTCGGCGGGGTAGTCGAGAGCGAGGAGCAGCGCCATGAAGGCGGGGATGAGCACGCGGTAGCCGAACCAGCTGTCCGACACCTGCGCGACGTCCTCCGCGCGGTGCCGCCGCGCCGTGAAGAACAGCCCGCAATATGCCGCCGCCGCATAGACCGCGCCCAGCGCGTAGATAAAGGGCGCTTCCGCCAAAGTGCCGGCCGTCCCGCAGATGCGGCCGGCGAACTGCACGAACAGCCAGACGAGGGGGGAGAAGGTGGAGTAGTTGGCGGGCGAGAACCAGTAGATGCCGTCGCGGAAGAAGCGGCCGAGGTTGGCGGCGGAATCCAGCCAACAGAAGGGCAGTGTGGGCAGGATCGCCCACGCGAGCAGGAACACGATGCCGTCGAACAGGGTGTTGGCGCGGGTGAACAGGAAGGCGTTGACGCCGAACAGCCCGATGCCGACGGGCAGGGATGCCGCGAACAGAATGCCGTACTGCCCCAGTTCAAACAGATTCTCGCTCGCCGCGATGACGGCGAAGCCCGCCCAGTAAGAGACGGTGTAGGGGACGAGCACGAGGATGAGCCCGCCCAGCACCCGCACGAGCGTGAGTACATCGCGGCGGATGGGCAGCGCGTACCACAGGTCGGCGCTGCGCTTGTTCATACGGTAGGCAAACTGCATCACCGGCACCGCCACGCAGAGCAGACCCAAAGTGAAGCCCGGGACCTCGACGAGGGGGTTGATCGGCGTCCGCCCGAGCGGGTCGCCGTTCATGTCGGAGCTGAATCCCGAAACGAAGTCGGTGGTCAGCGCGAAGACGACGAAGATCGCCGTCGCCAGGGCGGTGAAGATGCACAGCGGAAGCAGGTTGCGCTTCAACTCATACAAGATCGCTTTTTTCATTGCAGGTACCCCCTCGCCTTGACTTCGCACAGGAACAGCTCTTCCAGATCGACGGCGACTTCCTCGACGAACAGCGGAGAGAGCGCCTCGATGGCGCGCACGATCTCCTCGCGGTCGCCGCGCGCGACGAAGCGCGCCACCCGCCCCTCCGTTTCAAAGGAGAGCAGCTCGAAGGGGAAGTCCTCCCGCCGCGGTTCGCGGCCGAGCGCGACCTGGAATTTGTGTACGCTGTCCAGCGTGCCGCGGATGTCGCCCGCCGCGGCGACCGTCCCGCCGTCCAGCAGGGCGAACTCGGAGCAGATGTCCTCCAGCTCGCGCAGGGAGTGGGAGGAGATGACCACCGTGCTGCCCGCCTCTTCCTGCAGGCGGATGAGGCCGCGCTTGAATTCCAGCCGCGCCAGCGGGTCCAGCCCGTCGAACGCCTCGTCCAGCAGCAGGTATCGCGGGCGGCAGGCGAGGGCGATCGCCACGAACAGCTGCCGCTTCATCCCCTTGGAGAAGGTGCGCACGGGCGACTTGCGCGCCAGTTTAAATTTGTCTTCATATTCCTCGTACCGGGCGAGATCGAGGGGATAGAAGGCGGAGTACAGTTCGAGCAGCTTTTCCGCCGTCGTGTTGGCGGTGTAGTAGGGCTCGTCGGGCAGCAGGAAGATCTCCCGCTTCTTGCGGGCGTTTTCAAAGATCTCCTCCCCGTCAAAGCGGATGCTGCCCGCGTCCGCGCGCAGCACCCCCGCCAGCAGCCGCAGCAGCGTCGACTTGCCCGCGCCGTTGATGCCGACCAGCCCGAGGATGCTTTCCGCCGGCACCTCCATCGAGATGCCGCCGAGCACTTCCTTCTTCCCGTACGATTTCCGCAGATCTTCGACGGTGATCATATCGTTCCTCCTTCGGGGCCGGATGTCCCGCCCCGCGTTCCGTTCTCTGGTTCTTCGCCGAACACTTCGCCGACGAGCGCGTGCACGTCGGCCGCCGACAGCCCCGCGTCCTTCATCGCCTGCAGCTGCCGCCGCGCCTCCTCCCGCGCG
>DXFD01000096.1 GCA_019114625.1 Candidatus Borkfalkia faecigallinarum | reverse complement strand
GCGCCGCGCGGGCGACCATGACGCCGTCGGCGCCCGTTTCGCGGAGCAGTTTTTCCGCGTCGGCGCGGGAAAAGACGCCGCCGTTGGCGATGACGGGTATGTTCACCGCCTCCTTCGCCGCGGCGATCTGCGCATAGTCCGGTTCTCCCGCATAGTACATATCCCGCGTACGGCCGTGCACGGTGATCATGTCCGCGCCTGCGCCCTCGCACATTCCGGCAAATTCCGCCGCGACGATGCTGTTTTTATCCAGCCCGATGCGGAATTTGACGGTGACCGTCTTCCCGCTCTTTTTGCAGGCGGAAATGATGCGCTCCGCCTGCGGCAGATCGGCGAGCAGCGCGCTCCCTTCGCCGTTCTTGTACACCTTCGGCACGGGGCAGCCCATATTGATATCGACGATGCGGAAAGGGGCGAGGTGTTCGCTCTCGCAGGCGGCGCGCATGACGGCGGGGTCGCCGCCGAACAGCTGCACCGCCGTGCGCCCTTCCTCTTCGGGCGCGAGGTGCAGAAGCCGCTTCGTCGCCTCGCTGTTGTACATGAGCCCCTTTGCAGAGACCATCTCCGTAAAACACAGCCCCGCGCCGAAAGAATAGCACAGTTTGCGGAAGGCAAAGTCGGTATATCCCGCGAGCGGCGCCAACAGGACGTTGTTCGGCAGCAACGTATCCCCGATTTTTATGCTCTGCCCGATCTCAGCCATTCCGCTTTTTTGCCTCTTCGTAATACTTCCAGAGCGTTTCCGCGTCCAGCTCTTCCATCTTTTTGCCGTCTGCGAGGATGAGTTCCTCCGTTTCGCAGAAGCGGCGGACGAACTTGTCCGTGCTCTCTTTGAGGCTCATCTCCCCGTCCGCGCCCGCGAGACGGGCGACGTTGACGGCGGAAAAGAGCAGATCCCCCGCCTCTTCGCTTATGTGCGCCTTGTCCCCTTCCTTTACCGCGGACAGAAGTTCGGCGAGCTCCTCTTTCACTTTTTCCCCCGCCTCGGCGGCGTCTTTGAAGTCGTAGCCGAACTTTGCCGCGCGCTTTGCCGTCTTCTGCGCCCGCATGACGGCGGGGAATGCCGCGGGGACGTCTTTCACGGTGTCGGAAGCGGTCTTCTGCCCCTTCTCTTCCCGCTTGTTCTTCTCCCATACGGAGAGCGCGCCCGCCTCGTTCTCCGCCTTATCCTTGCCGAAGATGTGCGAATGGCGGAAGATGAGCTTTTCGCAGACGGCGGAAAGCACGTCTTCGGGGGTGAACGCGCCGCGCTCTTCGGCGATGACGGAGTGGAAGGCGCCCTGCATGAGCACGTCGCCCGCCTCTTCGAGGATCTTGGAATCGTCTTTGCTGTCGACGGCGTCGACGAGCTCGTACGCCTCTTCGATCATGTTCGCGCGGATGCTCTCGTGCGTCTGCGCCCTGTCCCACGGGCAGCCGCCGGGCGCGCGGAGAAGGCGCAGGATCGCGACGAGGTCTTCATAGCCGAAGCGCGTGCGCTTGAGGAGCGGGATCCCGCCGACGACGACGGCGCTCCACGCGTCGTATGTACCCTGCCTGTCTGCCTCGTACAGCTTTATCCTTTTTGCCCTGCCGCCCTGCACGAAGAAGGCGTCCGCCTCGTCGCCGTACAGCTCGCAGAGGCGCAGCTTCACGTCGCCGGCGATGAGGTCGCAGTCGACGTCGTACACGCACAGCGGGAGGGCGGGGCGGCCTTCGGGGAGGGAATAGGCGGAAAACGCCGACCTGCCCACCGCGGGCACGCGCGCCGCCGCAAAGGCGGCGTCCGCTTTGGACACGCCCGCATACACGCGCGCGCCCTTCGCGCGGCGCAGGACGTGCTGCGCGGAGACGTCGTCCGTCACGCTCCCGTCCACGCAGTAGGCGACGTCGCCCTCCTTTGCGGCGGAGAGCACTGCGGCGGCGAGTTTTTTGTTCAGCGCATCGAAACTGCGGCAGGACGCATAGAGCGCGTCGAGCGTTTCAAAGGGGATGCCGAGCGCGCGCACGCCCTCCGCGGGGGCGCCTGTGCCCGTGCGCAGAATGACGCGCACGCCGCTGCGGAGCACGCGTTCCGCCGCGGCGGAGAGGTCTGCGGGGTCACACCCCAAGCCTATGATATGGATCATGTTTTTTCCTCCGGAAGAGATCGAGCTCCCGCGCGGAAAACGCGCCGCCGAGAAAGGTGACGGCGAGATACACCGCCGCCGAGACGGCGAGAGCGAGCAGAACGTGCACGCGCGCCGCGGGGAGCGCCGCACATACGCAGCCCGCGGCGGCGAGGGAGAACCCCGCGGCGTGCCGCAGAAAGCGAAGGCGGTTTTTTGCTTCCCTTATACTATATAACAAATTGACGAGAAGCGCAACAAAATAACACCCCAAAGAGGCATAAGCCGCGCCCAGAACGGAAATTTGCGCATCGCGCAGCAGCAGCGCTTCCAGCGCGAGCTTTACCGCGCACGCCGCCGTCATGGACAGCGCCGCGACCTTCGGCTTTCCCCTGCCGGTGAGCACGGCGGAAAAGGTCTGCACCAGCGACAGCAGCGCCGCGCCGCCCGCAAGGGCGCGGACGAGGGCGGCGAGCATCTCCCCTTCTTCCCCCGCGACGGAGGGGTATAAAAAGCGGGCTGTCTGCCCCGCGAACGCGAACAGGAACGCCGCCGAGGGCAGTGCGATAAACAGCGTGTATTTCGCGGCCGGCAGTGCGCGGCGCTCCGCGGCCGCAGCGCCGCCCGTGACCTGCGCCGCGGATACGGAGGGCACGATCGCCGCCGCGATGCCGTAGCAGACGGATACGGGCAGATTGATGAGCGTGACCGCGCTGCCCGCGTACAGGCCGTAGAGCGCGGTGGCGTTCGCCGCATAGCTGCCCACGATGCGCACGATGAGGATGCTCTCTATGATGTTCGAGAGAGGCAGAACGCCCGCCGCCACCGCCACGGGCACCGTCACCCGCAGAAGCTGCGGGGGAGAGACGCGCCCCGCCCTTTCGCGGTAGAGCGGGCGGCGCTGCCTGCATTGCAGGAGCATCCATGCGCAGGCGGCAAATTCGCTCGCCGTGACGGCGAGGAGCGACATCTGCACGGCGCGGGCGGGAAAGAGGGCGGGGAGCGAAAGCCCCAGCCCCACCTTTACGAGCTGTTCGAGCACTTCGGAGAGCGCCGTGGGCAGAAAGTTGCTGCGGCCCTGGAACCAGCCGCGCACACAGGAGATCGCCGACACGAAAAAGACGGACGGCGCGAGCGCGCGGTACGCCGATGCCGCCGCCGGTTCGCCCTGCGCCGCCGCGAACAAGGGCGCGGCGAGGAACATGACGAGGCTGCCCGCCGCGCCCACCGCGCAGAACAGGGAAAGCGCCGAAAACAGCACGCCGCGCACCTCTTGCCCGTCTGCCGCGCGGCGGGAGACGATGCGCGCAAGCCCCGCGGGGATGCCCGTCGCCGAGAGGGTGAGCAGGAGGCAATATAAGGGGTATACCATCTGGTACACCCCCATGCCCTGCCCGCCGAGCAGGTTCGACAGCGGAATGCGGTAAAACGCGCCGAGTATCTTTGCCGCGATGCCGCCCGCGGATATGATGACCGCGCCCTTGAGAAAGCTCTGCTTCTTCATATGTAGGCGGGGAAACCCCGCACCGCTTCATTCGAACTGGTTGGCGAGGATCTCCGCGGTGAGGCGGCAGAGATTGACCGCGCCGCTCTCCATGCGCGCGCCCTCTTCCGTCGTGAGCAGGGAGACCGCGCCGAGGCAGTCTCCGCCCGAAACGATGGGCACGATGATCTGCGCGGTGACGCGCACGTTTTCGCCCTCGGTGAGGGGGACGATGTCTCCGCCTTCGGCAAGGTTCGCGATATAGCTGCGGCGGTCGCGCAGCACCTGTTCGAGCCGCTCGGAGATCTGCCTGCGCGTGAACTCCCTGCGCTCCCCGCCGGAGGCGTACAGCACTTCGTCCGTATCGCAGATGACCGCCGTGCAGCCGCTCAAATCGCTCAGCGATTTGGTCGTGCCCTCCGAAAACTTTTCCAGCGTCGCCATCGGCGAATACTTTTTGAGCATGAGCTCGTCCCTGTCCGTGAAAATTTCCAGCGGGTCGCCGTCCTTGATGCGCAGGGTGCGGCGGATCTCCTTCGGGATCACCACCCTGCCGAGTTCGTCTATCCTCCTTACGATTCCCGTTGCTTTCATTGCTTTCCTCCCTTCCGCCGCCTTTGCCGCGGCTTGTCGTCGGGAAAAGTATGCGTAACTTTTTACCTCTTATTCCTGCATTATCCTCTTTATGCGGGGAAAGCCGTAAAATCACAGAAAACGCAGCGTTTTAATCTCGAAGGGGCGGAAGGCAAGGGGCGCGTCGGGCAGTACCTCGCCCGCGTTTTCCAGCATATCCGCCGCGCGGCATTGCCTGCCGCCGCAGGCGACGCGCGCCCGTATCTCTTCGGGCAGATCGTTGTACACGCGCACGACGATGCCCTTTCCGTCATAGGCGGGCTTGACCGTTTCCACGACGGCGTGTTCGCAGTCCGTGGCGACGAGGGAGGGCGTCTCTTCCCCGCCGACGACGCGCAGCGGCCTGTTCAGCGCGTACGCCGCCTTCGCGACGCCGCCCGCATACGCATCCCCCGCGTGCGGGAGCAGGGCATAGGCGAAGTCGTGCTCCCCCTTGTCCTGGCCGGCGCAGGGGTACATCTGGCTGCGCAGCACGTTCATCGACAGCACGCCGTTTTTGGCGCGGTAACCGTACTTGCAGTCGTTGAGCAGCGCGACGCCGTACCCGCGCCCGGAGATATCCGCCCACTTGTGCGCGCAGACCTCGTACTGCGCCCATTCGTGCGAATTGTTTTCCTTCATGCTGCGTTTCAGACTGCCGAACTGGATATCGAACGTCGCCTCTTCGGCGACAACGTTCGGGCGGAAATCGACGCGCAGCATCTTTTTCGTTTCCTGCCACGAGATGTGATTGCCGAAGTACAGGGCGCGGTCGCCCTCGCGGAGAGTGACCGTCTGGCGGAGCAGCGAACCGCCGAACGCATACTCGAACACGATGCCGGCGCGAAAGCCCTCGCTGATATACCCGACGCGGCGGCCGCGGAGCGTCTGCGCATCCGAACCCGGATACCCGACGTAGGTATCCCATGCGTCGAAGCTGTCGTCGTACAGGCGGAAGGTGTTGCCGCCGCACATCGCCTCGCGCCCGTTCTCTTTGTCGAAGAGGCGGGTAAGTTCGCCCGTTTCGGAAAACTCGGCGAGAATGAGGCCGTTTTCGATGCGCAGCCCCCGCGCGCGGCAGCTGCCCTTCCCCTTTGCGGGGACGAGCGCGGTCAGCGACCACGGCTTCGCCTCCGCCCTGTACCAGGCATCGCCGCATTTCAGGTATTCGCCGCGGGAGAAGGAGGTAGCGTTCAGCGCGCACTTCTTTTCTCCGCCGCCGAGCACGCGCGCCGTTTCCTCCCCGATGCGGGCGAGGATGGCGCGGTAGCGGGCGCCCGTCTCCTCGTATACCCTGCGGATGGAGGAACCGGGCAGGACGTCGTGGAACTGATAGAGCAGCACTTCTTTCCAGATATCGTCAAGCCCCCTCTCATAGACGCCGCTATCGCCTTTGAGCGCGCAGACAAATTCCAGTTCGGCGAGCCTGTTTTCCGCGAGGCGGTTGCACCGCTTGTTTTCCGCCTGCGAGGTGTACGTTCCCTGATGGCGTTCGAGGTACATCTCCCCGCGGTATTCGGGCAGTTTTTCCCGTTCCTTCGCGAGGGCGGCGAAAAATTCGGCGGACGTGGCGCTCTTTACCCGCGGCATGCCGCTTATGTCCTTTTCGCGGCGCACGAATTCGAGAAATTCGCGCCCCGGCCCCGCGCCGCCGTCGCCCACGCCGTACAGCAGCATCGCGTTTGCGGAGATGCCGCGCTCGGCGTAATTTCCGCCCGCCTCGATGATCTTGTCGGGCGCGGCGGAAGAATTGTACGTCCCTTCCGGCGGCATATGCACGAGCACCTCGCTGCCGTCGATCCCCTTCCAGCGGAAGGAGTGGAACGGGAAGGCGTTGACCATGTTCCAGCTCAATTTGATGGTGAGGAAGTTTTCGCAGCCGCAGCCGCGGATGATCTGCGGGAGCGCGCCCGAAAAACCGAACACGTCGGGCAGCCAGAGGGTGTTGACTTCTTTGCCGAACTCCTCTTTCCAGAATTTTTTGCCGTAATAGAACTGACGGATGAGCGATTCTCCGCCGGTGACGTTGGTGTCTGCCTCCACCCACATGCCGCCCTGCACTTCGAAGCGCCCGCCCGCGACGGCCGCCCCGATCTTTTCGTACAGGGCGGGATAGTCCTCTTTGACCCATTCGAACTGCTGCGGCTGGCTCGCCCCGTACACATATTCCGGATACAGTTTCAGGTTGGCGAGCGCGGTGGAGAAGGTTCTGCCCGCCTTCCTGCGCGTTTCGCGCAGCGGCCACAGCCACGCGAGGTCGAGATGGGAATGCCCCACCGCAAAGAAGGTGAGCGACGGACGCGACGGCCCGCGGCGAAGAAGGTGCGGTTTCAGCACGCGCAGGAGTCGCTCCGTCTTTTGCCGCGGCATATCCGCCGAAAAGTTGACGGCGACCTCTTCGAGGGCGTAGAGGATGCCCATCTTTTCAGGGTCGCGCCCGTCCAGCCCCTCCGCGAGGCTGAACAGGAAGGCGTAATCGTAGAGCAGCTCGCGCCGCTTTTCGTCGCAGCGGTAAATGCCCGCCATGCACAGACGCCCGCTTTTAAGGTTGCCGAACATATCGTTGTTGCCCGCGTCCACCCATACGTCTACGGGGCGGGTGCGGAACGTCCCCTCGCGGAAAGGCACATAGCGTTTGCCCTGAAAGGGAAGCATATGCTCGGTCAGCGTCGACACGTTGGTCAGCCCGCGCACGGGC
>DXFD01000095.1 GCA_019114625.1 Candidatus Borkfalkia faecigallinarum | reverse complement strand
GCCCGGGCGTCAGCCTCAAACAGGAGGGCATCTCCTACATCGCCTGCGCGCGCATCCCCTGCGTCGTCGTCAACGTCATGCGCGCCGGCCCCGGCCTGGGCGGCATCCAGCCCGCGCAGGGGGACTATTTCCAGGCGACCAAGGGGGGCGGCCACGGCGACTATCACCTCATCGTCCTCGCGCCCTCTTCCGTTCAGGAAGCCTGCGACTTCACCTACCGCGCCTTCGACCTCGCGGACAAGTACCGCGTCCCGGCGATGATCCTCGCCGACGGCATGATCGGCCAGCTGATGGAGCCGGTCGAACTGCCGCCCATGCGCGACCTCGCCGAGATCCCCGAAAAAGACTGGGCGACGAGCGGCCACTACGGCAAGGAACGGCGGGTGCTCAATTCCCTGATCATCAAGCCGGAGGAGCTCGAGCCGCACGTCAACGCCCTGCAGGCGACGTATGACGAGATCTACCGCAACGAGCGCCGCGCGGTCTCTTACATGACCGAGGACGCCGAGATCGTGCTCACGGCGTACGGCACCCCCGCGCGCATCGTCAAGAGCGCGGTCAACGCATTGCGCAAGAAGGGGATCGCCGCGGGCTGCATCCGCCCGATCACCCTCTATCCCTTCCCCGACGACGCGTTCGCGGCGTGCGCCGCGCGCAGCTGCACGAAGGCGTTCCTGTCCGTCGAGCTCTCGCTCGGGCAGATGGTCGAGGACGTGCGCCTCGCCGTGAACGGCAAAAAACCCGTCTACTTCTACGGCAGGACTGGCGGCAACGTCCCGGACGAGGAGGAGATCGTGCGCGCCGCGGAGGACGCGCTCGCAAAAGCGGAGGCAAAGCGATGAAAGTTTTCCAAAAGACGAAGATGCTGACCGACGCGCACCTGCATTACTGCCCCGGCTGCACGCACGGCATCGTGCACAGGCTGGTCGCCGAGAGCATCGAAGAACTCGGCCTGCAGGATAAATGTATCGGCATCGCGCCCGTCGGCTGCGCGGTGTTCGCGTACGACTATTTCAACTGCGACATGCAGGAGGCGGCGCACGGCCGCGCTCCCGCCGTCGCCACGGGCATCAAGCGCACCCATCCCGATAAGATCGTCTTTGTCTATCAGGGCGACGGCGACCTCGCGTCCATCGGCATGGCGGAGACCATCCACGCCGCCGCGCGCGGGGAAAAGGTGAGCATCATCTTCATCAACAACAGCATTTACGGCATGACGGGCGGCCAGATGGCGCCGACCACCCTGATCGGGCAGAAGGCGACCACCTGCCAAAACGGCCGCGACCCCGCCGTCAACGGCTATCCCATCCGCGTCTGCGAGCTGCTCGCCACCCTCGACGCGCCGTACTATATCGAGCGCGTCTCCACGCACGACGTCAAGCACGTCTTCGCCGCCAAAAAGGCGATCAAAAAGGCGCTGCAATTCCAGGCGGAGGACAGGGGTTACTCCTTTGTCGAGGTGCTCGTTTCCTGCCCCACCAACTGGCATATGCGCCCCGTAGACGCCCTTCGCTTTATGGGGGAAGAGTGCACCAAGACCTTCCCGCTCGGCGTGTACCGCGACAAATCGCAGGGCTGAGGGACTATTTCGCGCCCGAACGGCGCAGGAGCGGCGCGGCAAACGCACAGAACGCGGCAAACGCGCAGAGCGCGGCAGACGCACAGAGCGCGGCAGACGCACAGAACGCGGCAAACGCGCAGAGCGCGATAAACGCACAGAGCGCGATAAACGCACAGAGCGCGGCGCCGTCCGCACGGCCGCGGCAAGCGGCAAGAACTTCGGAGGAAAGCAACATGATCCGTATTTTATTGGCAGGCCAGGGCGGCCAGGGCGTACTCAGCGCGGGCCGGTTCCTCGCCGAAAGCGGCCTGCACGAGGGCAAGGAAGTTTCCTATCTCCCCGCCTACGGGCCGGAAATGCGCGGCGGCACCGCCAACTGCGCGGTCATCATCGCGGAGGAGGAGATCGCCTCCCCCCTCTGCACCGTGCCGGATGTACTCATCGCCCTCAACAGCCCCAGCTTCCATAAATTCGCGCCCCGCGTGCGCGCGGGCGGCATCATCATCGTCAACGGCTCCATTTCGGACAGCTTTGCCGGCCGCGACGACGTGTCCGTCTACGACATCCCCGCCAACGACCTCGCGATCGAAGCGGGCGACGTGCGCGCGGCGAACATGGTCGTGCTGGGCGCGCTCATCGCGCTGACGCACACGGTGGATGCGCGCAGCATCCTCAACTGCCTGCGCGAGAAGTTCGTGGGCAAGCCGAACGTCTTTGCCTCGAACGAGAAGGCGTTCCGCATCGGCCTGGAAGCCGTTTCCAAAAAGTAAAAAGAGAGGCGCGCATCCGTTTGCGCGTTTGTCCGTGCAGCACGGCCGCCGCGGCGCAAAAATTGCGCCGCGGCGGCCTTTCGCGTTTGCGGGCGGCCTTTCGCGTTTGCGGGCGGGCGCTCGCAAGGCAGGCGTCCGAAGGGGCGGGGGAGAACGCCGGGAAGGGAGCGCGCGGACGGCGGCCGCGTTCGCGCGATCTGTCGGCTTGCAGCCGGATGCCGCGTTCGTGTAGATGGCCGGCGGGCGGAGGAATGCCGCGTTCGCGTGATCTGTCGGCGGGCGAAGTGATTTCGCTCCCGACACGAAAATTCCTCTTGGTTTTTTGAAAAATTTCACCAAATTATTAAAAAAATTTTCAAAAAACCTATTGACAAACCGCAAAAGTGTGCTATAATAAAGATACCAAAGGGGAAGAAATCCCAAACAACTTCCCCACGGTACAACTCAAACTCGCGGAGCACGCGCGTCAGCCTTCTCCCCAAAACAAAAAATTACGGCGGTTTCCACCGGTAATGTGCACAGCGAACATCGCCGTAAGGGTCAAAGAAAGGTCGAGTCAAAGGTTCTTTGGAAGGCTGCTCTCGCGGAAACGCTTTCGCTTCCCCAATCCACACTTCAGGCAAATCGGAAAAGAGCTGAATTTTCGGGGAAGAAGGCGCTTCGGCAATGCGGGGAGGGAGGTACTGTATGTACAGATCCGACTTACGAAAGCTCACAAGATAGGAGGGCGGTCCAATGTACAGTTTCATTCGAGGAACGGTTCAATAAGCGGGAGTTCCCCTTTCGCAGGCAGGTCAAATGTTTGCCCCTGCAGCAATACGCAACTTTGAACAGAACGCTTTCATCCGTTTCATACAACTGAATAATCCACGAATCATTTCGTATACGCCCGCAGGATCTGTCGTTCTGCGGGCGGCTTGTCCCCCTTTTTTATATACGTCCGCAGGCGTTGACGGCCCTGCGGGCGGCTTGTCCCCTCGGCGCCGGGGCCGTGTCCGGCTGCGTGCGGCGGGGCGGCAGGCGGGCTCCGCGCGGCGCGCGGAGCGGTATCTTCGCTGTCGGTTCGGCCGGGCAGCCGCGTCCCGTCCCGGGGGCGGACGGTGCGGCGGCCGCAGGCGCGGCGGAAGGCGGCGCAAAAGCGCGCGCACTTCCCTCATAGATCGCTGCGCGGGTCGGCGGCTGCGGAGGACCAAAGGATCGCGGCGGCGTCTGTTTGGCGCGCGCCGGGCATAGTCCGCACGCGTAAGCGGCGGCAGAAGGATGCTTTTTCGTTCGGCGGGCGCGGCTCGCCGGCGGAAGCCCTCCGATCTTTTCCGCGGAGGAGGGCGACTACAGATCGACGGAGCGGTATAGCCGACGCCGCCGCATGCTGCGGCGGCGCGCCGGGCGACCTCTTGGCTGCGGAGGGCGGGCGCAGACCCGTTCGGCCGGGCCGGGCGCAGGAGTGGCGGGGAAGGGTCCCCGCGGCGCCGGAGGCAGTTTTCGTCCGCCGGGGCGATGCCGCGCGCCGCCTCTGCTTCTTTCGCAGCGCGGGTTTCCCCGTTTCCGATTCCCCCGCGCCGTGAGGCAGACAGTTCGCGGCCGAGTACGGTCTGGAACAGAAAAATACGGGCGGGCGCACAGCGTTGTTGTGCGCCCGCCCTTTTGCGTTGTCCAAAACTTTTGTGTTGTCCAAAAAGCGGCGGGAAGCGTCGGTTGAAAAGCCGTCGGAAGCCTCTCGGCCGGGAAAGCGGCTTTCCAATGCGGCGCGACCTTCAAAGAAATTTTATAAGGAGCATACAAGGCGGGCGGAAGTTCGTTCCCCCGTCTTTTTTGCATAAAAAAGCGCGCTGCGCTGCCGACAAAGCGGCGTGCGCCGCGCTTTTGGAAAAAATCTCCCGCAAAAACAAAAGGGAGCGCGCGGGATCGGTCAAATGCTTTTGGAAACGATGATCTGAATGGCCGTGCATCGGCCGCTGTTGCAGTCGCTTTCCGAAACGCTGCAAGCCGCAACGCCGAGGCGGACGTCGGTCTCCGCGCGGAAGACGATCCTGTCGCCCGCCTTCGATTTGGGCGGGAGCACGGCGAACTTTCCGTCCGGCGCGATCTTCGTATGCATAAAGAGGTTGACGGGATGGATGACGGGGTATCTTTTGGCGAGCGCGCGGTTGATGTTGTCGAGGCAGTTGGGGTGTCCCTCCCCGCTGCGATAGAAGAACGCAAACATTTCGGGGCGGCAGCAGGGGTGGATCAGGTCGTGTTCGCCCACGTCGTCCGCGATCACTTTGAACATCGGCGCGTATTTGTTTGTATAAAGAATGTCGCCGACGGCCAGCCGGAGCGATTCGTTGCAATCCATCGTCGCGCCGACCGACAGAAACTCATCCGCGCGGCCCTGCACCTCCGCAAAGAAGTCCGCGACCTGCCCTCCGTCTACGTCGATGACGGTGATGTATTCGCCTTTGGCGACGTCGATCGCGACGCCGGTGCAAGGATCGATCCGATATTCTTTCATAGCAGTCTCTCCGATTTGTACGGATCGAAGCCCCGCCCGCGCGCGGCTGCGGCGGGGGCATACGGCCCGCGCGTTGTTTGCTCGTTCCGAAGGGGCGTACAGCCGCTCGAAGGGGTGGCAAGCCCCGCGCCCCGTACAGGCGGATCGCGCGTTGTTCTGCCCCTTACAGCCCGCTCAAAGGGGCAGGTGCAGGTGTTCGCCGCGGCAGGGGACGGTCAGGCAGGGGAAGCCGATCTTTCGGAGCGCGGCGCAGACGAGGTCGTACTTTTCGCCGATGCGCGCGGTGTCGTGCGCGTCGGACGCGAAGGAGATCTCCCGCCCGCCCAGTTCGTAGTATCGCTCCAAAATATCGGTATCGGGGAGGAAGGGGCTCCCGGCCGTCTTGGCGGAGGTGTTTACTTCCAAGATCTTCCCCTTGCGGATGATGCGGCGCAGGATCTCGTCCAGCACGTCCGCGAAGTCGGCATAGCGCAGCTTGGGGTCGGGGTAGGTGGCATTGCGCGCACAGTAGCCGACGTGCGCCACGATGTCATAGGGGTAGGGGGCGTCGAGGCTCTCGAGCACGCGGTACAGATAGGCGTTGTAGGCGAAGGCCTTGCTCCGCCCCTCGCAGTAGTGGGGGAAGTAGCAGTCCATGCCCAGGCAGGTGTGGATGCTGTTGATGATAAAATCCGGCTTGTACCGCTCCGCCGCGGCGCAGTAGCGCGCGAGGGCGCGGCTGTCGTGGTCGTAGCCGAACTCCGCCCCGACGAGCAGGCGCATCCCGCCGCCGCATTGCTTTTGCAGCGCGCGCGCCCGCGCAAAGTAGGCTTCCTCGTCGATGGGCGGCACGGCCTGTCCGTCGATGCGCAGGTCCATGCGGTCGTAGTCGTAGTTAAAGTGTTCGGAAACGCCGTAGATGTCCAGCTTCAGCTCCCGCGCGCGGGCGATCATCTCCTCGATGCCGCTGCGCCCGTCCGGAGAGAAGGTGGTATGGGTGTGTATATCCGCTCGGATCATGGTATATCTCCTCTTGCACCTACTATCATAATACTTTTTTGCCCGTTCGTCAAACAAAAAAGGGGAGGGGGGATCCCTCTCCCCCCTCCGCGGGCGGTCAGCCTACCTTGAAGATGTTGACGGTCGCGCCCGAATAGTTGAAGGCGCCGCCGCTCGATACGACTTCCAGCGTGGCGGGCACGTCGGTCACTGTAAACACGAGCGAGGCAGACTGCGCGCTCGTCTCGCCGGCGCTGTTGAAGAGGTGCTGCGCGGCAGAGCCGTTCTGCGACGTGCCGTTCAGCGAAAATTGCACCAGGTTGGAAAGGGGCAGCTGCGCGCCCGCCTGCGGCGAGGCCGTGCCGTTATAGGTGGCGAAGTACGTCCCCGGCTGCGAGATCGTAAACGGCGCCGTGTTGTCTGTGTGAGCGATCGCGCTGCCGTTTTGGGAATCGGTGCGGTCGAACACGACGGCCGCATTGTCCGCCACGGCCTGCGCGGGCACCGAATAGGCGGAGATTGACTGCACCTCCGGCGCCGCGCCCGTCGGCCCGGTCGCGCCCGTGGCACCTGTCGCGCCCGTTGCACCCGTCGCTCCGGCGGGGCCTTGCGGGCCGGTGGCGCCGGGGATGCCTTGCTCGCCCTGCGGCCCGGTCGCGCCCGTGGCACCGGTTGCTCCGGTTGCTCCGGTTGCGCCGGTTGCGCCGGTTGCTCCGGCGGGGCCCTGCGGGCCGGTCGCGCCCGTTGCTCCGGCGGGGCCGGTCTGTCCGGCGGGGCCTTGCGGGCCGGTAGGGCCGGGGATGCCTTGTTCGCCCTGCGGCCCGGTCGCGCCCGTGGCACCTGTCGCTCCCGTCGCGCCCGTCGCTCCGGCGGGGCCTTGCGGGCCGGCGGGGCCTTGCGGGCCGGTGGGACCGG
>DXFD01000094.1 GCA_019114625.1 Candidatus Borkfalkia faecigallinarum | reverse complement strand
CCCGCGCGCAGGGCGGCGAGGTCATCGCTCTCCCGCTCGCCGTGCGAGAGGGCTTCGGGCGTCCCGTCGGGCGCGCCCAACCGATCCGCCCGCCCGGCGCAGCCGCACAGCAGCGCGCAGCCGAGCGGCAGGCGGACGGCGAGCGCCGTCAGTTTTCGTAAAGTTCGTTTCATCTTTCTCGCCTCCTTATTGTAGGGGATGGGGGAAGGCCTGCCGCGGGGGCGGGGAAAGGTGGCGCCCCTCTCCCGCGGCTTCCCCTCCCGTCCGGGAAGGGGCCTTCCTGTCTATAAGACGGTTTTCCGCGCCCGATCGCTCACCGCCGCGCGAAAAAAAATCAAAAAAATCGGAGGAAGGCTTGCAATCCCGCCGAAATGTGATATAATACAACAAGGAAAGCACAAAAACCCATACGAAAGATCGAGGCCTGAAATTCGTGCGTCCAAAAAGCCATCCCCCGGTGGATACTCTGCGATAAGGATATCGCGGAGCGAGCATTTTATCGAGCGAGAGGTAAAACATGGTCCGCATAGCGATCGTCGAGCACGACGCGAGCGTTTCGGCGCGGCTGCACGAGCTGCTGGAGATCTGGCAGAGCCGCAATTTTGTCCAGATGTCCGTGCTGGAATACAACGACGAGCTGGAATTTATCAGCGCCTATCCGTCGCCGCTGGACATGGTCCTGCTGTCCGTGGAGCAGCCGCACATGGGCGGGATGGAGATCGTGCGGCGCATCCGCCACTTCGACCGCGACGTGCGCATCGTGCTGCTGTCGGAGGGGTGCGACGCCGCGCCGCTCGGGTATCAGTACGACGTCTTCGATTACCTTTTGAAGCCCGTCGACGCCAACGCGCTGTTCTATTGCCTGCACCGCGCCGCCTCGCTGTACGCGGCGCTCCCGTCCCGGACGCACACCGTTCAGTGCGACGGCATCGTCCGCCGCCTGTACCTGCGGGACATCCTGTATGTGGAGGTGCTCGGGCATTTCCTCGTCTACCACGTCGCGGACGAGCGGGAGGGGGTGCGCAAATACAAAGTCAAGGGGCAGCTCGTCCGGATCCGGGATAAATTCACGCACAGCGGCTTTTTCCGCGTCAACCGCAGCTTTCTGGTCAACGTCGCGCGGGCGGACAAGATCACGCGGGACACCCTCTTTTACGGGGAACGGCAGATCGCCATCGCGCGCAGCAGCAAGGGCGCGTTCCGCCGCTATCTCGCCGGGATCGGCGGGCTGTAAAGGCGCCCGCCTGTCCGCAAAGTCCGCCTTCGGGCGGGCTTTTTGTCTGCCCCGCGGCGGGCCGGAAAGGGCGCTCACCTGTCCGCAAAGTCCGCCTTCGGGCGGGCTTTTTGTTTTGCCTTGCGGCGGGCGGATGACCGTTCACGCACCAAAAACGACCGCTCATGTATAGGGAAATCGGCTTTGCGGCATAATATCCGACAGTTGAGGAACGCGCCGCCGCAAGGGGGCAAAATGGTAGTATAATGGGCATATCACGAGGGATAGGAGGTGATATGGACCGGACAGAAAAGTTGTGGAAGGATCGAAACATGTTGGAAAAATCGCGATCATTATAAGGAGGAATCAAAGTTAATGAAAGCCAAACTCAGGAAAGTGCAGGTCGTCCTGATCTCGGTGACGGCCGTTCTGTTGGTGCTGGCGATCGCCCTGTCCGTGGCGGCGAACATCCCGTCCGTGCAGTCCATCGCCTTTACCTATCTCGGCCGCGGCGAGGCGACGACCGTCCCCCTCGAAGGCACGGAGGATTGGGACACGAACTATTATTCGCCGAAGTTCTCCACCAAGGAAGAGGCGGTCGAGAACGGCGAGAACGTCACCCGCGAGCTGAGCGAAGAGGGCTTCGTCCTGCTCAAAAACAACGGCGTGCTGCCTTTGCGGGACGCGTCCGAAACGACGATCAGCCTGATCGGCCGCGGCGCGGTCGACCCGCTGTACGGCGGCTCCGGCTCGGGCAACGTCGACGTCTCCACGGCGGCTTCTCCCTATTCGGGGCTGGAACAGGCGGGGTTCAAGCTGGACGACGCGTCCTATAATTATTTCATGGAAGAAAAGGACAACTATGCCCGTTGCGCCATCACGATGGACAAGTATGAGAAGTCGCAGTGGCTGATCGGCGAGGTCAAGAACGACGGCTCGGGCGCGGTCCCCTTCAACGTCGTCGGCGACACGGCGGTCTATGTCATCTCCCGCGCGGGCGGCGAGGGCTGGGATCTGTCCAGCGACCTGCTGCGCGACGCCGCCGAGAGCGCGGCCTTTGCCGAGATCGTCAAGAGCGGCACCGCCAAGGAAGAGTACGAGACGTATGTGCCCGGCCAGCACCAGCTCGAGCTGAGCACCTATGAAAAGAACTGGCTGGAATTCTGCAAAGAAAAGTATGAGCACACCATCGTCATCATCAACTCGTCCAATATCATGGAAATGGGCGAGCTGGAAGCGGACGCGGGTGTGGACGCCATCCTATGGGTCGGCGGCCCCGGTTCGACCGGCTTCGACGCGATGGGCAACATCCTCTCCGGCAAGGTCAACCCCTCCGGCCGCACGGTGGACATCTGGAGCGCCGACTTTACCAAGGATCCGACCTTCGTGAACACGGCTGCCATCAACCAATACAGCGACATCGGCGAAGGGGACGTCGCCAAGGGCGACAACTCCATCGCGGCGGCGTTCACCACTCAGTACGAAGAGGGCATCTATCTCGGCTACCGCTACTATGAAACGGCCGCCGAAGAGGGCTTCATCGACTATGACGAGGCGGTCGTCTATCCCTTCGGCTACGGCCTCAGCTACACCGAATTTGAGCAGACGGCCAAGTGGAGCCGCAGCGGCGACGTCGTCACCGCGACCGTCACGGTGAAAAATACCGGGTCGGAAGCGGGCAAGGAAGTCGTGCAGATGTACTACACCGCGCCCTACACCGAGGGCGGCATCGAAAAATCGTCCGTCGTGCTGGGCGCCTTCGCCAAGACGCCGCTCATCGAGCCGGGCAAAACGGCGGAGGTCACCCTCTCCCTCGACATCAACGACATGGCCAGCTACGACTATAAGGGCGTCAAGATCGGCGGCGGCGGCTATGTGCTCGAAGCGGGGGACTACACCCTGTCGCTGCGCGCCGATTCGCACACCGTCCTCCCCGGCGAGGACAAGACGTACACCGTCGAAGTGGGCAGGGACGTCTTCTACAACGAGGTGACGACGGTCGCCGACGGCGAGATCCTCTTTGAAAAGCAGCCCGCCGTCAACCGCTTCAACGACGTCTCCGCGATCTTCAAGGATGAACCGACCGCCGGCTACGCGCTGCCGATGAGCCGCGCCGACTTTGCCGGCACCTTCCCCACCGCCCCGACGGAGGCAGACCTGCGCGCCAAGAATATCACGCTCACCTATGAAAAGGACGGCGAGACGGTCACCGAGACGGTCGCCGACCAGCTCAAGATCTTCGACGCGTCGACCGACCTCATCGACGAGGATGCGGAAATGCCGACGACGGGCGCTCAGAACGGGCTCGTCCTTTCGGATATGCGCGGCGTCGGCTACGGCGAGGCCATCTGGGACGACTTCCTCGACCAGCTGACCGAGGAAGATTACAGCGCGAAGAACGCCAAGCAGGCGCTCGCTTCCAACGCCTACAACACGCCGGAAGTCGCGTCCCTCGGCAAGGGCCGCACGCAGGACTTCGACGGGCCGCAGGGCTTCTCCTCGCTGTGGGGGTCCACGGGCTGCTGCGCCTACTGCTCGGAAGTCGTCATCGCCTCGACCTGGAACGTCGAGCTCGCCCGCAAGATGGGCGACGCCATCGGCGAGGAATCCATCGTCAACGGGTACAACGGCTGGTACGGCCCCGCGCTGAACATCCACCGCTCCCCCTTCTCCGGACGCAACTTCGAATACTATTCGGAGGACGCGTACCTCTCCGGCGTCATCTGCGCCGCCGTCGTGGAGGGCGCCGCGGACAAGGGCTGCTACGCCTATATCAAGCATTTCGCGCTCAACGACACCGAAGTCAAGCGCACCACCAACCAGTGCACCTGGGCGACCGAGCAGACCATCCGCGAGATCTATCTCAAGCCCTTCCAGTATGTGGTCGAAAACACCTCCACCGAGATGAAGTATATCTCCGACGACCAGGGTACCGTCTCCACGGTCACGATGCCCGGCTTGAAGGCGATCATGTCCTCCTTCAACCGCATCGGCGGCACCTGGGCGGGCGGCAGCTACGCGCTGATGAACGAAGTTTTGCGCGGCGAGTGGGCGTTCCGCGGCGTCGCCATCTCCGACTTCAACCTGTACGACTATATGCCCGCCGACGAGGGCCTGCGCGCCGGTACCGATATGCAGCTTTCCTTCGGGAAGGACTTTGCCGACACCGAGAGCGCGACGGCTCGCCAGGCGATGCGCACCGCGTACAAGAACATGTGCTACACCGTCGTCAACTCCAACTTCATGCAGGGCGTCGCGCCGGGCGCGATCGTCGAATACGGCCTCGCCTGGTGGCAGGTCACGATCATCGTCGTCGACGTCGTCGTAGGCTTGCTCGCCGTCGCGCTCGTCGTCTGGATCGTCCTTGACCTGCGCCGCAGGAGCCGTTAAGGAAAGACCGGGCATCGCCCGCGGAAAGTGTAAAAGCTGAAAGGCGGCCGCCTTCGCGCGGCCGCCCGAGTGTTTTCCGAAAAGGCGGCCGCATGGAGCGGCCGCCGAAGAGTTTTGCAAAAAGCGGCCGCCTTCGCGCGGCCGCTTAGGTTTTCGGCGCGGGGCGTTCTAATCTTCCATATTTCGACATAAACTGTACCATCGCACACAGTGGGGGAACAGTGTATGTGGGAATATATGGAGCGCCGTGCGCGGGCGTGCGCGCAGTACATTTTAGACACGGGCTGCACGGTGCGCGCCTGCGCGGCGCATTTCGGCGTGAGCAAATCGACGGTGCATAAGGACGTGACCGAGCGGCTGCGGGGGGTGGACCGCGCCTCGTGGCGGGCGGTACGGCAGGTCTTGGATAAGAACCTCGCCGAGCGCCATCTGCGCGGCGGCGACGCGACACGCCGCAAGTACGGCCGCGCGCCGACGGGAACGGGGAAGCCGCCCGCGGGAACGGGGAAGCCGCCCGCGACCGCGGAAAACGCGGGAGACGCCGCGCCCGTAACGCGCCGCCCGTAACAGCCGCGCGCGCAGCACGTCGTCAGCAAAGCGCCGCGCGCGCAACAGCCGCGCCCGCAAGAACGGCAAAGGCAGCCGCCCGCAAGGGTGGCTGTTTTTCTTGTCATTTTGCGCCGTTTGTGTTACAATATACGGAAATCAACGAACGGGCGCCGTTTGTTTTCCGCATAAACAAACCGGCGCGAGGAAGGAACATGGCAAAATTCATGGGGATCGACGTCGGGTCGACCACCGTCAAGGTGTGCGTGCTCTCCGAGTCGCTCGAAATTTTATACACCAGCTACGAGCGTCACTTCGCGCGCGTCAAGGAGTGTGTGCTCGGGCAGCTTTCCGTCGTCAAGGAGAAGTTCGGCGGCGATTTCTGCGTCTGCATCACCGGCTCGGCGGGGCTGGGCCTCGCCGAGCGCAGCGGCATACCCTTCGTGCAGGAGGTGCAGGCGGCGTTCACCGCCATCCGCCAATATTATCCGGACGCGGACGCCGCCGTCGAGCTGGGCGGCGAGGACGCCAAGATCATCTTCATCACGGGCGGCACCGAGCAGCGCATGAACGGCAGCTGCGCGGGCGGCACGGGCGCCTTCATCGACCAGATGGCGACGCTGCTCGACATCTCCGTTTCCGAGATGGACGCGCTCTCCCTGCGCGCCGAGCGGGTGTATCCCATCGCCTCCCGCTGCGGCGTGTTCGCCAAGTCGGACATCCAGCCGCTGCTCAACCAGGGCGCGCGGCGGGAGGACATCGCCGCCTCCATCTTCCAGGCGGTCGTCGACCAGACGGTCGCCGGCCTTGCGCAGGGGCGGCGCATCAAGGGCAAGGTGCTCTTTCTGGGCGGCCCGCTCTACTTTTTGCAGGGGCTGCGCCGCGCCTTCCGGCAGACGCTGGGGCTGGACGAGGAGCACGCCGTGTTCCCCGAAAACGCGCCCTCCTTCATGGCGATCGGCGCGGCGCTGTACGCCGCGGGCACGGACGCCATGCCCCTCGAGGAGATCGTGCGGCGTATCCGCGACGCGCGCGGCAGCGACGACATCGTGACGGGCGATCCCCTCTTTACCGACCGCGCCGAGTACGACGCCTTCGTCGCCCGCCACAAGGCGCACGACCTCGCCTTCGAGGACATCCGCACCTACCGCGGCGACGCGTACCTGGGCATCGACAGCGGCTCGACGACGACCAAGCTCGTCCTCATCACGCCCGACTGTAAACTTTTGTACCAACACTACCAGTCCAACAACGGCCAGCCCCTCGACATCGTCGTCGAGCGGCTGCGCGAGATCTACGCGCTGTCGGAAGGGCGCGTGCGCATCGCGGGCGCGGCGACGACCGGCTACGGCGAGGACCTGATCAAGGCCGCCATCCGCGCGGATTTCGGCATCGTCGAGACGGTCGCGCACTTCAAGGCGGCGCTGCACTTTGACCCGAAGGTGGACTTCATCATCGACATCGGCGGGCAGGACATCAAGTGCTTCAAGATCAAGAACGGCGCCATCGACAACATCATGCTCAACGAGGCGTGCTCTTCCGGCTGCGGCTCCTTCATCCAGACCTTCGCGCGGGCGATGGGCATGGAGATCGACGAGTTTTCCAAGCTCGGCCTGTTCGCCAAACATCCGGTCGAGCTGGGCAGCCGCTGCACGGTGTTCATGAACAGTTCGGTCAAGCAGGCGCAGAAGGAGGGCGCGGGCATCGAGGACATCTCCGCCGGTCTCTCCGCGTCCATCGTCAAGAACGCGATCTATAAAGTCATCCGCGCCAAGACGCCGGACGAGCTGGGCAGCAACATCCTCGTGCAGGGGGGCACCTTCCTCAACGACGCCGTCCTGCGCTGCTTCGAGCTGGAGACGGGCAAACAGGTCGTCCGCCCCGGCATCGCGGGGCTGATGGGCGCGTTCGGCGCGGCGCTGTACGCCAAGGAGAACGTGCGCGGCGAGAGCACGGTGCTGGACGCGCAGGCGCTGCGCACCTTCGCCTATACTACGCGCAGCCACGTCTGCAAGGGCTGCACCTCCCACTGCAACGTCAACGTCATCGGCTTTTCGGACGGCCGCAAATTCATCTCCGGCAACAAGTGCGAGAAGGGCGCGGGCTTAAAGCCGCACTCGGACGAGCTGGACATCTATCATTATAAATATGAGCGCCTTTTGCAATGCGCGGAGGGCGCGCGCGGGACGCGCGGCAAGGTCGGGCTGCCCGTCGTGCTCGGCTTTTACGAGCAGCTCCCGCTGTGGACGGGCTTCTTCGAGGCGTGCGGGTTTGAAGTGCTTTTCAGCGAGCGTTCCTCCCGCAGCCTGTACTTCCGCGGCCAGCACACCGTCGCCAGCGACACCGTCTGCTATCCCGCCAAGCTCGCCCACGGCCACATCGAGAGCCTGCTGGACGCGGGCGCGGACTTCATCTTCTACCCCTGCGAGAGCTACAACCTCGACGAGCACGACTCGACCAACCACTACAACTGCCCGGTCGTCGCCTATTATCCCGAACTTTTGAAGGCGAACAACGAGCGGCTGACGCAGGACAACTTCATCATGCCCTACCTCGACCTCAACGACGAGCGGACGACGGTGCGCGCCCTGCACCGCGCCCTGAAAAAGTTCGGGCTGACGCCCCGTCTCATCCGCAAGGGGCTGGCGGAGGGCTTCCGCCGCCTCGCGCTCTTCCACGCGGACGTCGAGCGCAAGGGGGAGGAGATCGCGGCGGCGGCGCGCGCGGAGCGCAGGCCCATCGTCGTGCTGGCGGGGCGGCCGTACCACGTCGACCCCGAGATCAACCACGGCATCGGCAAGCTGCTCACCTCGCTGGGCGTCGCGGTGCTGTCGGAGGACGCCGTCTTCCGCAAGGGGAGGCAGGTGCTCGTCAACGTGCTCAACCAGTGGACGTACCACGCCCGCCTCTACCGCGCGGCGGAGTATGTGGCGGAAAACGAGGACATGGAGCTGGTGCAGCTGGTCTCCTTCGGCTGCGGCATCGACGCGATCACCACCGACGAGGTGCGCGCCCTGCTCGAAAGCCGCGGCAAACTGTACACCCAGATCAAGATCGACGAGATCAACAACCTCGGCGTGGTCAAGATCCGCCTGCGGAGCATGATCGCCGCCGTCGAGGAACAGAAGAGGCGCAACCATGAAGACAGATAAACGGCGTGTCGCCGGCTGCGGCGGCAGCGCGGCGGACGTGGCGGACTTCCGCGACGACTACCCCAAATTCACCCCCGCGATGAAGCACACCCACAAGATCCTCGTGCCGGACATGCTGCCCGTGCACTTCGGCATCATCGTCGACTTTCTGCGCAAGGACGGCTGGGACATCGAGCTTTTGCGCAACGATTCGCGCGCGGTCATCGACGAGGGGCTCAAACACGTCCACAACGACACCTGCTTCCCCGCCCTGTGCGTGACGGGGCAGTTCATCGACGCGCTCAAGAGCGGCAAATACGACGTCGAGCACACCGCCGTGATGATCACCCAGTCGGGCGGCGGCTGCCGCGCGTCCAACTACATCCCGCTCATCCGCAAGGCGCTCAAAAGCGAGTTCCCGCACGTCCCCGTCATCTCCCTCAACTTCGCGGGGCTGGAAAAGGACAGCGGCTTCCCCGTCGATCTGAAGACGCTGCTCAAGCTCGCCTTCGCCATTTTCTACGGCGACACGCTCATGTCCCTGTACAACCAGTGCAAGCCGTACGAGACGGAGCCGGGCGCCGCCGACGCCGCGCGCGAGGAGTGCGTGCGCGCGATCAACCGCGCCTACGACGAGGGGAAGTACCTGCATTATAAGCGCATCACGCGCGGCTTGCTCGAGCGGTTCGCGCGCGTGCCGCGCGGGCGCGGGCCGAAGGTCAAAGTGGGCATCGTCGGCGAGATCTACGTCAAGTATTCCCCCCTCGGCAATTCGCATCTGGAAGAATTTCTCCTGTCCGAGGGGTGCGAGCCGGTCGTGCCGGCGCTGATGGACTTCGTGCTGTACTGCGCGGTGAACAACGTCAACGACGCCAAGCTCTATAACAAAAAGAGCGCCGCCACGCCGCTGTTCGCGCTCGTCTACCGCTATCTGCACCATGTGCAGAAGAAGATCATCCGCCTGACCGAAAAATACGGCTTCGAGCCGCTGCACGACTTCGAGCACCTGCGCCGCTGCGCAGACAAGGTCATCAACCAGGGCGTGAAGATGGGGGAGGGCTGGCTCATCCCCGCCGAGATGGCTGCGCTCGCCGAAACGGGCACCGACAACATCGTCTGCGCCCAGCCCTTCGGCTGCCTGCCCAACCACATCGCGGGCAAGGGCACCATCCGCACGCTGAAACAGATGTACGAGCACGAAAATATCGTCGCCATCGACTACGATACCTCCGCCACCAAAGTCAATCAGGAAAACCGCATCAAGCTCATGCTCTCCACCGCGAGAGAAAATCTCAAAGAAAAGCAGAAGAAGCGCGGCTGACCGCATTTTTCCGCCCCTTCCCGCATACGATAGTGTATGTTCGTATGCAGAAGGGGCACTCTTTTCGCCCTCGCGCTCTCCCTCGTCCTGCTGCTTTCGTGCAGCTTCGTCCTCTCCGCGGCGAGTGCCGCGGCAGTCCCCGCAAACGCGCCCTGCATCGTGCTCGACGCGGGGCACGGCGGCGTCGACCCCGGCGTCGTCGGGCGCACGACGGGCGAAAAAGAGAGCGACGTAAACCTCAAAATCGTACAAAAGCTGCAAAAACTGTTTTCAGACGCGGGCTTTCGCGTCGTGCTCACCCGCAAAAACGCGGGCGGGCTGTACGGCCTGCCGACGAAGGGCTACAAGCGTCGGGATATGGAAGAGCGCCGCCGCATCATCCGCGAAGCGGAGCCGGACTTCGTGCTCTCCGTCCACCAGAACACCTTCCCCGCGGATACCTCCCGCCGCGGCGGGCAGGTCTTTTTCCGCGAGGGCAGCGCCGCGGGGGAGGCGCTCGCCGTCAGCATACAGGCGCGGCTGAACGCCCTCGGCGGCAGGAGCGTCTCCGCGCTGAAGGGCGACTTCTTTCTGCTCGGATGCGCAGACTGCCCCTCCGCGCTCGTCGAGTGCGGTTTTCTCTCCAACGCGGAGGAGGAGCGCCTCCTTCTCACCGACGAGTATCAGGGCAAAATCGCCCGCGCGGTGTTTGAGGGCGTGCTTTCCTTCCTTTCGTAGCCGTTTCCGCCTTTTGCAACAAAAGGGCGCGCGCAGACCATGCGCGCGCTCTTTTTGTTTGAGTTTTTTCTCGCCCTGTGGTATAATATCCGCATGATAGCTTTCAACGAGTGCATGCCGCGCGAGCGCGCCCGCGCGATGAACGCCGTGGTGCTCGCCTTCGTGGGCGACGCCGCCTGGTCTTTATACGTCAGGGAAGGGCTGGTCTTTTCTTCCGACTGCAAGACGGGCACCCTGCAGAAACTCGCGAGCGAGCGGGTGTCCGCAAAGGGGCAGGCAAAGCGCTTTGCCGAGGTCGAAGGGCTGCTGACCGAGGAGGAGCGCGCCGTCTTTCTGCGCGGCAGGAACGCGCACAAACCCACAAAGA
Organism: Candidatus Borkfalkia faecigallinarum; assembly: GCA_019114625.1. GTDB lineage: Bacteria > Bacillota > Clostridia > Christensenellales > Borkfalkiaceae > Borkfalkia > Borkfalkia faecigallinarum. The sequence continues at coordinate 3,893 of DXFD01000094.1, read as the reverse complement.
GCAAAAACGCCTCGGTGGCGGAGTACAACATCTCCACCGGCTTCGAGGCGGTCATCGGCTTTCTGTATCTGGCGGGGGATTACGCCCGCATCGCCGAACTTCTCGGCGGAGAAGGGCAGTGAACGCACCCCGCGTCTGCGCCCCGGAGGGAGAATAACGCAATGAAGATAGAGGGCAGGAACGCCGTTCTCGAACTTCTGAAAACGGATAAAGAGATAGACAAACTTCTCATGCAGCGCGGCGCCGAGGGCAGCGCCGGGCGCATTTTCGCATTGGCGCGCGAAAAGAATATCCGCGTGCAGTTCGCCGACGCCCGCGCGCTCGAGAGGGAGAGCGAATCCGGTCGCCATCAGGGCGTCATCGCCTACGTCTCCGAATACGCCTACGCCGATCTGGAAGAGATCATATCCTGCGGCGCGGGGCGCCTCGTCGTCCTCTGCGACGGCATCGAAGACGTGCACAACCTCGGCAGCATCCTGCGCGTGGCGGAGTGCTGCGGCGCTGCGGGCGTCGTCATACCGAAAAACAAGAGCGCGCAGGTAACGGGCGCCGTCGTCCGCATCTCGGAGGGCGCGGCGGGTCACATAAAGGTGGCGCGCGTGCCCGGCATCAATTACGCGATAGACAAGCTCAAAGAGAACGGCTTCTGGGTATACGGGCTGGAAGCGGACGGTGAAGACCTCTACGGCTGCGACCTGACGGGCAGCGCCGCCCTCGTCGTCGGCGGGGAAGATAGGGGTATCGCCCCCCTCACCCGCAAAAAGTGCGACAAGATACTCTCCCTGCCCCTTTTCGGCAAGGTGAACTCGCTCAACGCCTCCGTCGCGCTGGGCATCGCCGCCTACGAGGCGGTGCGTCAGCGCAGATGAGCGCGCCGGGAGAAGACGAGCGCCTGGCGCTCGCGGCACAGGGAGGCGATGCCTCCGCCGCCGAGGCTCTGCTCGAAAAATACAAAAACATGGTGCGCGGCATCGCGCGCAGGTTTTTCCTCGCCGGCGGCGACGCGGAAGACCTCGTGCAGGAAGGGATGATCGGGCTGTACGCCGCCGTCACCGACTTCCGCGAGGGCGCGGGCAGCTTTTCCGCCTTCGCCCGCGTCTGCGTCCAGCGCCGCATATTGAGCGCCGTCCGCCGCGCCGCGCGCAAAAAGCACGCGCCGCTCAACACCTCCGTGCCCTTCCCCGCGGCGGAGCAGGAACCCTCCGCCGACCCCGAGGCGCTGCTCATTTCGGGGGAGGAATGGGGCGAGTTCCTCCGCTCTTTGGAGAGCGCGCTTTCGCCCGCCGAGCACCGCGCGCTGCTGCTGTACATGGAGGGGATGAGCGTCGCGGAGATCGCCGCGCGCGAAGGCAGGAGCGCCAAGAGCTGCGAAAACGCCGTGCAGCGCGCCAAAAAAAAGGCCGCCGCGCTTCTTTCGGAAAAGAGAAGGAGATAGAACATGGAATACCGTGCATTGTACCGCGCCTTCCGCCCCGACACGCTCGACGGGCTGGTGCGGCAGGAACACATCGTGCGCATCCTGAAAAATCAGATCGAAACGGGCAGGGTAGGGCACGCCTACCTCTTCTGCGGCCCCCGCGGAACGGGCAAAACGAGCACCGCCAAGATCTTCGCGAAGGCGATCAACTGCCTGCATCCCAAAAACGGCTCGCCCTGCGGCGAATGCGAGGTATGTAAGGCGCTTTCCGACCCCGCCAATCTCGATATTTCCGAAATCGACGCCGCCTCCAACAACGGCGTCAACGAGATGCGCGACCTGCGCGAAAAGGTGCAGTATCCCCCCGTGGCGTGCCGCCACAAGGTGTACATCATCGACGAAGTGCACATGCTCTCCGATTCCGCATTCAACGCGCTGTTAAAAACGCTGGAAGAGCCCCCCGCGCACGCCGTGTTCATCCTCGCCACCACCGAGCCGCACAAGCTGCCCGCCACCATCCTTTCCCGCTGTATGCGCTTCGACTTCAAGCTCATCCCGCAGGCAGACATCGAGGCGCACCTCAAAGGCATCTTCGACAAGATCGGCAAAAAGTACGAAGACGAGGCGGTCGCCGCCATCGCCCGCGCGGGCGCCGGCAGCATGAGAGACAGCCTCTCCGTCGCCGATATCTGCATCTCCTACAACAAGGGCAAACTCACTTATAAAGACGTGTGCGAAGTGCTCGGCAGCGCCGATTTTTACGAGGTAGCAAAGCTGGGCGAAAGCATCCTTTCCGAAAACGCGGCAGACGCCCTCGCCGAAACGGAGCGCGTGCTCGCATCGGGCAAGGGCGTGGGCGTGCTCGCCAAAGACATTTTAGGCTTTCTCAACAACTGCATCGTCGCCAAAACCTGCCGAGGCGCGAAAGAACTTCTCAACCTTCCGGGCGAGATGCTCGCTGAGATCTCCCGCATAGCCGGCGGCGCGGAGGGGAAAAAGATCCTGCGCGCCTGCGAGATCTTCGCCGGGGCGGAAACAGACCTCCGCTATACCTCTTCGCCGCGCATCGTATTCGAAACGGCGGTCGCCAAAGCGTGCCTGCCCGAGGCGGACGCAGACGTCCTTTCCCTCTCCCGCCGCATCGAGCGGCTGGAAGAGATGCTCAAAAACGGCGCCGCCGCGCCCCGCCCCGCTGCGGAAGGGCGCGCGCCCGTACAAGCGCCCGCAGCGGAAGAGCCCGCGCCCGCGCGCAGAGAGGCGGAAGAGTTCGTTCCCTTCCCGCCCGAAGAAGACGCGCCCCCCGAAAGTTTCTCCGCCCCGCCCGAAGGGCTGTTCGCCCCCCGCAAGGCGGAAGAAAAGGTCAACGCCCTCGCCCCCGAAAAGCGCAAGGCGGCGTTCGGCTACTTCATGCGCTCTCTGCGCAAAGCGGCAAAGAGCGGCGTGCTCTTCACCATGTGTCAGGATCTCGAACCCTCCTTCGAGGGGGATACCTTCGTCCTGTCCACATCCAACGAGGTCATCTTCCGCTCCCTCAACAGGGAAGAGCATACCAAAGACATCGCCCGCGCGCTCGAGGGCATCGGCATCTCCGATTTCCGCATCGCGCTCAAGGGCGCCGCGAAAGATCCCTTTGCGGAGGGCGTGGCGAAGCTGAAAGCAGATTTCCCGGATACCGACGTGCATATCAAAAAATGAGCTGCACGTCGCTCGCAAAAAAAGACATTTTCGCCCGCACGGGCATAGGATAATAAAAAAAGGAGTGTAAGATCATGGCATCCTTCAAAGGCGGCATGGGCGGCGGCAATATGCAGAACCTGATGAAACAGGCGCAGAAAATGCAGGAGCAGCTGCAGGAAACGGAAAAGCTGCTCGACGATTGGGAGATCGTCGGCACCAGCGGCGGCGAGGCGGTCGTCGTCTACATGAACGCGAAAAAGATCATCGACGGCATCGAGCTCGACGCGAAGGTCGTCGACCCCGAAGACGTCGAAATGCTCGAAGACCTCATCATGGCGGCGATCAACGACGGCTATAAAAAGGCGGACGAGGTGTACAAAGAGAAGATGGGGCCCTTCGGCGGCGGCATGGGAGGGCTTCTGTAAATGCAGGTGTACATCGAACCCATCGGCAGGCTGATCAACGAGTTTTCCAAGCTGCCGGGGGTGGGCAAAAAGTCCGCGCAGCGCTACGCCTATAAGATCATCGGCATGACCGAGAGCGAGGCGCAGGAGTTCGCCGCGGCGATCCTCAACGTAAAAAAGAGGGTGCGCTACTGCAAGGTATGCGGCAACTTCACCGAAGGGGAAGTGTGCGACATCTGCAAAGAGCGCGACAAGCGCGTCATCTGCGTCGTCAAAGAGCCGAAAGACGTCATCGCGCTGGAAAAGCTGCACGAATACAAGGGCGTGTATCACGTCCTGCACGGGGTCATCAACCCGATGGAGGGGATAGGCCCCAACGACATCCGCATCCGCGA
>DXFD01000093.1 GCA_019114625.1 Candidatus Borkfalkia faecigallinarum | reverse complement strand
AGTGCCTCCCCGCCGCCAAAGCCGCCCTTTCGCCGCGAAAGGGCGGCTCTTTTGCGCTTTTGGGGGGAAAATACAGTACTATGCGTCGAACAGATCGCCGTTTCGTATGAAACGCGCGCGGAACAGGGCGGGCGGGGGCGTGGAACGCGCATGGAACAAAGCGCGGCGCACCGCGGGGAACGGGCTTCGCGCGGGCGGGCGCAAGGGGTATCGCGCGCCGCCCCGCAAGCGAGGCGCGATCGCAAGCGAGGCGCATCGCGAACAAAGTGCATCGCAAGCGAGGCGCAAAAGGCAGTTCGCGCCCCGCAAGCGCCCGTTCGCGGGCGGCGATATACCGTTCACGCCCTCAAAAGCGACGGTTCGGGAACGGGGCCTTGACAGATCGCCGCCCGTATGGTATATTTGTTTTGCGAAGGCTTCCGCGCCCGCCGCGGCGAGCCGGGCGGGAACGGGCCGCCGAGGCGCACAAAAGGGGACAGGGAGCCGTTCGGCCCTTTCCGGAACAGAAAAATGAAAGGAGGAAGGGAGATGGAAGTGATCAAAGGGGCGGCGATCGTCGTCGCCATCCTGTTGGCCGTGGGGCTGGCCGTGGGCTGCTGCCTGCTGGCCGTCGTCGAAGCGGCGGCGGTCTTCGCCGTCATGCAGATCGTCGCGCTGTGCGCGCTGGTGTTCTACGCCTTTTTGGCGGTGCTGGCGCTGGTGCGGATCGCGCAAAATTCCGACCGCGGCGACAAGTAAAGGAAAAGATCGAAAAAAGGGAGGGTCGCCCGCGCAGCGGGCGCCCCTCCCTCGTATGTTGTCTGTTTGTTCCGCCACGCGGGCGGGGACAAGCGGATCGTCCGCCGCGCGGGCGGGGACAAGCGGATCGTTCGCCGCGCGGGCAAATCAAAGGCCGCCGCAAGGTCGCGGCGGCCGCTTCGGCAGAGGCGCTCCGCAGGGCGCGGGCAGCGCTCCGGCGGGTACTTAGCCGCCTGCGGCGGCGCTTCGGCGGGTACTCTGCCGCGCAGAGTACTCGTTCAGCCCGCAAAATCCACGCGGATGCTGCCCATCTCCGTTTGGGCGTTCAGGCGGCGGCTGCCGCCGTCGCGGTCGACGACGTTGCTCGAGCCGAGTTCCGTCTGCACGCGGATGGTGTATTCCTCTTTGGTCCCCGCGAGCGTCGCGGCGATGTCGCCCAGCTCGTTTGCCAGCTGTACCGACGCCGCGTCGACTGCGCGCAGGTCGATGTCGCCCAGGTTCGCCGTAAAGGCGGCGCTTTCGGCATACACGCCATCGGCCGCGATGCTGCCCGTGTCTGCCGCGGCGGACAGGCTGCCCGCTTCGACCTCGCGCAGGTCGATGTTGCCTAAGCCGGCCGTAAAGGTCGCCTCGCGCTCGGCGCGCACCTGTTCCGCCTCGATGCGGCCCACATCCGCCGCCGCGGACAGGCTGCCCGCCTCGACGTCGCGCAGGGTAACGTCACCCAGGGCGGCGGTAAAGGCGGCCGCGCCCGAAACGCGCACGCCCTTCGCCTCCGCGCTGCCCGCGTCCGCGCGCAGCGTCAGCGCCTTCGCCGCGATCCCCTCGGCCGCCACACTGCCGGCGGAGGCCGAAGCGGTGATTTCTTCGTATTCCTTGGCGGGCAGCGTCAGCACCAGCGCGGGCGTTTCGCCCGTGCCGAAAGAGATGCCCCAGATCGGGAAGGGGTCCGCCTCGGTGACGGTCAGCACCCCGTTCTCTTCGGTGACGGTCACCTCTGCCAACACGTCGCCGCGGCTGTTCGTGCGCACGGGATAGGTGAGGGAAAAGCTCTCCCCGCTCTCGATGCGGATGCGCGCGCTCTCGTAGCGGATGTGCACCGACTCGATGTCGCCCGCGGCCGCGTAACTGCGCACCTCGAAGTGCGCGTTGTTGAGGGCGGCCACGTCCCAGCCCTCCAGCGCCAGCCCGACCAGGAAGAGGGCGGCGCCCGCCAGCAGCAGCGCGCCGCCGACCGCCGCCATGACGACCGTAAAGATGTGTCTGCCCTTGTTCATCGCGCGTCCCTCCCGTTGCCCTGCACGAAGTTTGCCGTCTCCTTCCAGATCCTGCCGCACAGCCCAAGCAGCAGCCGCTCAAGCGCCAGCAGCGGCGGCGCGAGCAGGCATCCGACGCCCGCCGCCGCGAGCATGAGCCCGCCGATCGCCAACAGCCCGCCCGCGAACCCCTCGGCGGCGAGCAGCACGAACGCCCCGCCCGTGCCGCCCAGCCCCGCCAGAACGAGGATCGCGTCGCTCGCCGCAAGCGCGACGGCGATGCAGCCGAGCGCGGTGATGGCGGCGACGGCGGGGATGCCGACGCCGCAGGCGAGCAGCGCCTTCAGCCAGCCCGCCCGCCCCGCGCGGGGCGCGCCGCCAGCGCCGCTCCCGCCGTTTGCGTTGCCCGCGCCGCTCTCGCAGAGCACCGCGCGCGCCGCGGCGGCGGGGTCGCCCAGTTCGCGGGCGATCGTCTCCTCCGCTTCGCCCGCCTCGGCGCGGTCCGCGAACAGCTCCGCGTAGTAGTCGGCCGCTCGTTCCCGCTCCGCGCGCGGCAGCGGCGCGAGCGCCTTTTGGAATGCTTTCAGCCATTGTTTTGCCGTCATTGTCTCCCTCCGTCGCGGATGAGCTTGCAGATGCGCTCCATCTCGCGCATATCGCTTAAAAAATCCTCGATCTTCCGTTCCCCCAAAGGGGTGATCGAATAGTATTTGCGCAGCCTGCCGTTGTACTCGCGGCTGTGTACGGTCACCGCCCCCGCCGCCTCTAATCGCTTGAGGATGGGGTACAGCGTCGACTCCGAGATGGCCGTGTACGGCGCGACGTCCGCGATGATCTTGTATCCGTAGGACGGCTCCTCCCGCAGGACGGAGAGGACGCACACGTCCAAAAGTCCCTTTTTCAGCTGCGTATCCATGGCAACCCTCGCAATACTATTGAACGCATAATACTATACAATACATAGCATAGTTTGTCAAGCGTTTGCGCTTCCTTTTTTTGTTCGGAAGAGAAAAAGCCGCCCGCGGCTCCTTGCGGGAGCCGCGGGCGGGACGCGGCGCACGGTCGGGGATCGGGGTCGCGCTTCGGCGCGCCGTGCAGGGGGGCGTTTTGCGCGGGCAAACCAAAGGCCGCCGCAAGATCGCGGCGACCGCTTCGGCAGAGGCGCTCCGTCGGGCGCGGCGGCCGCTTCGGCAGAGGCGCTCCGTAAGATCGCGGCGGCCGCTTGCGGCGCGCCGTTACAGGCGGATCTCGCAGTATTCGTCCAGCTTTTCCAAAAGCCCTTCCGAGATCTCCTCGCGGAAGGCGCCGAGGTAGGCGAACACGGCGCGGAAGAAGGCGCGGTTGTCGCCGCCCGGCACATAGGCGGGCAGCCCTTCGGCGCGGAAGGAGCGCTGCACGAACAGCCGCTCGAACTCCGCCTTTTCCTCGTCGGTCAGTTCGTCGAGGAAGTTGTCCGCCGCGGCGGGCTCGGGCGCGGGCGGCAGGGGGGCGGGCGCCGCCGGCGGCGCGCCCTCCGCGCGCAGCAGCTCGTCGATGGGCTCGCCGGGGTCGGCGAGCGGCTCGTCGTCGGGCGGGGGGACGCTCTCGTCCGCGGGTCCGGGCGCCGGCTTTTTGCGGCCGCGGTAGGTGAAGATGTTGATAAACAGCAGCTGGCCGAGCGCGACGCCCGCGCTCGCGAGGATGCCCGGGCAGGCGGCGAGCGCTTCCAACCCCGCGTAGGCGCCGAAGACGGCGGCGGATGCCGCGGCGATCACGAAGAAGAGATCGGCGCGCAGCGCGTCGACGGGGTTGCGCAGGGGCAGGGCGAGGGAGATCGCCGCCAGCGCGAAGTTGGCGAGCGCCGACCACGCGTACACGGTGTACGCGATCGAGGTCGCGGAGCCGAGCGCCGTCTCGCCGAAGGGGGCGAAGCCGAACAGGTCGAACAGCGTCCGCCCTTCGGCAAAGGGCAGCAGCCCCAGCAGCAGGAACGCCGCGCCCAGCAGCAGCCCGATCAGCTTGACCGCCCCGTACGCGCCGAAGGCGGTGAAGCCGAGCGCGACGAGGAAGAGCAGGCTCACGACGAGCGCGAGGGAGGTGGCGTTGCAGGCGAACAGCGTGCGCGCGCTGTAAAACACGTCGGAGAGGGAGAGCCCGTAGTTGTACAGCAGCGCCCCCGTAAAGAAGGAGAACGCCGCCAGCATGCACAGCCCCTTGCAGTAGTTGAAGACGAGCGCCGCCTTTTTGCGGCAGAAGAGGGATGCCGCCGTGCATACGAGCATGACGGCGTACGCGGCGACCAGCACATACAGCGACGCGCGCGAGACGCCGTTGCCGATAAAGCTGCCTTTGAGCGCGCTGAGCACGAGGCCGAAAAAGCTCTCCTCGTAATAGGCGGCGCGCGGCGCGAACAGCAGCACCATGAAGGCGGCGAAGGACGCCAGGGAGAGGACGGCCTGCAGCCGCCGCCCCGTGCGGCGGGGGGCGCTTGCCGCGCCCGTGCCGCGCTCCGCGTCCGTGCCGGCCCCCGCGGGGGCGGGACGTGATCGTTCGTTCATACCGGGAACCTCGGCGGAAGTTCCGCGCTTTTTTGCGGAAGGTCCGTTTTTCTTTTTTTTGGGCGGGGGACCCGCCTTTTCGGCGAAAGGTCCGCCCTTCTTTCCTTTATTGTACTATACGCGCGCGCGGGTGTCAAGCCATTCGCGTCCGGCGCGCCCGCCGTATGCGTATAGAATGTGCTTTCCGCGCGAAAATTTGCGCCCGGGCGGGAAGTCCCCTCCTTTTTATTGATATTTGTCCGCGTTTGCGCTATAATAAAGGGGATCCGCGCGCGAGCGCGGCCCGCAAACGGAGGGGAAAATGATCTCACAACTGAAAAAGATGGTGCGCAGCGTGTCCGAGAACACGGGGATCGAGGTCTCCGTCTATACGCCCGACGGCCGCTGCCTGCTCGGCAATGCGGGCGTCGCCCCGCCCGCGGGGGTGGACGGCGTCATCGGGGACAAGGCTTCCGGCTATACCTGGTTCCGCACCCTCGGCCCGGAGGGGTATGTGTGCGGCATCGCGGGCGTCGGCCCGGTGCAGAAGAACTATGCCTTCCTGCTCGCGGACCTGCTCGAAGGCGCCGCGTCGCGCGCGGCGAGGCTTCCCAAAGGGGAGGGCATCCGCCGCATCCTGCTGGGCGAGTGCGCCGCCGCCGACATCCGCCAATACCGCGCCCGCTATTCGGTGCCGGAAGGCCCCTGCGTCGCCTTCGCCGTCGAGGCGGAGGGCAAGCTGTCCGACGTCGTCGGCCTGCTCTCCCAGTACGCGGAGAACGGCTCCGACTGCGCCGTCCCCCTCTCGGACAAGGACTGCGCCTTCCTCAAATTCGTCCGCCCGGAAACGGAGTACTCCTCCCCGGCGGATTTTGCGACCTTCCTCGTCCGCTCTCTGCGCGAGGAGCTGGGCGTGCGCGCGCAGGTCGGCGTGGGCGGCATCGCCGCGCGGTTCGAGGACGCCGCCGTCTCCTATCGCCAGGCGAGCGCGGCGCTGCGCCTGGGGCAGCAGTACGGCGCGCGCGGCGGGGTGTACGGCTACCGCTCGTATGTGCTCGTCAAGATGTTGGAAGAGATCCCGTCGGCGCGGCGCGCCGAGTACTTTTCCGCCCTGCTCGAGGGGGAGTCGCGCGCGCTGCTCGAGGACGAGGACATGCTCGGCACCGCCGAGGAGTTCCTCGAAAACAGCCTGAACGTGAGCGAGACGTCGCGCAACCTCTTCATGCACCGCAACACCCTCATGTACCGCCTGGACAAGATCGAGCGCATGACCGGGCTGGACCTTCGCAATTTTTCCGATGCGGTCACCTTCCGCGTCATCACGATATTAAACCGCCTCGTCTGAGGCCCCGGCGTATGCCGATACAGGAGGACATTTTTTATGAACGTATATGAACGCTCGCTGCAACTGCACGCAAAACTGCGCGGAAAGTTCGAAGTCCGCTCGCTCGTCGAGGTCAAGGACCGCGAATCGCTTTCGCTCGCCTACACGCCGGGCGTGGCGCAGCCCTGCAAGGAGATCGCGGCCGACCCGTCCGCCGCCTACCTCTATACCCGCAAGTGGAACACCGTCGCCGTCGTCTCGGACGGCAGCGCCGTGCTCGGCCTGGGCAACATCGGAGGCCTCGCGGGGCTGCCCGTGATGGAGGGCAAAGCCGTCCTCTTCCGCGAGTTCGGCGGCATCGACGCCATCCCCATCGTCCTCTCCGGCCAGGACACGGACGACATCGTCAAAGCCGTCGAGATGATCGCCCCCTCCTTCGGCGGCATCAACCTCGAGGACATCCGCGCCCCCAAGTGCTTTGAAGTGGAGCGCCGCCTCAAAGAGAAGCTGGACATCCCCGTCTTCCACGACGACCAGCACGGCACCGCCATCGTCACGAGCGCGGCGCTGTTCAACGCCCTTAAACTTGCGGACAAGAAGCTCGAAGAGGTGCGCATCGTCATCTGCGGCGCGGGCAGCGCGGGCATCGCCATCTGCAAGCTGCTGCAGGAGAGCGGCGCCAAGCATATCGTGCTCACCGCCAGCCGCGGCATCGTGTGCAAGGGCGAGCCGTGGCTCTCCCCCGCGCAGAAGGAGATCGCCGAAGTCACCAACGAGGCGGGCCTGCGCGGCAAGCTCGAGGACGCCGTCCGCGGGGCGGACGTGTTCATCGGCGTCTCCGCGCCCAACCAGCTGAGCAAGGAGATGGTGCGCAGCATGGCCCCGCGCGCCGTCGTCTTTGCGATGGCGAATCCCGAGCCGGAGATCTACCCGCAGGACGCGCTGGACGCGGGCGCCTTCGTCGTCGGCACCGGCCGCAGCGATTTCCCCAACCAGATCAACAACGTGCTCGCCTTCCCCGGCGTCTTCCGCGGCGCGCTCGACGTGCGCGCGAAGGACATCTCCGAGGGGATGAAGGTCGCGGCGGCGCGCGCGCTCGCAAACCTGGTCGGGGACGACCTTTCGCCCGAGTATGTGATCCCGTCCGCCTTTGACGGGCGCGTGGCGTCCGCCGTGGCGGCGGCCGTCGCGGACGCCGCCCGCCGCGAAGGGCTGGCGCGCGTCTGAGGGCGAAGGGGAAAAGGATGACGGACGAGGAGATGCTCGCGCGCGCGCGGGAAAAGTTAAACCCCGTCGTGCGCGGCCAATACTGCGCGACGGGCTTCGTCAGCGCCCTCATCGAGGGAAAGAACGGAAAATATTACGCGGGCGTCAACATCGACCTCGCCTGCGGGCTGGGCTTTTGTGCCGAGCGCGCGGCGGCGGCTGCGATGATCGCCGACGGCGAGTGCGTCGCAAGGCGCATCGCCTGCGTGGACAAGGACGGCGCCCCCATGACGCCCTGCGGCAGCTGCCGCGAATTTTTGATGCTGCTCTCGCCCGAAAACGCGGCGGCGGCTTTCTGCCTCGGCGGCGGCCTCACCAAGACGCTCGCCGAGCTTTTGCCCCTGCCGTGGGAGAACTTCGGGCGCTGAAGCGAGGAGCGTATGCAGATACAGAGACAAGAACAGGCAAAGCCGAAGCGGAAAGTGCTGTATAAAGTGCTGTGGGCGGCGGCCGCGGTCATCGCGGCGGGCGTCCTCTTCGCGGCTGGCTATTTCACTTATTATTGGACGATGGACGGCGGGCTGCGCTCGTTGCTGTGGTTCAAAGAGATGATCGACGAACAGTATTACGAGGATATCTCGGACGAGGACTTCTGGCAGGCCGCCATCGACGGCGCGGAAGGGCTCCTGGACAGCTATTCCGTGTACTACACCCCCGCCGAGTTCGAGCAGGTGCAGATGTCCTCGCAGGGCGTCGGCATCGGCGTGGGGCTGTCCTTCTTTTCCGGCACCAATAAGGTCGCGCAGGTCGCGATCAATTCGCCCGCCTTCTTTGCGGGCGTGCGGGTGGGGATGTATGTGACGGGCATCGGCGCCGCGGGCGGCGAGATCAAGGACGCCTTCGCCTCCGTCGGCGGCAGCATCCTCTACTACGCCTCGACGGCGCTCACCTCCTTGGAGGAGGGGACGACGGTGTCCCTGCGCCTGTCGGCGGACTCCCCGACGGCGACCGAGGGCTGCACCGTCGTCTCCGTCACCGCCGAAGAGTTCACCGAAAGCTACGTCCTCTACGCCTGCGGCGGGCACGCCTATGCCGCGCTGCACGACGACGCGTCGGGCGAATACGTCTGGACGGACGTGAGCGAATACGTCGCGGAGGACGAGCAGGTCACGGGCGCCGCCTACCTGCGCCTGAGCCGCTTTTACGGCAACGCCGCGGGCGAGTTCGCGCTCGCGCTCGAGCAATACCGCAAGGACGGGGCAGACACCCTTTTGCTCGACCTGCGCAACGACGGCGGCGGCTCCGTCGCGGTCATGCAGAGCATCGCCTCCTATCTTTTGAAGGACGCCGACGCGGATGACGAGGTCGTCATGGAGGCGGTCTACGGCAACGGCCGGCGGGAGCGATATCTGGCGGGCGGCAACTTCTATGATGAGTATTTGGCGGACAGCGAGATTTACGTCGCCGCCAACGTCAACACCGCCTCCGCGTCCGAGGCGCTCATCGGCGCGATGATCTCCTACGGCACCATCGGCTACGAGGACATCTTCATCACCGACACGATCGGGCAGGGCAGCGCCCGCACCTACGGCAAGGGGATCATGCAGACCACCTATTACAACGTCGCGACGGGGGAGGCCGCCAAGCTGACCACCGCGCAGATCTACTGGCCGAACGGCGAGAGCATCCACGGCAGCGGCATCACCACCGCGATGGGCGCCCGCCCCTCGCCTGCAAAGTCCTTCGGCGAGTACGGCGACCCCGAACTGACCGCGATTCTTGCGGCGATCGCGTCGGAAGGCGGCGCGGACGCGCTTTCCTTATTATAAAGGGAAGAAGGTTTGCCCGCCGCCCCGCCGCCCGCGCTGCAGCCCCGCGCCGAACGCTCATGTGCCATAAAGTAACATAAATAAGAGAATAGACAGTCACCTTACTATTCCGAAAAAGCGAGAGCCAGACTGATAGAAATGCGGACTTCATTGTGGTACAATGTAGCACAAGAAAAAGCGATGAAACAGAGCTTACTTTTTGCTTTTTCCGTCTACAAACATCCACGCAACCGCCAGTTGCCGCATTTCCACGTCTGAATGGTGGTTATGCAACTGATAATTCTGCTAAGATTATTCCATACAAAGAAGGGAGAAATTGCAATGAATATGGCAGACAGAATACAATATTTAAGGAAAACAAAAGGAATATCACAAGAGGAACTTGCAGATAAGGTTGGCGTTTCAAGACAAGCTGTTTCTAAATGGGAAAGCGAACAAAGCACACCCGATTTAGAAAAAATAATCATAATGAGCGATTTTTTTGAAGTTACAACCGACTATATTCTGAAAGGTATTGAACCAACAAAAGACAAAGACGAAAAAGGCAGGGAAATCATAAGCAGAATATTATATATTTCATCAACAGCCTTGATTGCCATTGGATTATTTTGTGCTTTTGGCGGGTGGTATGCTGAACAGACAATGGAAACTGTTTGGGGGTCAATGATTATTCAAGCAGTAGGAATTGCTGGCTACTTTATAGGGAGGTTATTGTCGGCGGCAAAAGCACCATTTTATATTGACTGGCTTAATATCGTTGGAATTGCTTTTATGCCGGTCTCTATGATAACTGGTTATCTATCAATTCTTATTTTCAAACAAGGCTGGATTGCTCCCTATCCAAGTGGGATATTTCATGTTTTAATTTTTGGTATAGTGTTCTTAACGATTTGCATTTTAAGTTATATTCTTTTGAGAAAGAAAACACATGGTAGTTTGTAAGAATAATAGCAAAGCCAGCCGAGCCAGTCAACGGTCAAGATGAACGGCGCATACGCGCCGCCATTGACAGCCCCGCCCCGTTTGCAAAGCCGCAGCCCCGCGCCGAACGCGCGGGGCTGCCGTTTTTTGTGCCGTTTTATTGCCGGATTTGTCCGCGGCGCGCCGCGTTTGCCGCGTGCCACCTTGCCGCGGCGTGCGCCGCGGCAAGGGAAGCGCCGCTCTTGCCGCGCGCTTTGCGCGCGGCGCTACACGAAGGCGTTTCGTTCCGCGTCGTAGGTAAAGCCCGCGGCGGCGAGGCGGGCGACGATCTCCGCTTCGTCCGCGTCCAGGTCCTCGCACAGCGCCGCGAGCGAGGGGTATGCGTCGCGCAGCTTCATGTTGATGAAGCCGAGCAAGATATAGGGGTCCTGCGGCAGTTGCATGGGCGTGCCTCTCCTTTTTTTCTTCCAGTATATCCCCCCGCCCGCCGCAATGCAAGCGGTTTTCACTTTTTTGCGGGATATTTTTGCAAAACGGTTGACTTTTCGGGCGGCATATTCTATAATTATAAGAAATTTCGTATAATTATGCAATCGGAGGGGAAAATATGCAAAAGAGAAAGTTCGCGCGGCCGAGCCGCGCGCAGGTGTACGCCTATATCCGCCGGCTGATCGCCTATGTGATCGGGATGTTTTTCATCGCGAGCGGGGTCACCTTTTCCCGCTCCACCAACTGGGGCATCTCGACGGTCAACTCCATCCCCAACGTGCTCAGCCTGCGCTTCCCGCAGCTCACGCTCGGCACCTGGGTCATCATCGTGTTCACCTGCTTCATCCTCGTGCAGGCGCTCATCCTGCTGCGCCGCTTCAAGTGGTATAGCTTTCTGCAGCTGCTGAGCTCGACGCTGTTCGGCTTCTTCGTGGACGGGACGGACGCGCTGTACGGCCTCTTCCTGCCGCAGGAGCAGGCGGTCTGGCTGAAGATCGTGCTCATCTGCGTGAGCACGGTCGTCATCGCCTTCGGCATCTTCCTCTACCTCGAGGCGAACATCCTGAGTATGCCGGGCGAGGGGGTGACGGTCGCCCTGTCCCAGCGCACGGGGCTGAAGGTCTCCACCTGCAAGATCATCTTCGACGTGAGCATCGTGACGATCGCCTGTATCCTCTCTCTGCTCTTCTTTCGGGACAGCGACGTGTTCTGGACGCCGGACGGCACCGACTGTATGCTGCGGGGCGTCGGCATCGGAACGGTCGTCATCGCCGTGTTCGTCGGCGTGGTGATGAAGCCGATCATGCGGTTTTTGAAAAAGCCCGTCCACGCCCTTCTGTTCGGCAAAGAGCCCGCCCCCGCCGATGCGGAGGCTAAGGCGGATGCGGAGGCCCCGGCCGGGGCGCAGCCGCCCGCCTCGGGCGAAGCCGAAGCCGCATCGTCGGACGGATCGCCCGCGTCCGCGCCCGCCGCGCGCGGCTGCGAATAGAGCGGCAAGGAAAAAAGCAAAGCGCAGGCCCCTCCGCACGGAGGGGCTTATTTTGCGCACAAATTGGAAAAATCGTTTACATTCCCGCCGAAATGGGGTATAATGGTACAAAATCACGCAAAAAATTGCAGACGCGCCTCCCCGCGCGCGGCGGGGGAGGCGGGAGGAGAGGCATGGACAAAAAACCTTATTACATCACCACGGCGATCACCTACACCTCGGGCAAGCCGCACATCGGCAACACCTACGAGATCATCCTCACGGACGCGATCGCGCGGTTCAAGCGCGACCAGGGCTACGACGTGCGCTTCCAGACGGGCACGGACGAGCACGGCCAGAAGATCGAGGAGAAGGCCGCCGCCGCCGGCAAGACGCCCAAGCAGTTCGTCGACGGCGTCGCCGACCAGATCCGCTCGATCTGGGACATGATGAACATTTCCTACGACAAGTTCATCCGCACCACCGACGCCGACCACGAGAAGCAGGTGCAGAAGATCTTCCGCAAGCTGTACGAGCAGGGGGACATCTACAAGGGCACCTACGAGGGGCTGTACTGCACCCCGTGCGAGGCGTTCTGGACCCCCTCGCAGCTCAAAGACGGCAAATGCCCCGACTGCGGGCGGGAGGTGCAGCCCGCCAAGGAGGAGGCGTACTTCTTCCGCATGAGCAAGTATGCCGATCGCCTGCTGCAATATTACGAGGAGCACCCCGCGTTCATCCTGCCCCTCTCGCGCAAGAACGAGATGGTCAACAACTTCTTGAAGCCCGGCTTGCAGGACCTGTGCGTCTCGCGCACCTCCTTCACCTGGGGCATCCCCGTCGGGTTCGATCCCAAGCACGTCGTGTATGTGTGGCTGGACGCGCTGACCAATTATATCACCGGCCTCGGCTACGACGCGGACGGGGATCCGGACGCGCTGTTCGCCAAATACTGGCCGGCGGACGTGCACGTCATCGGCAAGGACATCATCCGCTTCCATACCATCTACTGGCCCATCTTCCTGATGGCGCTGGGTCTGCCGCTGCCCAAGCAGGTGTTCGGCCACCCGTGGCTGCTGATGGACGGCAACAAGATGAGCAAGTCGCGCGGCAACGTCATCTACGCGGACGAGCTGGTGCAGGTGTTCGGCGTGGACGCCGTGCGCTACTTCGTGCTCAGCGAGATGCCCTTCGACAACGACGGGAACATCACCTGGGAGCGCATCAACGACCGCGTCAACGCCGACCTCGCCAACACCTACGGCAACCTCGTCTCGCGCACGTCGGCGATGGCGCGCCAGTACTTCGGCGGCGAGCTGCGCGACGCGGGCGCGGCGGAGCCGATGGACGCGGAGCTGAAGGCGGCGGCCGTCTCCCTCTGCGGCAAGGTCACCGCCCGGATGGACGAGTTCAAAGTTTCCGACGCGCTGGGGGAGATCTTCTCCTTCCTGCGCCGCTGCAACAAATACATCGACGAAACGGCGCCCTGGCTGCTCGCCAAGGACCCGGAAAAGAAGGACCGCCTCGCGACCGTTTTGTACAACCTCGCCGAGAGCGTGGTCATCGCCTCGTCCCTGCTGCGGCCCTTCATCCCCGACGCGGCCGAAAAGGCGCTGCGCACCTTTTCCTGCCCGCCGCGCGCGTACGCCGACCTCGGCACCTTCGGCCTGCTCCCGCCCGGCGCGAAGGCGGAGGATCTCGGTCACCTCTTCCGCCGCCAAAGCTATCGGGAGGTGGAGGCGCAGTACGCCGCCATGCACCCCGAGCACGCCGCCGAGCCCAAGCCCGCTCCCGCCTCCGAGCCCAAGCCCGCCAAGGCGGAGGGCAAGGGGCACGCCGCGCCCGCATATCCCGCCGCGATCTCCATCGACGACTTCGCCAAAGTGCGGATGCAGGTAGGGGAGGTCGTCGCGAGCGAGCGGGTCAAAAAGAGCGAAAAGCTGCTCAAAAACACGGTGAAGATCGGGTCGGAGACGCGCACCGTGGTCAGCGGCATCGCCAAGTTCTACTCCCCCGAAGAGATGGTCGGCAAAAAGGTGGTCGTCGTCACCAACTTAAAGCCCGCCAAGCTGTGCGGCATCCTCAGCGAGGGGATGATCCTCTGCGCCGAGGACGCGGCGGGCGATCTGAGCCTGCTCTCGCCCGAAAAGGCGACGGAGAGCGGCAGCGGCATCTATTGATCGGCCTTTTTGCCGCGGCGCATCCTGCGCCGCGGCAAAATTTTTTTCTCCCGGGGGCGGGGAACTTTCCCGCCACGGTAAAATTTTTTTGGAAAAGATCGCGGGTTTGGTGAGCGATCGGGCGCGCACGCGCGTCTAAAAGATGAGAGGTGGAAAAGTGGATCGGGACAACGACCGCGGCGCGGCGCTGTACGCGGCCTACCTGCAGGGGGACGCGTCCGCGCTGGAAGCGCTGGTACAACTGTACGGCGACGCGCTCACGCGCTTTGCCTACTGCATTGTCCGCGACGACGCGCTGGCAGAGGACGTCACGGCGGATACCTTTGCCGCGCTCATCCTGCGCCGCAGGCCCTTCCGCGCGGAGGCCAAATTCCGCACCTACCTGTTCGCGGCCGCCCGCAACCGTGCGATCGACCTGTGGCGCCGCCGCGGCAGGCAGTGCTCGCTGACGGGGTTGGAAAACGTGCTCGTCGGCGAGGACGGCGAGCGCGGCCTGTTCGCCGCCGAGCGCAGCCGCATCCTCTATGCGGGGCTGCAGCAGCTGCCCGCGCAGTATAAGGAAGCGCTGTACCTGCGCTATTTTGCGGGGTTCACCCCCGCCGAGATCGGCCGCGTCCTCAAAAAGGGCGCCAAACAGGTGTACAACCTGCTCACCCGCGCCCGCTCTTCTCTCAAACAGATCTTGCTCCGGGAGGGATACGTCTATGAATACCTCTAAACAACGCACCGAAGAGATCGTCCGCCGCGCCGCGGCGCAGCGCGCCGCGCGCGCCAAAAACAGCCGCGCGTGGCTGCTCGCGGTGACCGCCGGCTGCCTGCTGCTCGCCGTCGCCGCCTATCTCATCCTGTTCATTCCCTATCCGTCCGCCCTGCCCGACATCTCCCGCTTTTCGGGCAGCCCGTACTACCCGCTCATGCAGCGCCTCAACGAGCTCACCTACACCCCGCCGCGCTACCAAAACAACTTTGAGGCATGGTTCTCCGGTTTGGGCGGCTGGCTTGATATCCCGTCGGGCGACGGCGCGGAGGCCCCCGACGCGAACGCGCCCGCGGGTCCCGCCGGGGGAGGCGACAGCTCCGCCGCCGGGCCCGGCGGGTCGGGCGCCGAAGGGAACGGCTCCGTCGAGGTGACGGACAACCAGGAGGCGGGCGTCACCGAGGGGGATCTGTTCAAGCGCACGCGGACGCATTTATTTTATCTGAACAACCAGTCGGCATATTCCGACCTCACCGTGCTCTCCTCTTTCACCCTCGCCGCGGCGGACAGCGCCCCGTGCGGCCGCCTGGAGATCGCCCCCGAAGCGGATACCTGTTTCACGGGCGCGGCGGAAATGTACCTGAGCGAGGACGGCGGCACCGTCACCGTCTTCCGCCCCGTCGGCACCAAGAGCGGCGGCGCCTATACCGCCGTCATTGCCGTCGACGTGTCCGACCCCGCCGAGATGTGCGAGACGGGCCGCGTGTATCTCTCGGGCAGCTACGTCACCTCGCGCGTGGTGGGGGAGGAATTTTTGCTCGTCTCCAACTTCGCCGTGCGGCGCGACCCCGACTTCTCGGACGAGTCGCAGTTCCTGCCCCAGTTCGGCGCGCCCGGCGCGCTCGAGAGCCTGCCGATGGAGGACATCGTCTGGAGCGAGGACGCCGACGCCGCCCGCTACACCGTGCTCTGCCGCCTGGGCGAGGACCTCTCCCTGCGCGGGTGCGAGGCGTTCCTCTCCTTTTCCAGGCAGGTGTACGTCTCGCAGGACAACGTCTTTCTGACGCGCGGCTATACGGCGGAGGTGCAGGCGTGCGGCGAGATCGTGTCGGGCCCCGTGCGCGAGAGCCGCACCGAGATCGCCTGCGTGTCTTACGGCGGCGGCGGGCTCTCGTATCGCGGCTGTGCGGAGTCGCCGGCTCCGTCCACAATCAGTATTCGATGGACGAGGCGGAAGATACGCTGCGCGTCGTCACCACCCTGTCGCGGAGCGAGGCTTCCGTGTTCGGCTCCTCCTCCGTCGAGAAGAACGCCGCCCTGTACGTCTTCGACCTCGACGGCTTCTCCCTCCTCGCCGCGCTGGAAAACTTCGCCCCGGCGGGGGAGGAGGTCACCTCCGTCCGCTTTGAAGAGGACGTCGCCTGGGTGTGCACCGCCGTCCGCATCGAGCTGACCGACCCCGTCTTCCGCATCGACTTGACCGACCTCTCGCACATCACCTACACCGAGACGGGCGACATCGACGGCTATTCGAGTTCCCTCATCGATTTTGCGGGCGGCACGCTGCTGGGCGTCGGCTACGGCGAGGACGGCGGCTTCAAGGCGGAAGTGTACGAAAAGGCGGAGGGCGCCGTTTTGCCCGTCGCCGCCTACGAGCGGCCGGCATTCTTTTCGGAGGAGTACAAATCCTATCTGATCGACCGCGAAAACGGCCTTTTGGGGCTGCATCTGTGTGACTTTGCGGGGTGGGAGGACGTCTATGTGCTGCTGCGCTTTGACGGCGGCGGCATCGCTCCCGTCCTCGAGCTGGCGCTGGAGGGGCGCGGATTCCCCGACCGCACCCGCGCCTGCATCGCGGAGGGCTGGCTGTATGTGGTGTGGGGGGAGGAAAGTATCCTCGCCGCCCCCGTCCCCGCCCTCGCCTGACCGCCCGTTCGCCCCGCCGCCTTTGCGGGGGAACGTAGGATCGTCTCCGCCCCGGGGGAGGCAGGAACGCACTCCCTCTTTCCCGCCCCCGCCGCAAAGGCGGCGGGGGCGGGAAAGATCCGAAAGGGAAAGATCCGAAAGGGAAAGATCCGAAAGGGAAAGATCCAAAGGGAAAGATCCGAAAGGGAAAAATCTAAAAACAGAAAAGGAGGAAAGACATGAGATCGACGAAGAACAAAGGGAGGGGCGTGTTCCGCCTCGCGGCGTGCGCGCTGTGTGCGTCGGCCTTCGCGCTGCTCGCGGGCTGCGTGCCCGCCGAGCCGCCCGACCCCGGCGCGGCGCTGCGGGAGGAGATCGTCTCCGCCTACATCGAGGAGACGCGCGCCGATCTGCGCCCGGAGTCCCTCGCCCATTACGACGACGCCAACGTCATCTTCGAGGCGTACTACGGCCTGTTTGACGGCCACGCCGTCTTTTCCCTGCACGACGGCAACTTCAGCTACACGGCGGCGATCGAGGAGATCGTCATCGACGGCGTCTACATCTGCACCAATTCGGACGGCGAGGCAAACCCGCTCGTCTATCTCTCCGCCGAGGCGGACAGCGAACACCGCGTCCTCTCCCTCGCGGTCGCCTACGAGCGCGGCTTTTTCGATAAGTCCGACCTGCGGCAGATCGCCCGCTGTATGCGGGCGTGGCAGGACGTGAACGCGCCGGGCGAGAAATACAGCCTGACCGCGGGCGAGGGCGCGGACCTTTTGCTCGAGCCGCTGCCCGCCGCGGCGCGCGCCGGCGAGCGCATCCTCTTCCGCACGGACATTTTGATGGACGCGGATATCGTCGCCTACCTCAACGGCGAACGGCTCCCCGCGTACACGCCCGTGCAGGAGGACGGGGATTTTGTCGCCTGGGAGTTCGCCTTCACCATGCCCGCGGAGGACGCCGTCATCGATCTGAAGGTCGAGGGCGGCCTGCTGCCCGCGTAAAACGCTGGGGGCGCTTCCGACGCAAAAAAGAGGGGCGCGCGCCTGTAAAAGGCGCGCGCCCCTCGCTGTTTGCAGAGAAAAAATCGCGGGCGCGTCAAGCAAAATTCGCACAATATGCGAATATCGTCAAAAAATCCGCACAATGCGCGATAATAAGGGCATGGAAACCGATGTCTTTTCGCTGAGCGAGATCCAGCGCCGCCTGCGCGAGGCGATCCGCCAGAGCCATGCCAAACAAAAGGATATCGCCGCCGCCATCGGCGTATCCGATAAGACCGTCTCCGCCTATATGCATAAAAACGTGTTCCCCGCGTTGGACACCTTCGCGCGCCTGTGCAATTATTTGGGTGTCCCCGCCGACGAGATCCTCGGGCTGCGCCTTTGAGCGCCGCGCGGGCGGCCGGTTGCGCCTCGCCCATGACGCGTTTCCGCGTCTCCCCGAAGCAGCCCTTGCGCGCCCCGTGCTTTCATGGCGCGCGCTCGCGCCTCCCCGAAGCAGCCCTTGCGCGCCGCGCTCGGTGACGCGCTCCCCGCGTTCTTTCGGGCGGCCGGCTGCGCCGCGCGCTCGGTGGCGCGCCCCCGCGTTCTTTCGGGCGGCCGGCTGCGCCCCGCGCTCGGTGGCGGGCGCGCCGTTTTTGTTTGCCCGCTCTTGTTCCCCGCGTTCGGGCGCGGGGTTTTTTTCGCGCGAAAAAATGAACCGGGCACAGAGCCTTGCGGTTCTGCGCCCGATCCATATATGATAAGGGGGAAAATGATGAGCTGAGGGAAGTAACCAAACGGAAGCATCGCGCGTTTCGTTTGATTACGGTCATATTATATAAGATACGGAGAAAAAAGTAAAGCAAAAAATTCAAAAATTTTTGAATTTATTTTAGATAATATTTTTCAACAAATTTTGTTAGATTTTCGCATATTCACACGAATTTTGTCGAAATGGGCGCCGTGCGGCGGATTTATGAACTGCATTTACATTTTATAAGCCCCGTCGGCGGGCGAGTGGGGGCGCGTTTTCATTTTTCACAAAACGCGGCAGAGCAGGCAACCGACGCAGAAGGCGGCGATGTTGGAGACGAGCGCGATGACGACGGGCAGGGCGGGCCGCTTGGGCGCGCCCGCGTACCAGACCGCCGAGAGGTAGAACACCGTGTCCCCCGCGGCGTACACCACGCAGGCGCAGCGCGCGATGTACGAGTCCGCCCCGTAGCGCGCGCACAGCTCGCCCAGCAGCGCCGTCGCCCCGCTCCCCGAGAAGGGCTTGACGAGCACCAGCGGCGCGATCTCGGGCGGGATGCCCGCCGCCGCGAAGGCGGGGGACAGGGCGGTTTGCAGGCGGTCGGACAGCCCGCTCGCCTCGAACAGTTCCGCCAGCACGAGCACGGCGGCGATGTAGGGGAACAGGTCCTTCAAAAGGGGCAGCGCCCCCGCCGCGCCCGCGGCGAAGCTGTCGTACACCTTCACGCGGCGCAGCGCGGCCAGGAGGAACACCCCCAAAAAGAGCAGCGGCACGAGCGCGGCCGCCCACTTCATCGCGCCCCTCCGCGCCCGTTTTGCTCCGTCGGGGGAGGGGAAGGGCTGTGCCGTCGCCCGTTTTGCTCCGTCGGGGGAGGGGAAGATCTGTGCTCGCGCCCCCGTTCGTTTGTCCGCCCCCGTCCGTTCGCCCGCCGGCGCCCGCTGCGCCCCGCCGCCCTGCCCCGCGCGGAAAAGGGCGGGCGGAAGAACAGCCGGGTGAGCGCCGCGCCCGTCAGCAGCGCCGTCAGCGAGGCGAGCAGCGCGGGCAGCACGATGTCGTACGGCTGCGCCGACCCTGCGGCCATGCGCACGGCGAGCGCCGTCGTCGGCAGCAGCTGTACGCCCGCGCAGTTGACGGCGAACAGCATCGCCTGCGCGTAGTCCGCCCGCTCCGTGCGCCCCAGCCGCCGCATGGCGGCGATGCCGGCGGGGGTGGCGGCGCTGCCCATCCCCAAAAAATTCGCGGCAAGGTTCACGGCCGCCGCGTCCAGCGCCGCGGCGTCGCGGGTGGCGAACAGCCGCGCCGTCAGCGGGCGCCCCCCCCGCGCGAGGCCGCGCACCAGCCCCGCGTCCTGCGCCACGCGCAAAAATCCCAGCCAGACGGCGTACACCGCCGCCAGGGTCAGCCCCAGCGTCACCGCCTTGCCCGCCCCGCCGAGCAGCGCGGGCAAAAAGGCGGCGGGGTCGCGCGCGAGCAGCAGCGCGGCGGAAACGGAAAACAAGATCAAAAATACGGCGTTCATGCGCCCTCCCCTGCGCTCTATCGTATGCGCGCCCCGCCCGCGGTATGCGGGGGCGCGGCAGGGCGGGGGGAGGGAGGAAGCAAAGGCGCCCGCAAGGCAAAGCCTTGCGGGCGCGCGGTCTTTCCGTTTTGCACGTCACTTTTTCCCCGCCGCCGAAGCGCGCTCGTACAGCAGGTCGGCGAGCGCCGCCAGAGCGGAGGGCGAGAGGGTCTCTCCGCGCGCCTTGTCGGGCACGCCCGCCCGCCGCAGGATGTCCCGCGCCTCTTCGCGCGGGAGGGAGAACGCCTGCATCAGGTTGTTTTCCAGCGTCTTGCGGCGGGAGAGGAAGGCCGCCCGCACCGTCGCGCGGTAGGTCGCGGCGTCCCGCACGGGGATGCGCCCCTCGGCAAAGGTCAGGCGCACGACGGCGCTGTCCACGTTGGGCACGGGGAAGAACATCCGCCGCGGCACGCTTTTGACGATCTCCGCGCTCGCCCGCCGCGCGATCGCCGCCGTGATCGCCCCGTAGTCGGGCGTGCCCTCGCGCGCGCAGAACCGCCGCGCCACGTCGTCCTGCACCATCACGACCAGCGCCTTCGCCTTGTGCGCCTCGTCGAGGAATTTGGTCACGAGCGGCGTCGTGATGTAGTAGGGCAGGTTCGCCACGACGGTGTAGGGGGGCAGCTTGGATTCCAGCTCCGCCATATCCTGCCGCAAAAAGTCGCGGAACACGACTTCCGCGTTGTCCACCCCCGCGAGCGTCTCGGCGAGCACGGGCTGCAGCTTTTTGTCGATCTCGTAGGCGATCACCCGCCCTGCCTTCGCGGCGAGCGCGCGGGTCAGCGTGCCCGCCCCGCAGCCGATCTCCAGCACCGTCGCGTCTTGGTCCACCCCCGCGAGGGATACGATGCTCTCCAACAGGTTTGTGTCCGAAATAAAGTTCTGCCCGAACTGTTTTTTGAAGGAAAAGCCGTGCCTTGCCAGCACTTCGCGCAAATTTTCCATGATCTGTCTCCTTGCCGCACGGATATTCTCCTGCGGTCGGCGCAAACTGAAAGTGCGGCCGTCGGGGCCGAGCGGGAGGATCCTGCACGCCCGCAGCGAAGCCCGGGCGGCTGCCGAGGGCGAGGAAGCCCCCCACAAAAGAAGGAGGGGCCGCGCGGCCGTAAGGCCGGCGCGGCCTTTCCGCGTTGTCTTTGCCGCCGTTGTCGCTTTTTGTCGGGCGCCCGCGGCCTTTCCGCGTTGTCTTTGCCGTCTTTGCGCCCTTGCCGCCTTCCGGAAGCGGCGCGTCCCTGTCTTTACGGATCGCCTTCCGGAAGCGGCGGGGCTATTCGATGTAGGGGCGGACGCGCAGCGTCACGCCGCAGCGGCGGGCGATCTCGCGGCAGAGGGCGATCTTCTCCGCGCCGATGACGTCCACGACGGAGAACCACGTCTCGATCCCCCGCGCGGCGCACTTTTTTGCGAACTCCTGCAGGGCGGCAAAGGCCGCCTCGCCGAAGGCAGGCCTGCACAGCGCGGCGTACGCCGCGGCGGTCGCCTCGTTCAGGCTGACGTTGATCTTGTCGATCGCGCCCGCCAGCTCGCCCGTCACGTCCCGTTTATGGATGAGGTTGGCCTGTCCGTTGGTGTTGATGCGCGTGACGCCGCCGCGCGCCTTGATCGCCTTCGCCACTTCCAGCAGCGTGCCGAGGCGGATGGTCGGCTCGCCGAAGCCGCAGAACACATATTCCTTGTAGCGGCGGATGTCGTCGGGCAGCCGCGCGATCACCTCGGCGGCCTCCGGCTCGCGCGCGAGCCACAGCTTGTGGCCGAAGTAATCCGCCTTCTCGTTGCGCACGCAGAAGGTGCAGTCGTTGGTGCAGCGGCTGGTCAGGTTGATGTACAGGCTGTCGCCCAGCTCGTAGGTAAAGTTTTCGTACCGTTCGTTTGTCTGTCCGTTCATAAAGTCTCCTCGCCCAGCTTCGGGAAGAGGGCGCGCGCGTTGCGCTCGATCTGCTCTTCCAGCGCCGCCGGCTCCTCGCCGCGCAGCGCGGCCAGCTTTTCGTAGATCTTTTTTACATTTTTCGGGGTGTTGCGCGTGCCGCGGAAGGGCTCGGGCGCGAGATAGGGGGAGTCGGTCTCCGCCAGGATGCGGTCGGCGGGCACGATCTTGGCGACCTCGTCCAGCCGCCGCGCGTTTTTGAAGGTGACCGGCCCCGCAAAGGAGATGTACAGCCCCAGCCGCAGATACTCCTTCGCCGTCTCGGGGCTGCCCGAAAAGCAGTGCATCACCCCGCCGTGCGAGAGTTTGGCGCGGTTGTCGCGCAGGATGCGCAGCGTGTCCGCCGCGGCGTCGCGGCTGTGCACGATGAAGGGCAGGCCGAGCGCGTCGGACAGCTCCAGCTGGGCGGCAAAGGCGCGCTTCTGCGCCGCCTCGTCCGTGCCCTCGTAGTGGTAGTCCAGCCCGATCTCGCCGACGGCGACGCCCTTCCTTTCCCGCAGCAGCGCGGCGATGCGCTCCAGGTCCCCCTCCGCATAGTCCGCAAGGTTGGAGGGGTGGAACCCTGCGGCAAAGTAAAGCCCGCCGTGTTCGGCGGCCTGCCGCGCCGCGAGGGCGGAGGAATGGTAATTCCAGCCCACGTTGACGACGATGCCGACGCCCGCGGCGCGGATCTCCCGCAGCAGCGCGTCCGTATCGCCGTACAGGTCCGCATAGTTGAGGTGTGCGTGTGTGTCGATCAGCATAACGGTATCCCCGCGGGGCGCTCCCGCCCCGCTCTGCACGATTGTATCACTTTCCCGCCCCTTCGTCAAGGAAAAAAGCGCGGGGCGCCGCCCGCATCCGGCGGGCGGCGCCCCGCGGCCGCATTTTCGGGCCGGCGTCTCACATCCGGCGGGCGGCGCCCCGCGGCCGTACTTTCAAACCGGCCGTACTTTCAAACCGGCCGCCCGTTCGGAGCCCGGCGATCAGGCCCGGCCGCCCGTTCGGAGCCCGGCGATCAGGCAAGGTTCTGCCGCTCGACGGTCACGACGACGCCGAGGCGTTCGTCCATCTGCGCGACGGCGGAGCGGATGCGCGCGCGGATCTGCGCGTCG
Organism: Candidatus Borkfalkia faecigallinarum; assembly: GCA_019114625.1. Classification (GTDB taxonomy): domain Bacteria; phylum Bacillota; class Clostridia; order Christensenellales; family Borkfalkiaceae; genus Borkfalkia; species Borkfalkia faecigallinarum. The sequence goes on along the minus strand of DXFD01000093.1, from coordinate 3,856 downwards.
CCGATGGGGCATTCGAAGGGCGCCGCCACGTCGAATACGAGGTTGGCGTGCGTCTCGCCGCCCACTAAGCGGAAGTCGTGCACCCGCAGCGCGGGGTCGATCTGCCGCACCGCCCGTTCGGTCGCCTCGCGCAGGCGGTTGACTTTGGGGTCGTCCAGCACGAGGGGGTCGATATGTACGGTGAGCAGGATGTTCGTCTCCTCGGCGAACTGCTGTTCGATGGCATCGGCGAGGTCGTGCGTCGCCATCAGCGGCATATGCGCGTCCACCTCGACGTGTACGGTCGCGTACAGCTTGTCCTGTCCGTAGCTGTGCACGGTCAGATCGTGCAGCCCGTGCACGCCCGCAAAGGCGCGCACCCGCGCCTCGATGTCGCGCAGCACCTGCGCGTCCGGCGCCGTGCCCAACAGGCGCGAGACCGCCTCTTTGAGGATGCTTCCGCCCGAAAAGGCGATGAACACCGCGACCGCCGCGCCCATGTAGCCGTCCAGATCAAAGTTCGTATAGTGGGACACGACCAGCGACACGATGACCGCCGTCGTCGCCACCGCGTCCGAAATACTGTCCGTCGCCGTGGCGCGCAGCGTTTCCGCGTCCAGCTTCTTTCCCCAGTAGCGGTTGAAGAAGAAGAGGAAGAGCTTCGCCGCGACCGCCGCCGCCAGCACGGCGATCAGCGGCCATGAAAAGTCGCTCGTCTGCGGCGCAAAGATCTTCTGCACCGATTCGATGGCCAGCTCCGCCGCCACCACCAGCACGATCAGCGCGATCACGAGCGCGGCGATCGTCTCCGCTCGCCGGTGCCCGAAGGGGTGTTCTTTATCCGCGGGCTTTTCGCTCATTTTCAAGCCGATCAGCGAGACGACGTTGCTCCCGCAGTCGGTCAGGTTGTTCATGCCGTCCGCCAGCACGGACAGCGCGCCCGTCACCGCCCCCAGCGCGATCTTCGCCGCCGCGAGCAGGGTATTGACGGCGATGCCGATCCCGCCCGAGAGCGCGCCCATCCGCGCGCGCCGCGCCGCCGGCGTCCTGTTTTGTTTCATAAAAAAGACCTCGTATCGTTTCCGATGTTCTTGCTGTCGGTTCGCTTTCTCTCCGTTTGCCGACCCTTCGGCTTGCGAAAGGGGTGAAGCCGCGCGATTTATCAACGGCGTGCCCCTCACTATTGCCCTCCAACTCACGGAAAAATTTTATCGGCTTAAAACAAATTTCGTGAACCCGCTCAAAATAAATCTCGTGAGCGCAATTTCGTTATATCCGTCACCCACTCGTGGCGGCTGCGCTCGGCATGGATGCGGTTGGCCTCGCCCAAAGCGGCGTGGTATTCGCTCTGGGTGCAGCCGTTCACCTTCATAAAATGCGCCTGCGCCTGCGGCTCTCTGCCCAAAAGCGCGGTGCGCCCGATGTGGATGACCTCGTGGCAGGCGGGGCACACGGCGATGATATCTTCCAGCTTCTGTATATGCTTTTTGTCGTCGTAACTCCACACTTCGTGCGCTTCCAGCCGCCCCGGCGCGCCGCAGATGCTGCATTTTCCGCCCGCGCGGGCATAGGCGGCGCGCCGCAGCTTGTCCCACACCGCGCGGGGCAGCGCGCTGCGCAGGTTCGTGTACCAGCACCCGTCCGGGACAAGCTGGAATTGTAACCGGAAAGTTTTCCCTTTCATAACGTACAGTATAGCATAAACGGCCGCCGCTTGGCAACCGCCGCAAAGTCCGCCGCAAAAATTTGCGCGCAAAAGATCCGCCGCAAAGGCTTGCGTTCACAATTTCCCCCAAAAAACCCGCGGCAAAAACGCGCACCCCAAAAAATCCCGCGGAGCCCCCCCAAAAAGCCCAAAAAGATCTTTTGCAAAAATTCGCGGCAAAAAATTTGCGGGGGCATCTTGCGCGGCCGCCGTTTGTATGGTATAATACAGGCAAGGGAGGAAAATGTATGAAATACGCCAATGCCGAGCGCTTCTTAAAGAGCTACAACAAGATCGAGAGCCAGCTGAAGATCCTCTACGGCGGGCCGCCCACGCAGGCGTTCACCGACCTCGTCAAGCGGTGCAGCGACCGCAACATCACCGTCCGTCGCTACGAGAACGAGCTGATCGACTACGGCAAGCTGCGCAACGCCATCGTCCACCGCGTCGGCGGGGAAGAGCTGTTCATCGCCAACCCGAGCGACGACGTCGTCGACACGCTCGAATACATCGCCTGCCAGCTCTGCCGCCCGCCCGCCGTCGTCGACGCCTTCAAGGGCCGAAAGATCGCCTCCGTCTTTGCGGATAAGCCGCTGCTCGACGCGGTGCGCACCTTCGCCGCGAGCGAGAAGAAGACGCTCATCGTCTACGACCACGGCGTCATGGCGGGGGTGCTCAACGCCTACTATCTCTACCGCCTGCTCGCCGCGCGCGCCGAGGCGGGGGAAAATCTGACCGAATACCTGCAAAACACCCCCTGCGGCGCGGTGCTCGACGAGACGCTTTTGCAGCGCTACTGCCTGTTCGACGTCACCGCGACCGTCTTCGACGTGTTCGAGGCGTTTGAAAAGCGCAAGGACCTCATCGCCGTCATCGTCACCGAGAACGGCGTCGAGGGGGAGAAGGTCCGCCTGCTGCTCACCCCGTCCGACTTCCCCGCCATCAACCGCTATCTCGAATCGTACAACGCCAAGACCTTTTAACAAAATGTTTTGTCATTTCTTTTTTTGAAGTTGTTTCACAAAAAAATTAAAAAAATTTTCAAAAAAGGTATTGACAAATCCCAAAAGTATGCTATAATGATAATACAAACAACGGAACAGGTCCAAACGGAACAGGCAAAACCGATGCCGAAGCCCAGACCGAAAGCGATCTGCAGGAAAAGGGAAGCCCGTCTGCGCAGAGCTCTTATTTATCGATATAAGATATAAGGAGCGGGGGCAAGACCGATACGGCAGAATGCAAAAGGGGAGGGAAAGGCAAAGAAAAAGCCGAAACCCGATCTTCCGCGATCTGCAGACGCTCTCCATACGATGGTTTTTGGAAGCAAGAGACTTAAAACGCCGCTTGCCGAAAAGATCAAACTTGAAAATTACGGAGTGATACGGGGAGTGAAGGGAAGGTAAGGAACAAGCCGAGCAGGCCAAAGCCGTCGTTTGCATGGTCATTGCCGAACGCACAGAGGAAGATGTCAAAGCAGCATCCAAAATGAATGTAGAGGAAGCATCCAAAAGAGATGCCGAAACAGCATCCAAAGTGAGATGTCGGAACAAACATCCGAAGCCGAAAATTTTAAAAAGCAAACCCGAACTGCGAAATTTATCCCCGAAAATTTGAACTGATCGCAAAAAGTCGGGAGGCTTCAAAAAAGAGCGGCAGACGAATGTGCAGACAAGGGGAAACAAAGCGAATCGGAAAAGAAAAAGCAAAATATCCGAAAGAACCGTGATTTTAACAGGCGGAATGCCAAAAAAGTTAAAGAGTGTAAGTAACGGTTCGCCGACGGATAACTTTTTGGAATGACCGAGAGGCAACAGTTCGCAACGATCATGGAAAACGAGGCGGCTCCCACCGGGGGCCGCCTTGCATCACCGGAAGTAATCGGAGGGAAATCCAACAGACATTCGGGGGAAAAAGGAGCGCCGCAAGCGCCCTTTTTTCATGCCCTTTTTCGGGTGGCGGCGGGGCGTTTTGGGCGAAGAGGTGCTGCGGTGCGCTTTGGAAGGAAGGGCGCGGTGGGCACCCTTTGGGGGCGCGGGTGGAAGGGGCGGCGGAGAGTTGGGCGGCGGGGAAGAGGCGCGGTGGGCGCCTTTTTTTCATGCCTTTTTTTGGGGGGGCGGTGGGGACGGGGTGTGCCGAGGGGGCGTGCCGTGGTGACGGGATTTGCCGCGG
>DXFD01000092.1 GCA_019114625.1 Candidatus Borkfalkia faecigallinarum | reverse complement strand
TTCATAGACGACGTTAGCGCCCTTGCGATACAGGTTATTGATGACTTTATAGATCATCTTTTCGTTGCCCGGGATCGGGCTTGCGGAAATGATGATCGTGTCGTTGGCGCCGATCGTGACCTTATTGAAATCGCCGGACGCCATGCGCGTGAGCGCGCTCATCGGCTCCCCCTGCGACCCCGTCGAGATGATCACGATCTCGCGGTCGAAATAGTTTTTGATCTTTTCGACGTCGATGAGCACCCCTTCGGGGATGGTCAGCTCGCCGATCTTGGTCGCGGCGTCGACGACGTTGAGCATACTGCGCCCGGACAGGGCGACTTTGCGGCGATATTTGACCGCGATATCGACGATCTGCTGCACGCGGTGTACGTTGGAAGCAAAAGTCGCGACGATGATGCGGCGGTTCAGATTTTCCGAAAAGAGGTGATCGAGCGTGGTCCCGACGACCGTCTCGCTCATCGTATAGCCGAGGCGCTCGACGTTGGTCGACTCGCAGAGAAGCAGCTTGACGCCCTCACGCCCGATCTCGGCGATGCGCGACAAATCGATCTGTTCCCCCGCGACGGGCGTGAGGTCGATCTTGAAGTCGCCGCTGTGATAGATGCGCCCGTTCGGCGTGTCGATGGAGAGCGCGACGGCGCCCGCGATCGAATGGTTGACGTTGATAAATTCAACGCCGAAACAGCCGAGTTTGATCTTGTCGCCCGGCTTGACGCATACCAGCTGCGCGCGGTTGATCCGATGCTCGCGCAGTTTGTTGTCCGCCAGCGCCAACGTCAGCTTCGTCGCGTAGACGGGGACATTGATCTCCTTCAAAAGGTAGGCGATGCCGCCGACGTGGTCCTCGTGGCCGTGCGTGATCAGCAGGCCGCGCACCTTGTTCTTGTTGGCGACGAGGTAACTGATATCGGGGATGACGAGGTCGATCCCGGGCAGCTCTTCGTCCGGGAAGGTCAGACCTGCATCGATGATGATGATGTCGTTGCCGTACTCGATCGCCGTCATGTTCTTCCCGATCTCGCCGATGCCGCCCAAAAAGATGATCTTGACGGGCGGTTTTCCCTTTTTGCGGCGGCCTTTGGCGGGCTTACGGGAGGCGTCGTCCTCCGCCCTCTTCTCTCTGCGGCCGCGGTCGCCGCGGAAACGGCGCTCGCCCGCACGGTCGGGCGCAGGCTTCGTCTCCGAAGCCTTTGCCTCCGAATTTTTCGCCCGCTCGGCCTTTGCGTTGGCGGCCTTCGCGCCGCCCTTTTGCGCCATGTCCTTCGCGTTTCCTAAAAACAACGGCATCTCCGCCGCCTTCTTCGCTTTTCCCTGTTCCTGTGTGTGTTCCTTCTCTCGTCTCTGCTTCAAAACAAACTCCTTTTTCATTCAGTCGATACGGAAACAAAGGGCTGCATTCGATCAGCCCTTCGCCCGGCAGCGCGCCCGCGCCGCCGACTATGATTTTATGTGATATTATTCTTTATTTTTCAGACGGGTCGGCATCCTCGTTTTCGGGTTCGATGCCCTCGTCCGCTTCTTCTCTCTGTATTTCGTCCGAATCGGCGGCCGCTTCGCCATGCTCCGCGAGATCCGCTTCCGCCTCGCCTGCGTCGATCGACGGCTCGGCCGAAGCCTCTGCATTTTCCGCTTCGCATTCCGCGCTCTCACGTTCGAAAGAGTTGTCCTCGCCGGGAATTTCCGCAAGCTCCTCTTCCGCCCGTTCGTCGGCCGCATCCGCAGCGCCTTCTTCCTCGGCAAGATCGCCGCTCTCTTCGGGCTGCTGCTCCTCAGAAAGATCACCTCTTTCTTCGGGCAACTGTTCTTCGGCAAGATCGCCGCTCTCTTCGGGCAACTGTTCTTCGGATGTCTGTTCCTCGGATATTGGCTCTTCGATCGGTTCCGCGGACTGCGGCCCCGCAGCCGCCGCATCCGCAGCCGCGACGTCTCCTTCCGCCTGCTCCTCCGCAGGTTCGGTCATTGCCTCCCGTGCGGCGGGCTCTGCGGACGGCTCTTCCTCTTCCGCCGTTTGCTCCTCCGCAAGTTCTGGCTCCGCCTCCCGTGCGGCGGAGATCGTCTCGCTCTCCGTCAGGGAAGGCTGCGCGGCTTGCCTTTGCGCCGCGAGGGCCGCTTCCAGCTCTTCGATCCGCTTTTCCAGCGCCGCGATGGCGTCCGATTCGCCGCGGCCCGTCATCTGCAGGACGATCCGCTTCGCCAGTTCGTCATAATCGACGCCGCCCGCCATGACCTTTGCGAGCACTTTATCCGCGACGGCATCCATCCGCGCGCTCAATTCCGCATAGATCGCCGTATTCTGGCGGCAGGAATAACGGATCTCGCGCAGGATCTCGCCCTTGGCGTGTTCGATATTCCCCGCGATCGCCGCATACATCCGCTCCAGCGCGTCGGAAAGAGTGACGCGCTCCCGCGTGCCGGACGGCCCGGGCGCGCTGTCCGCCCGGCCGCTGTTGGAAATATCCGCGAGAAGGACGCGGCGCTGCTGTTCCAGCTCCGCGATCATGGCCGTGACGTCCGCCCGCTTATACCCGCCGTACTCGCCCGTTTCCGGCTTTCCGTCGCGCTTGCGCAGCGCGTCGATCTCGTCCATCGAGGCGAGAATCTCGCGCAGCTGCGAAAGATCTTTGTCCGCCGCGCGCAGTTTTTCCTCCGCCGAAAGCTCCTTTCCCTTTTTATCCGCCTCAGGCGCCATGCCTTTCCTCCGAACGGCCGAACACCGCCGGCCGCAATCGACACTTTTTTTTATTGTACTATATTTTCCCGAAAAAGTAAATGCTTTGCCCGACCGTTTTTTGACAAAAGCAAGAACTTTTTACACCCGCGGGACGAAAAAATAAAAAAAATCGGCAAGGGAAGCGTTTGACGCGGCGAAAGACTTGTCAAATGCACGGCGTTATATTATAATAATACTATGCGATATCGCGGCCGACGCGGCTCTGCGTCCGGGCGATCGTATTCTCTAAGGAAAATCTCATTCAAAAAGGAGTGAAAGCACGATGAGAGTTTACAATTTTTCGGCAGGCCCCTCTATGCTTCCTTTGGAAGTGCTGGAAGAGGCGCAGAAAGAACTGCTCGACTTTGCAGGCACCGGCATGAGCGTCTGCGAGATCAGCCACCGCGACAAAGCGTTTTCCGCGATCGTCGAGGAAGCGGAAGCCAACCTCCGCGAACTGATGAACATTCCGGACGATTATTGCGTCCTGTTCGTACAGGGCGGCGCCAGCCAGCAGTTTGCCGCCGTTCCGCTCAACCTGATGCACACCGGGAAGGCCGATTACGTCGTCACCGGCAACTTCTCCAAGAAGGCATGGCAGGAAGGCAAGATCTTCGGTGAAGCGCGCTGCGTCGCCTCCTCGGAGGACAAGACCTATACCTATATCCCGGACGTCGACAAGATCGCCTTCAACGACGACGCGGACTATGTGCATATCTGCTCGAACAACACCATTTTCGGCACGCGTTACATCAAGTTCCCGACCGTCAAGGCGCCCCTCGTGGCGGATATGAGCTCGGAGATCCTCTCCCGCGAGATCGACGTGACCAAATTCGGCGTCATCTATGCGGGCGCGCAGAAGAACGTCGCCCCGGCGGGCGTGACCATCGTCATCGCGCGCAAGGACCTGATCGAGAACCCGCTCCCCGGCTGCCCGACCATGCTCAAATGGAAGACGCAGGCAGACAACGGCTCCCTCTACAACACGCCCCCCTGCTTCGCCATCTATATGGCAAACCTCGTGTTCCGTCACCTGAAAAAGCTGGGCGGCATCCGGGAGATCAACAAGGTCAACGAGTATAAGGCGGGCCTACTGTACGACTTCATCGACAACTCCAAGTTCTATACGAACGGCGTGCAGAAGGAATACCGTTCAATCATGAACGTGCCCTTCGTGACCCCTTCCAAAGAGACGGACGAAAAATTCGTCAAAGAATCGAAGGCCGCCGGCCTCGTTTCCCTCAAGGGCCATCGCCTGGTGGGCGGTATGCGCGCCTCCATCTACAACGCGATGCCCGTCGAAGGCGTCAAGGCGCTCATCGAGTTCATGAAGAAATTCGAAACGGAAAACGCATAAAAGCGCAAAGGAGTTAAAAAATGCCGAACATCCTCAAATTAAACGAGATCAGCGAAGTTGCGAACAAGGAATTCCCGGAAGGCTACGTCTTTTCCAAAGAGGTCGAGAAGCCGGACGGCATCATGCTGCGCTCCTTCAATATGCACGAATATCCGCTCAACGACGAGCTGCTCGCGGTAGCGCGCGCGGGCGCCGGCACGAACAACATCCCCATCCCCGCCTGCACGGAGAAGGGCATCGTCGTGTTCAACACCCCCGGCGCAAACGCCAACGCCGTCAAAGAGCTCGTCCTTTGCGAACTGTTCCTCGGCGGCCGTAAGATCGCGGATGCGATCGACTGGGTCAAAACGCTCAAAGGCACGGAGGGCATCTCCAAAGCCGTGGAAAAGGGCAAGTCCAAATTTGTCGGCCACGAGATCCTCGGCAAGACGCTCGGCGTCATCGGCCTCGGCGCCATCGGCGTCGCCGTCGCCAACGCCGCGGTCGGTTTGGGCATGAAAGTGCTCGGCTATGACCCCTACCTCTCCGTCAGCGGCGCGCTGCATCTGGATACCCGCATCGAAGTCGTCGGCCTCGACGCGCTCGTCAAAGACGCGGACTTCATCACCGTCCACGTCCCGCTCACCCCGAACACGGAAAAGATGTTCAATGCCGAAACGCTCGCCAAGATGAAGGACGGCTCCGTCCTCATCAACAATTCCCGCGGCGAACTCGTCGATACGGCCGCCGTGCTCGAAGCGGTGGAGAGCGGCAAGCTGGAGCGCTACATCACCGACTTCCCCTCCGATGAACTGATCGGCGCGAAGAACGTGATCTGCGTCCCCCATCTCGGCGCGTCCACCCCGGAAGCGGAGGACAACTGTGCGGCGATGGCGGCGAAAGAACTCGTCGATTATATCGAAAACGGCAACGTGACGCACAGCGTCAATTTCCCCGACGTCCAGGCTCCCCGCGCTTCCGCCGCGCGCCTTTGCGTCCTGCATGAAAATTCGGAAGGCGTCATCAGCGCGATCACTTCCGTCATCTCCGGCGAAGGCATCAACATCGCCAACCTGCTCGACAAATCGAAGAAGGACAAGGCTTATATGCTGATCGACCTCGACGCGGTCCCCGCCGAAAAGACGGTCCGCGAGATCGCCGCCCTCAAAGGCGTCATCCGCGTTCGCCTGCTCGCATAAACCGAACCGATCCGGCCGCGCCGCCAGGCGCGGCCTTTTCTTTGAGCGCCGCAAACGCGCGTATTTTGAGAAGGAGACATCTATGGGAAAGACCGCCATCGGCGAATTTATCGCCGCCCTGCGCAAGGCGCAGGGCCTGACGCAGCAACAAGTCGCCGATCGTCTGGGCGTATCCAACAAGACCGTGAGCAGCTGGGAAACGGGCGCTTCCTGCCCGGACATCGCCATGCTGCCAGCCATCGCCGAACTGTACGGCGTCACCTGCGACGAGATCCTGCGCGGCGAACATATCTCCGCCGACGAAACCGCCCAAGTCAAGGAAGCCGAGCGGGAAAAAGCGATCGACTTCCGGCTGGCGCGCCGCAAGAACGACCTGTTTCTCTGCACGATGGGCGGATACGCCCTCGCGATCCTCGGCGCGATCCTGACGTTTGCGATCTCGCTCGGCGCCGCGCGGCCGCGGCTCGGCTTCGGGATCGGCGCGGTCCCGATGATCGCAGCCGCCTTCGCGATCTGCATGATCTGCCACAACGCGCTGTTTTGGTGTTCACAGGAAGAGCTTGGGGCGGAGGCCCTGCAAGACTTTCGCCGCGCCATTTTTCGTGCGCGCGGCCGCGTCTGCATCACGAACGCGACCGCATTCGGGTTGATCTTCCTGCACCTCATCTATTGGGGCGGAAGCCTGTCCGATCTTTTTTTTCACAGCATTTTTACCGGTTCGATCATCGGGGCGAGCGTCTTTTTGCTCTCTTTAACGATCTATCTGTTCCTCAAAGCGTACAGCCCGCTCTTCCCGCAGGCGATGCGGCGCACGCTGCGCTTCCGCCTTTGGACAGCCCTCTGCACCATCGGCGTCGCGCTGGTCGGCTGGGCGGCGCTGTTCTTCGTCTGCATATCCGCGCAAGCTAACTTTCCGGTCTTCGGGCTCCCGATCGAAACCTTCCTGATCGCGATCCCGCTCATCGTCCTAGCGGCAATGTGCGCCGTCTTTGCCGGCCTGCAGATCGGCTACCACTTCTATCGCAATAAGCACGAATAGATGCGATCTATGCGACGCATAGTACTCTGCATATCCTATGATTTACCGATTTATGAGGCAAGCGGCGCGCCCTGCCGGGCGCGCCGCTTGCCTTTTATCGTGCTTATTATCCGCGTTTTTACCTCGCTTTTTGGCCGTATTTCTCCTTTGCCGCGGCGAAGCGCACCGGACGCCGTGCCGCGTCATCGTCATCGCCGAAACAGAACGCTGAGCCGCGTCAACGGCGAAAGTCGTAATACAGAGAAAAATGATCCTCATCCGGGATGCGCTTGATCGCCAGCAGGCGGAACAGCAATTCGAAGCTGACCAGGCTGCTCGGGTCGATCTGCAGCAATTTTTTGCCGTTTTTCCAGACCGCCGTATCGAAGAGCCATTGGATCTCTTCGCGCGGAAAAGACTCCCGCGCCGTCTCGAACATCCGGCACTCGCGTTCGCCGAACTCGATCTGCAAACGGAAATGATCGACCGTGACGGCGAGCGCGCACAGCATCGTCTTGTCGCACAGAAAGCACAGCCTCTGCCGCCACCAACGGTTCCCGCCCATCCAACGGGTCGTCGTGCCGCGATAGGAGGCGCGGATCTCTTCGGCGAGCGCACAAAAATCGATATATTTTTCTTTATCGAGCATATCGCGCGTCAACGAAAATCCTTCCTCGTCCGTCTGCGGGATGTACCGTTTGCGCGGCAGCAGCGCGCGGCGCAGCACCCTCCGCTCCGCTTCGGTCAAATCTTCCTTCTCAAATTTGAGCAGCTTTTTCTGCGCTTCCGTATAGCGTTCCGAGTTTCCCATGACTTTCACCGTTCGGTCAATTCGTCCGCCTGCCGCGCGAACGCGGCGCAATCGATCGAGGCATCCTCCCTCTTTTGCAGGTACAGGATATATTCGACGTTTTTGCGCGCGCGCAGCGGCGCATTGGTCAGCTGCAGCGGGCGCAGCCCGAGCGAACAAGCAAACCGCGCGATCTCTTCCACGATCGCGCGCCGCGCAGCGGCGTCTTTCAGGATCCCGTGCTTGTTAAGCCCCCTGCCGCCGCATTCAAACTGCGGCTTGATGAGAACGAACGCATGGCCGCCCTCCCGCAGGATGCGGGCGACGGCGGGCAAGATCAACGTGAGCGAAATAAAGCTGACGTCGACCGTCACGCCGTCGATCGGTTCCGGGAACTGTTCCGACCCGAGGTAGCGCGCGTTGGTCCTGTCCATGACGACGACGCGCGTATCCCGCGCCAGGTGCGGCGCGAGCTGACTTTCTCCCACGTCGACGGCATAGACGCGCGCGGCGCCGTTTTGCAGGAGGCAGTCGGTAAACCCGCCCGTGCTCGCCCCGAGATCGGCAAAGACCTGCCCGGCGACCGAAACGCCGAACGCGCGCAGCGCCTTATACAGTTTTTGCCCGCCTTCGGACGCGAAGCCGACCTCTTCGGCGCGCACTTCCACGCGATCCCCTTCCGCGACCTCGTCCGACGCCTTCGCCGCCCTTCCGTTCAGCGTGACCAGCCCTTTTTCGATGGCGCGCGCCGCTTTTGTCCGGGAAGAAAAACCGTTTTCGGCGAGGTATTTATCCAGCCGCATCGCGATCAGGCTTCCCGGCCGCGCACATAGCGCGCCAGCGCGAGCAGGAAGGAAGCGTCGTACGGAAGCTCGCCCAGCAGCTGTTCGCACAGCAGCAAGGCATGGTCGGCGAGCGCCGCGCATTCGTCCATCCCGTACAGCTGCACATAGGAAAGTTTGTTTTCCTCCGCGTCCTTCCCGATCGACTTTCCGAGCTTCGCGAAATCGCCGGTGACATCCAGCATATCGTCGGTCAGCTGGAACAAGATCCCGAACTGTTTGCCGAATTCGTCGAGCAGAGCGCGGATATTTTCGTCCAGGTCCGCCACGATCGCGGGGACGGTCACGGCGGAACGCAGCATCATCGCCGTCTTATGCACGACGATGAATTCTGCCTCCCTTTTCCCCGCATCCTCGCGGCCTTGGTAATATAAGTCTGCCGCCTGCCCCGCGATCATGCCGGCGGGGCCCGCGTTGCGGCAAAGAAGCTCCGCCGCCGCGACGTACGTCTTACCGTGGGTGCAGGCTTCAAAGCAGATCCGGTACGCCTCGTTCAGCAGCGCGTCCCCCGCTAAGATCGCCTGTCACTCGCCGAACACGCGGTGATTGGAAAGCCTTCCGCGGCGGTAATCGTCGTTGTCCATCGCGGGGAGATCGTCGTGGATGAGCGAATAGGTGTGGATCAGCTCCAGCGCCAACGCGAACGGGGCGACCGATTCGAGGCGCCCGCCCAGCATCCGCGTCACGGCAAACAGCAGGACGGGGCGCAGGCGCTTGCCGCCGCTCTGCAACGAATAGCGCACGCTCTCGTCCAAAACATCCGGACGAAAGCGCACGCTCTGCAAATATTCGGCGAGCACCTTTTCAAACGCCGCGCCGTAAAGATCCAATTGTTCTCTGAACGCCGTATTCTCCACGCTCAGCTCCTCTCCGCCGTCTGTACCGTGTTATACAGGAGCATCGTGATCGTCATCGGGCCGACGCCGCCCGGCACGGGCGTGATGTACGACGCCTTGTCCTTGACCGCCTCAAAATCGACGTCGCCGCACAGCTTGCCGTTTTCGTCGCGGTCCATCCCGACGTCGATGACGACGGCGCCCTCTTTGACCATATCCGCCGTCACGAACTTTGCCCTGCCGATCGCCACGACGAGAATATCCGCCGCCGCGCAGACCTCTTTCAGATCCCGCGTCTTGCTGTGGCAGACCGTCACGGTCGCGTCCGCATTGAGCAGCAGCATCGCCATCGGTTTGCCGACGATATTCGAGCGCCCGAGCACGACCGCCTTCTTGCCCTTGGGGTCGATGCCGTATTTTTCCAGCATCTTCATCACGCCGAAGGGCGTGCAGGCGACGATGGTCTCGCGGTTCATCGCGAGGTTGCCCACGTTCTCCGCGCAGAAGCCGTCCACGTCCTTTGCCGCAGGGATGCGGCGCAGGATGCTGCGCTCGTTCAGGTGCGCGGGCAGCGGCAGCTGCACGAGGATCCCGTGTACGTTTTCCGAGGCGACCAACTCATCGACCAGCGCCTCGACCTCGCCCTGCGTCGCCGTTTCCGGCAGGCGATAGGCAAAGGAACGGATGCCGACCTCTTCGCAGGCGCGGATCTTGTTGCGCACATAGACCTGCGAGGCGGGGTCTTCCCCCACCAGCACGACGGCAAGCCCGATGTCTTTGCCGCGCGATTCTTTGAATTTCTGAACTCTTTCGCTGAGCTGCCCGCGCATTTCGGCGGCCAGCGCTTTTCCGTCGATCAAAATACTCATGCTTTTGTATCTCCTCCGGCGATGCACGCGGCGAGTACGCCGTTGACATAGCCGACACTTTTTTCCGTCGAATAACGCTTGGCGAGCCCGACCGCCTCGTCGACCGCGACGACGTCCGGCACGTCTTCAAAGTAGCGGATCTCCGCGAGCGCCATCAGGAGCAGGCTCTTGTCGACGGGGAACATGCGCTTGTCCGTAAAGCCGACAGACCTTTCGTTGAGCTCCTCCGTCAATTCGCCGCGATGGGCTTCGATGCAGTCCAGCAGCCGGTCCGCATAGCCGCGCTCCTCTTCCGTCAGATCGAACGTCTTGTAGAGGCTGCGCTGCAGCTCCGCATCCGGCCGGAACAGCGAGGCATAGATGATCTTGAATGCGCATTCACGCGCTTTGCTCCTCATAGATGTTTTCCCGTAAAAAATTTAATATTTCCCCTCGTGTACCGAGGGGAAACGAAAAATCGTATCTTTACTCCGCAGAATGCTCGCCGCGGATCTCGACGCCGACCACATACACGTCGACTTTGATGACTTTAAACTTCGTCATCGCCTCGACGTTGTGTTTGACCGACTGCTGGATCTTGAACGCGACCTCCGGCACGATATAACCGGAATCCACTTTGATCGAAATATCGGCGTAGACGCCGTCCTTTTCAAAATAGATGCGCAGCCCTTTCTTCCCGCCGAGCATGGTGACGCCCTCGATCTCGGAAACGGCAAGCTGAATGATCCCGCTCACGATCCCCGTCGTATAGGAGACTTTACCCTTTTGTCCGTCGGACGGAACGCGCCTGAAAATAGCCATCGCCCTTCTCCATTTCAAGTTCTTCTTGCGTCTATTATACCACATTTACGGAATTTTGAACAGTATTTTTTTCAACTTTCCGAATTTATCGGCATAATATTTACATTTGCAGGATCGCAACCCGCTTCTTCCGTCAAAATGTTGTAAATGGTCAGAAAATCATTGTACGCCAGTTCGTCGGCGTTGACGAACACGTTCACGTTGTCTGAATCCAGCCCGATGCTCACGACGGCGTCCGTATAGCCGAGCGACTTGATGTACGTTTCCAGCAGCAGCTCGCGCTCCATCATCTCGACGATCTGCAATTTGAGCGCCATCGCCTCCTCATAGGCGTCGTTGCCGGCTTCCGTGCTTTCCAGAATGGAATTGAGCTGCAGAAGCTCTTCGTTGCGCGTCGTCGTGCGCTCGGTGCGGTAGGTCGCAAAATAGTTTGCCGCCGTCACTTCGCCGCCCGCATCCTCCGTCGCCGCGCCCGCCAACACGAAGTTGAAGATCGCCGTCACCGCGAGGAGCAGGACCAGCCCGGACATAATGATGATCTTTTTGGTTCTCGACATCTCAGCACTCTCCTTGAATTTGATACATTTTTAATTCCCGTCGCCCCTGGTATATACTTTGATTATGCTTTGGTCAATATCTAAAACGGACGCCGCCGCCTCCAACAGATTGAAGCGAACATTCAGATCGTCCGCTCCGTCGGCAACGATCAGCACGCCCGTGATCTCCGGGTTGCATTCTTCCAGCACGATCGGTTCCCCGCCGGATAGGACGGGGGAAGTCGTTACGCTGCCGTCCTCCCCGACGACGCTCTCCGTCGCGATCACGACCGTCCCGTCCGAACGGACGGAAACGAACACGTCCACGCTTCCCGCGCCGTCGATCTTGGAGAGCACCTGCGCCAGGCGCTGCTCGACGCGCTCCGCATAGCCGCTGCCGTCGGCCGCTTCTTCGCTCTCTCCGCCCCATGCGGAGAGCAGGATCGCGACGACGGTCACCGCCAGCAATGCGACGGCCAGGATCTCCAGCCACTTTCCGCCGCGCATCTTTCCCTTTATCTTTTCCTGCACGTCACCCACAGACTTCCACCTCCACAGTCTCCCCGAAGATCCGGTCGAGGCGGCTCTCGATCTGCTCTATAACAAATATATGCCGCTCTTCCCCGTATATTCCGAAATCTTCGATCCGGACAGACACATCCGTCACCCGATAGGCATAGCCTTCCGCCTCCCAGCCGACCTCCGCGCAGACCGTGACGCCCGGATCGTCCGCAAACAGCGCGGCGAGCTCCGCCTCCTGCGCGTCCGCCCGACGCCCGAACATTTGCAAAACGAATGCGTCATCCAGCGCGGCGGCTG
>DXFD01000091.1 GCA_019114625.1 Candidatus Borkfalkia faecigallinarum | reverse complement strand
CCTACGACCTATCGGGTATGAACCGATCGCTATAACCAACTAAGCTACGCCGCCATAAATTGCCTTGCGCTTGCGGCGCAGACATATGTACCCTCCTCAAGGCTCCCAAAAAGTATCGAAGAACTTTTTGGGAAGAAGGAGCTGCCGCCTTTTTGCGGCCTCCCCTTTTCAGGGCTCCCGAAAATCGCAGCGGGCTTGCCCGCGAGATTTTTGGGAAAAAGGAGGCGCCGACGTCAATGCAAAGAGTTTGCACGCGGTTTCCTCCTCAGGGCTCCCAAAAAGTATCGAAGAACTTTTTGGGAAGAAGGAGCTGCCGCCTTTCAGGTCAAGCATTTTGGCGAAGCCGAAATGCTGACAGGGAGGCGCGCAGCGACGTGGTTGCGGGGGCAGGATTCGAACCTGCGACCTTCGGGTTATGAGCCCGACGAGCTACCGAACTGCTCCACCCCGCGATATGGGCATCCGCAAAGATGCTATATTATTTTATAGCAAACGCGCCGCTTTGTCAACTGTTTTCGGCGGGCGTTCCGAAGTTTTTTCTTCCCTTTTGGGCAAAATCGGGCGGCGGCGCCCGCTTTTTGCCTTGCCGCACCCCCGCGAGCCCGCCCGCGGACATGCGATTCCGATAAAATACTTGACAGAAAGCGCGCCTATGTTTTACAATAGATAAAATATTGACAGACAAACCCCGCCGCGCACTGCGGGCGGGGAAAAGAGGAGATCGTACTATGAAACTGAGCGGAGCTGACATCCTCGTCCGCTGTTTGAAGGAGCAGGGCGTCGACGTGCTGTTCGGCTACCCCGGCGGGTGCGTGCTCGACATCTACGACGCCATCTACCGCGACGGAACGCTGAAACACATCCTGACCGCCCACGAACAGGGCGCCGCCCACGCCGCGGACGGCTACGCCCGCGCCACCGGCAGGACGGGCGTCTGCCTGGCGACGTCCGGGCCGGGCGCGACCAACCTCGTGACGGGCATCGCGACGGCGTATATGGATTCGGTGCCGCTCGTGGCCATCACGGGCAACGTGACCGTATCCAACCTCGGGCGGGACAGCTTCCAGGAGGTGGATATCGCGGGCATCACCATGCCCGTCACCAAGCACAACTACATCGTCAAGGACATCCGCAAGCTCGCCGCGACCGTGCGGGAGGCGTTTTCCATCGCCAACAGCGGGCGCAAGGGGCCGGTGCTCATCGATATCCCCAAAAATATCCAGACGGAGACGTGCGAATACGAGCCGGAGCCTGCCGTGCGCCGCGCGCCGCGCGCCGTGACGGCGGAAGCCGTCGCGAAGGCGGCCGAGGCGCTGCGCGCCGCCAAGCGCCCCCTCATCCTGGCGGGGGGCGGCTGCATCCGCGCGGACGCCGCCGAGAACCTGCGCAAGCTCGCCGACGCGCTGGACGCGCCCGTGTGCGGCACGCTGATGGGGCTGGGGGCTTTCCCCGCGCACGACGCGCGCTTCCTCGGCCTGATCGGGATGCACGGCTCGGACGCGGCCGCCAAAGCCTTCCGCCGCGCGGATACGGTCGTCGTGTGCGGGATGCGGTTTTCCGACCGCGTGGCGGGCGACCGCGCGCGGTTCCGCGCGGGCAAGACCATCGTGCAGTTCGACATCGACGCCGCCGAGATCGACAAAAACGTGCCGGCGGACATCGCCGTGATGGCGGACGTGAACGAGGCGCTCAAGGCGCTGCTGCCCCTGCTCGCCAAGCAGGAGCGCGCCGATTGGCTGAAAGAGGTCTCCGCCTATAAAGACTACGAGGCCGCGGGCGCGGACAAGGCGCTGCCCGCCTGCCGCATCCTCACGGCGCTGCGCGCCTTCACCGACGCGGACACGCCCGTCGCGACGGACGTGGGGCAGCACCAGATGTGGACGGCGCAGTATTACCCCTTCGAAAAGCCGCACACGCTGATCACGAGCGGCGGGCTGGGGACGATGGGCTTCGGCATGGGCGCGGCGATCGGCGCGTGCGTCGGCACCGGGCGAAAGACGGTGCTGGTCACGGGCGACGGGTCCTTCCACATGAACCTGAACGAGCTGTGCACCGCCGTCACACACAAGCTGCCCGTCGTGATCTTGCTGATGAACAACCACACGCTGGGCATGGTGCGCCAGTGGCAGACGCTGTTTTACGGCAAGCGGTACTCGCAGACGACGCTCGAACGCAGGACGGACTACCAAAAACTCGCGGAGGCGTTCGGCGCGAAGGGGCTGCTGCTCGCCGACCCCGCCGACGCGCCCGCCGTGCTCGCGGAGGCGTTCGCCGCCGAGGGGCCGGTGCTCGTCGACTGCCGCATCGGCATCGACGACAAGGTGCTGCCGATGATCGCGCCCGGCAAGTCCTTTGAGGACATCATCACCAAGCTCGACTGAGGGAGGGTACGGACATGAAAAAATATACGATCACGGCGCTGGTCGCCAACAAGAGCGGCGTGCTCACGCGCGTTTCCGGGCTGTTCGCGCGGCGCGGCTTCAACATCGAGAGCCTGTGCGTCTGCACGACGGAGGACGAGGCGCTCTCGCGCATGACCATCGTGCTCAACGGCGACGAATACACCCTCGCCCAGATGACCAAACAGCTGGACAAGCTGATCGACGTCAAAAAGATCGCGCCCGCGCCCGAGGACGACTCCGTCTACCGCGAGCTGCTGCTCGTCAAAGTGGCGGCCCCCGCGGAAAAACGGTCGGAGATCATCGAGATCAAGGAAGTGTACAAGGCGAAGATCGTCGACCTCTCGCCCGAGACGCTCATCCTCGAACTGACGGGCGAACCGAACAAGCTGGACGGCTTTATCCGCGTGATCGAGCCGTACGGCATCCTGGAGATGGCGCGCACGGGCGTGACCGCCCTCTCGCGCGGGGCGAGCTGCCTGAACGACCGCCTCGACTACAACGAACAGATCTGACCGCCGCGGACGCGGCATGGCGGCCCCGACGCTACCGCCCCGAACGCGGCGCAAACGCTCTGCCGCAGGCGCGGCGGCCCCGGTCCCGCCGGGGACGCGCCGTATCCGCGCGCGGACAGGGAGCTTTCCATATCGATACAATACGAGGTAAAGGAGCATGAAAAACATCTTTTCGGAAGGAACGGCAATGTCCTCGCAGCGCTCGCTGATGCGCGCGCTGGGCTGGACGGACGACGAGATGAAAAAGCCGATCATCGGCATCATCTGCGCGCAGAGCGAGATCATCCCCGGGCACATGTATCTGGACCGGGTGGCGGAAGCGGTCAAAGAGGGGGTGCTGGCCGCGGGCGGAAAACCCGTCGTGGTGCCGTCCATCGGCGTGTGCGACGGCATCGCGATGGGCCACGCGGGGATGCGCTACTCGCTGCCCTCGCGCGAGGTGATCGCCGACAGCGCGGAGATCTTGGCGCGGGCGCACGCCTTTTCGGGCATCGTGTTCGTGGGCAACTGCGACAAGATCGTCCCCGGGATGCTGATGGCGGCGGTGCGGCTGGACCTGCCCTGCGCCTTCGTTTCGGGCGGGCCGATGCTCGCGGGGCGGATGCACGGCGAGCGGCTCTCCCTCTCCTCCATGTTCGAAGCGGTCGGCGCCTACAACGCGGGCAGGATCGACGAGCGGGAACTGCACGAATATGAGTGCTCCGCCTGCCCGACCTGCGGCTCCTGCTCGGGCATGTTCACGGCGAACAGCCTCAACTGCCTGACGGAAGCGCTGGGCATCGCCCTGCCCGGCAACGGCACCATCCCGATGGTGCATTCCCGCCGCCTGATGCTCGCCAAGGAGACGGGCAAGGCGGTGATGAACGCGGTGGAAAAGGACATCCGCCCCTCCGCCGTCATCACCCCCGCGGCGATCAAGAACGCGGTCGCGGTGGACAACGCCATCGGCGCTTCCTCCAACAGCGTGCTGCATCTTTTGGCGCTCGCGAGCGAGATGGGCATGGCGCCGGAAGACTTCTCCATCGACACCTTCAACGAAGTGAGCGCGAAGGTGCCGCACATCTGCAAGCTGGCGCCCGCGGGCGAGCACTACATCGAGGACCTCAACGAGGCGGGCGGTATCTCCGCCGTCATCCGGCAGCTCGAGGGCGCGGGCCTGTTCGACGGCGCGGCGATGACCGTTTCGGGCGTGACGCAGCACGAGCGGGTGAAAAACGCGCGCGTGCTGGACGATGCGATCATCCGCCCGATGGATCGCCCCTATTCCCCGACGGGCGGGTTGGCTGTTTTGAAGGGCAACCTCGCGGCCGAGGGCGCCGTGGTCAAAAAGAGCGCCGTCGACCCCGCGATGCTCCGCCACAGCGGCCCCGCGCGCGTGTTCGACAGCGAGGAGGCGGCGATGGAAGCCATCTCCACGGGCAAGATCGTCAAGGGGGACGTGGTGATCATCCGCTACGAGGGCCCGAAGGGCGGCCCGGGGATGCGCGAAATGCTCTCCCCGACCTCGGCGATCGTGGGCGCGGGATTGGGCGCGGACGTGGCGCTGATCACGGACGGGCGCTTTTCGGGCGCGACGCGCGGCGCGGCGATCGGGCACGTCTGCCCCGAGGCGGCGGCGGGCGGGCCGATCGGCGTGGTCCAGGACGGCGACATCATCGACATCGACATCGAGAAGGGAAGGATCGATCTGCGCGTGAGCGAAGAAGAACTGGCCGCCCGCCTGGCGAACTTTACCCCGAAGGAAAAGCCGGTGGACGGATACCTGAAACGCTACCGCGCGCAGGTGACCAGCGCGAGCAGAGGGGCTGTATTCACGAAATTTTGAGAAAAGAGTTCTCAAAATTTCCGTGATTTTCAGGGGAAACCCGCCGTTCGCCGCCCGTTTTCAACCGGGTCGGCTCGGCGGCCGGTTTCCCCTCTGCCGCGTTGTTTCAGGGCTCTCGTTTGATAAAACGCGGCATTCACCCTTTCCGCCCGAGGCCGCTCATCGCGGCAAATGGGGGGCTTTCCGCAAAAAGTGTGATTTTTGCGGACGCAGTCCTTTTTGGTTCACAAAAATAATTTCGTGCCGACGAAATTATTTTTCGTGAGAAACTCTTGCAAATATAATCATACTTATCTAAAAAATTTTCTCGAAAAATCCAAAATCGCGCTTTTGGATTTTTCCCCCGATTTGCCGCAAGGCTTTTGGGAAAAGGGTGAATTTGCGGCATTTATCAAAGGTGTGCCCTTAAAACATGCCGCAAAAAGGGAGAAACCGCCGCCGAGCAAAGCGAACGGCGGTGTCGCCCTCAAAATCACGGAAAAAAGTTTTATCAGCTTAAAACTTTTTTCGTGAATCATTTGTGGCGCGTGCCAAAACCGCGCTTTTGGCAAAGCGCACCCCATTGGCCGCATACTTGCGGCTTCTGCGGAAAGAGTGAATTTGCGCGATCTCTCAAACGAACTTCCTCGCGCAAGCAAAACCACGCTTTTGCGCAGCGCAACCCTATTTGCGCGCGAGCGCCTCAGCGGGTGAATGCGGCGCGCATTCTCAAAGGTGTGCCCCGAAAAGCGCGCCGCAGAGGGCAGCGCCCTCAAAAATCGTAGAAATTTGTTTTGTCAGCTCAAAACAAATTTCACGAGGAGACTTTCATGAAATTACAAATTTTCGATTCCACCCTGCGCGACGGGGCGCAGGGCGCCAACATCTCCTTTTCCGTCGAGGACAAGATCAAGGTCATCCACACCCTCGACGCGCTCGGCGTGGACTTCATCGAGGCGGGCAACCCCTTCTCCAACCCGGCGGAGATGCAGTTCTTCCAGCGCATCGCGGGGCTTCGGCTCGCCCACGCGAAGATCGTCGCCTTCGGCTCCACGCGCCGCAAAAACACCGCCGCCGCGGAGGACGGGAACCTGCGCTCTCTCCTGGCGGCGGGCACCGAGTACGTCGCCATCTTCGGCAAGAGCCACATCCGCCACGTCACCGACGTGATCAAGGCCGACCCCGCGGAAAACCTCGCCATGATCGGCGAGAGCGTGCGGTTTTTGACCGAACACGGCAAAAAGGTCATATTCGACGCCGAACACTTCTTCGACGGGTACAAGGCGGACGCCGATTACGCGATGCGCGCCCTCGAGAGCGCGGCGCAGGCGGGCGCCGTGACCCTCTGCCTGTGCGACACCAACGGCGGCATCTTCCCCGACGAGGCGTATTCCGTCACGAAAGCGGTCGTGCAGCGCTTCCCCGGGATCGCCGTCGCCATCCACTGCCACAACGACGGCGGGCTCGCCGTGGCGGATTCGATCGCGGCGGTGCAGGCGGGCGCCAAACAGGTGCAGGGGACGCTGCTCGGCTTCGGCGAGCGGTGCGGCAACGCGAACCTCTGCTCGATCATCTGCAACCTGCAGCTCAAGCGCGGCTACGAGTGCATCCCGCCCGACCGCCTCAAAGAGATGTACGGCTGCGCGATGACCCTCGCCGAGACCGCCAACGCCGCCATCCCGCCCAACCAGCCGTATGTGGGGATGAACGCCTTTGCCCATAAGGCGGGGATGCACGCGGACGGCGTGCTCAAATATTCCTCCTCCTTCGAGCACGTCGACCCCGAAAGCATCGGCAACAAGCGCAAATTTCTGCTGTCCGAGATCTCGGGCAAGAGCGCCATCTACGATAAGCTGAAAAACTACTTCCCCGCCCTCGACAAGAACGGGAAGGAGATGGGGGAGATCGTGTCCGCCCTCAAGGACCGCGCCCTGGCGGGGTACCAGTACGAGGCGGCGGAAGCGAGCTTCGTGCTGCTCGTCGAGAAGATCCTCGGCAAGTACAAGAACTCCTTCGACCTGATCAGCTACAAGATCATCAGCGAACAGCCCGCCATCGAGGGCAAGGTCGCCTCGGCGATCGTCAAGATCCGCGTCAACGGCGCGACCAAGATCGCGGCGGCGGACGGCGAAGGCCCCGTCCACGCGATGGACCTGGCGCTGCGCTCCGCGCTCGCCGACTTCTACCCCGCGATCGCGCGCATGTCGCTGGTCGACTTCAAGGTGCGCGTGCTCGACTCGGACAAGGCGACCGCCGCCAAGGTACGCGTTTTGATCACTTCGGCGGGAAGCGCGGACAGCTGGACGACGGTCGGCGTCTCGGACGACGTGATCGAGGCGAGCTGGATCGCCTTGACCGACTCCATCGACTACGCGCTCATGCGCCGCGGCGGCTGAACGGACGCCGGACAGGCGCCGGACGGACGCGAAAAACGGGGCGGCCGCCCGCGGGCAAACACAACCAAAACCGCCGGCAAAGGCGCGGCAGAGTGATGACTTTTATGCGGCAGAACGGACAAAACGACCATCGGGTCGGATATTTTTCGGGGGAAAACGGCAGGTTTTCCCCCTCTTTTTTGAGATTTTTTTGTTTAGACAACTTTTTCCCTTGCAACGTACACACGCTTTTGCTATAATGTTTGCGATCTTAACGACCTGCGCGCGAACGGCGCGCACGCGGGGCCGCACCGGGCGGCCCGCCAAAACAGAAAAGCCCGCACGAGGCGGGCCGTGTGAGAAAATTATGAACGGACCGAACATTCAGATCTTTGTTTCCTGTCACAAGGAATGCGTGGTGCCGGACGTGCCGCTCCTGCGGCCCATCCAGGTGGGCGCGGCGCTCGCCGAGCGGCGGCTCGCGGGGATGCTGCACGACGACGAAGGCGAAAATATTTCCGCCAAAAACAAGAGCTACTGCGAACTGACCGCCCAGTACTGGGCGTGGAAAAACGCCGACGCCGACTATTACGGATTCTTCCACTATCGGCGCTACCTCTCCTTTGCGCGCGAGCCGCTCCCCGCCGACGCCTTCGGCGAGGCGCATCTCCCCTGCAACGACGAAGCCGCCCTGAAAAAGTGCGGGATCGACGGCGAGACGATGGCAAAGACCATCGCGCAGTACGACCTGATCGTGCCGCAGGAGGGCGGATTCCCCGAGCGCAGCCTCAACCTCTACCGCCAATACTGCATCGCGCCCGTCCACCACAAGAGCGACCTCGACTTCGTGCTCGGCGTCATCCGCGAGGACTACCCGGCGATGTACCCCTACGCCATGCGCTATATAAAGCGCAAGAAGGGGTACTTCTGCAACATGTTCATCATGAAGAAGGAGCTGTTCGACGAGTACAATCGCTGGCTGTTTTCCATCCTCGAAAAGCACGAGAAGGCGGTGGACA
The DNA here is from genome assembly GCA_019114625.1 of Candidatus Borkfalkia faecigallinarum. Lineage (GTDB taxonomy): Bacteria > Bacillota > Clostridia > Christensenellales > Borkfalkiaceae > Borkfalkia > Borkfalkia faecigallinarum. The sequence goes on along the minus strand of DXFD01000091.1, from coordinate 21,826 downwards.
TCTCCGCGTACAGCGACCAGGCGATGCGCGTGCACGGATTTTTGGCGGAACGGCTGTGCGGGATCTTCCTCGACTACGTCGAGCGGACGCGCTCCCTCCGCATCCTCAAATTGCAGCGCGTCTTTTTTGACAACGTCGACCCCGAACCCGTGCTGCGCCCCGCCTTTGCGAAGGACAACGCGGCGATCGTATTTTCCGCCAACGACTTTTACGTCCCCTATCTGGCGGCGCTGCTGCGCTCGATCGAGCAGCACGCCTCGCCGCGGCACAACTACGACCTGATCGTCCTGCACCGCGACATCCGGCCCCGCCACCGCGCGCTGCTGCAGGCGATGCTGCCCCGGGACAACTTTTCGCTGCGATTCTTTGACGTGACGCGGCCGATGAGCCGCTACGCCCACCTGCCCCTGCGCGGGCATTTCCGCGTGGAGACCTACTTCCGCCTGCTGCTGCCCGAACTTTTGCCCGATTACGACAAGATCGTGTACCTGGACAGCGACATGATCGTGTGCGCGGACGTCGCCGAGCTGTACGAGACGGACGTCGAGGGGTATCTGCTCGCCGCCTGCAGGGACGCGGACACGGCGGGGCTGTACAACGGCTACGAGCCGCAGAAGAAAAAATACACCGACGAGGTGATGAAGCTCAAAGCCCCGTACGACTACTTCCAGGCGGGGATGCTGGTGCTCAACCTGGCGCAGTTCCGCAAGACGTACACCGCCGAGGAGATGATGCGCCTGGCGGCCTCCTACCAATGGGAGCTGCTCGACCAGGACGTTCTGAATATGCTCGCGGAGGGCAAAGTGCGCTTCGTGGACACGGCGTGGAACGTGCTCGTCGACTGGCGCGGCATCCGCATCCGCGACATCATCGGGCGGGCGCCGCAGGAGCTGTACCAAGACTATATGCGGGCGCGCCGCGCGCCCAAGATCATCCACTACGCCGGGCCGGACAAGCCCTGGACGGACCCCGAAAGCGATTTTGCCGAGGAGTTCTGGCAGGCGAGCCGCGCCACGCCCTGGCACGAAGCGGTGCTGGCGCGCATGTCGCGCGCCCTCGCGGGGAACGCGCCGCGCCGCCGCTCGCTGTACCGCGCGGTGGAGGATTCCCTGCTGCGGCCCATCGCGGGCGTGTTCTTCCCCGTGGGGACCAGGCGCCGCGAAGCGCTCAAAAAGCTGCTGCGCCGCGGCAGGTGACCACGCCGCCCGCCCCGCGCCCCTCCTTTACAACCGGGCGGGCTTTTGCGCGGGAACGGACATTTGGCGCGGGAAAGAACCTCCCCGCGGGCAGATTTCCGCGCGGCACCACTCTCACCCGCTCTTGCCCGCAAGCGGGCAACCGGCGGCACTTTCCAACATTTTCGACAAAATACGGCAGGAGCGGCGGAAATTTTTCCGCCGCTCCCGTTTTTTATACAATTTTAAGACAACTTTATCCACAAATTCCACAACGAAAAGGCGGACTTTGTCCACAACCGCGGCAAGCGCGCTTTTTTGGTTTGCGGCGGGTGTCCTCTCCTTTTTACGGGCGCCCCGCTCTTTTTTTGCGGGCGCCTCCGCCAACGCGGCAAGCGCGCGGCGTTCCCTTTTGCGGCGGGCGAGATCAGCCCTTCTGCTCCCCGCCCGCCAGCGCGGCGAGCGCGCCGGCGAGGGCGTCGCCGCGGCGGTAGGCGCAGTAGCTGACCAGTTCCGGCACGGCAAAATCGAGCGGGCGCACGACCTGCAGCCTGCCCGCGCGGACATGCTCCTCCACCATCTTATAGGGCAGGAAGCTGTAGCCGAGGCCGTCGAGCAGGTACTGGGCGACCTTGCCGCTGTTGTCCACCTCGAAGCGGAAGGCGTGCCGCGGCGGGAAGAGGGAGCGCACGAACTCGCCCGCGTCGCCGAAGGCGAAGTTGCACATCAGATACTCGCATTCGAGCAGCTCCGCCTTGCGGATGCCGCCGGGGTAGGCGTTGCGGGCGGGGGATACGGCCAGCACGAGGCGGTCGGAGGAGAAGCGGTGGCCGACAAACCCGCTCTTTTTGAGGGGAAGGTAGGAGAAGGCGATGTCGATGAGGTTTTCCTGCAGCATCTGCAGAAGGTCGGTGGAGTGGCCGAGCACGATCTTGAGCGACACGTCCGCGTGGGTGCGGAAGAAGCCGGACAGCGCGGGGTAGAGGCTGCTCTCGTACACGGCGTTGATGCAGCCGACGCGCAGCGCCTTGTCGTAGCGGGCGGCGGCGTTCACCTCGCGGATGAAGCTGTCCTCGAGGTCGCAGATGCGCTGGGCGTAGCTTAAAAACAGCTGCCCCTCCTCCGTCAGCTCGACGCCGCCCTGGCGGCGGGCGAACAGCTTGCGGCCCGTCTCGTTTTCCAGCTCGGCGATGCGGTTGGTGACGGTGGACTGCGCCACATACATGCGCTCCGCCGTCCGCGTGAAGTTCTTCAATTTCGAGAGCATCAAAAAGGTGCGGATCCCGTCCGAATTCATGGCTCGCCTCCCCTGCCCGCCGCGCGCGGCGGGCAATTCAATTTTCCGATCATATCGATTAAAATTATCTATTTTATAAATCGTTTACAAATTATAGCACTTGTGCTATAATGAAGTCAATCAAAGCGGCGGCGGAGGCGGCATCTTTTTTGCCCCGCCGCACACGAGCAACACAGACTTTTGAAAAAGGAGTATCAAACCAATGGGAATGACAATGTCGCAAAAGATCCTGGCGGCGCACGCGCACCTCGACAGCGTGAAGGCGGGCCAGCTGATCGACGCCGAACTGGACATGGTGCTGGGCAACGACATCACCTCGCCCGTGGCGGTCAAGGTGTTCGAAGGCGCCCAGGCGCCCTGCATCTGCTGCCCCGAGAAGGTGAGCATGGTGATGGACCACTTCACCCCCAATAAGGACATCAAGGCCGCCGAACAGGTGAAGACGGTGCGCAATTTTGCGAACAAATACGGCGTGAAGAACTTCTTCGACGTGGGCGAGATGGGCATCGAGCACGCGCTGCTGCCCGAAAAGGGCCTCGTCGGCGCGGGCGACCTCGTCATCGGCGCGGACAGCCACACCTGCACCTACGGCGCGCTGGGCGCCTTTTCGACGGGCGTGGGCAGCACGGACATGGCCGCCGGCATGATGACCAACAAGTGCTGGTTCAAAGTGCCCTCCGCCATCCGCTTCGTGCTCAAAAACAAGCCCGCCAAGTATATCTGCGGCAAGGATATCATCCTGCACATCATCGGGCTGATCGGCGTGGACGGCGCGCTGTATAAGTCGATGGAGTTTACGGGCGACGGCGTGCGCTACCTCTCCATCGACGACCGCTTCACCATCTGCAACATGGCGATCGAAGCGGGCGCCAAGAACGGGATCTTCCCCGTGGACGAGATCACCCGCGCATACCTCGCCGGCCGCTTTACGCGCGAGATCCGCGCCTATGAGGCGGACGAGGACGCCGAGTACGAGCGCACCGTCGAAGTCGACCTCTCCGCGCTCAAACCGACCGTCGCCTTCCCCCACCTGCCCGAAAACACCCGCACGCGCGAGGCGTGGGGGGATGTGAAGATCGACCAGGTGGTCATCGGCAGCTGCACGAACGGGCATATCTCCGATCTGCGCATCGCGGCGGACATCCTGCGCGGCAAGCACGTCGCCAAGGGGGTGTGCTGCATCATCATCCCCGCGACCAACGCCATCTGGAAGCAGGCGATGCACGAGGGGCTGTTCGACGTGTTCCTCGACGCGGGCGCCGTCGTCTCCACCCCGACCTGCGGCCCCTGCCTGGGCGGACACATGGGCATCCTCGCCGCGGCCGAGCGCGCCGTGGCGACGACCAACCGCAACTTCGTCGGCCGCATGGGCCATGTGGACAGCGAAGTGTACCTCGCCTCCCCGTACGTCGCGGCGGCGAGCGCCGTCGCCGGGAAGCTGGCGGCCCCCGACGAGATCTGAACCTAAGGAGGACATCGAAATGAAAGTTTGCGGAACTGTTTTCAAATACGGCAACGACGTCGACACCGACGTCATCATCCCCGCCCGCTACCTGAACACCTCCTCCGAGACGGAGCTGGCCGCTCACTGCATGGAGGACATCGACAAGGAGTTCGTCAAAAAGGTCAAACCGGGCGACATCATCGTCGCGGGGGACAACTTCGGCTGCGGCTCCTCGCGCGAGCACGCGCCCATCGCGATCAAGGCGAGCGGCGTCTCCCTCGTCATCGCCAATTCCTTCGCGCGCATCTTCTACCGCAATTCCATCAACATCGGGCTGCCCATCCTGGAATGCCCGGAGGCGGTCGCGGCGATCGCCGCGGGGGACACCGTCTCCTGCGACCTCGCCAAAGGGGAGATCGTGGACGAGACGACGGGCAAGACCTTCCAAGCCGAGCCCTTCCCCGCGTTTATCCAAAACATCATCGACAAGGGCGGGCTGATCAAGTCCATCGCCGCCCGCCAAAATTAAGGAGGCATCGGACATGAAAAAGCATATCGCAGTGCTCGCGGGCGACGGCATCGGGCCCGAGATCACGGACGGCGCCATCGCCGTCCTCAACAAAGTGGGCGAAAAGTTCGGCCACGAATTTGAATTTGAACACCTGCTGATGGGCGTGTGCGCCATCGAGGCGACGGGCGAACCGCTGCCTCAGCACACCATCGACCGCTGCCTCGCTTCCGACAGCGTTCTGCTCGGCGCGGTGGGCGGCGCCGTCGGCGACAAGCGCATAGAAAAGCTGCCCGGGCACCTGCGCCCCGAGGCGGGCCTTTTGAAGATCCGCGCGGCGCTGGGGCTGTACTCCAACCTGCGCCCGGCAAAGCTCTTCCCCGCGCTGGCGGGCGCCTGCCCCCTGCGCAAGGACATCGCCGAAAAGGGCATCGACCTCGTCGTCGTGCGCGAGCTGATCGGCGGCATCTACTTCGGCGAGCGCGGCCGCGGCATGGGCGAGGGCGGAGAATTTGCCTATGACACCGAAAAGTACAGCGTGGAAGAGATCGAGCGCATCGCGCGCATCGCCTTCGACCTGGCGATGCGCCGCCGCAAGCACGTCACCTCCATCGACAAGGCGAACGTGCTCGAATCCTCCCGCCTCTGGCGCGAAGTGGTGCACAACGTCGCCAAAGAGTACCCCGAAGTGGAGCTGACGGATATGCTCGTCGACAACACGGCGATGCAGCTGGTCAAGAACCCCGCCCAGTTCGACGTGGTGCTCACCTCCAACATCTTCGGCGACATCCTATCGGACGAGGCGGCGATGATCACCGGTTCCATCGGGATGCTCGCGTCCTCCTCCCTCGGCGCGACCAAGCGCGGGCTGTACGAGCCCATCCACGGCTCCGCACCCGACATCGCGGGCAAGGACATCGCCAACCCCATCGCGACCATCCTCTCGGCGGCGATGATGCTGCGCGACTCCTTCGACCTGCCCGCGGAGGCCAAAGCGGTCGAGGCGGCGGTCAACGCCGTGCTGGACGAGGGCTACCGCACCGCCGACATCATGAGCGAGGGCAAGACGCAGGTCAAGGGCAGCGAGATGACCCGCCTGATCGTCGAGCGCATCTAAGGCAGTTGACAAGCGCGCGGCAAACGCGCTATAATAGAGCCGCATCCGCCGGACAGCGGGTGCGGCATTTTTCTTGTACGGAGGAACGGGGGCATGATCGCAGAAAACGTACGCCGCCTGCTCGCGCGGATCGCGGGCGGGAACGACCGCGGGGAAAAGATCACGCTGGTCGCGGCGACCAAGACGCGCACGAGCGAGGAGATCAACGCGGCGATCGCGGCGGGCATCACCGACGTCGGCGAAAACAAGGTGCAGGAGTTCACCCAAAAATACGAAGCCGTGCAGGGGGGCAGGCGGCACTTCATCGGGCATTTGCAGACCAACAAAGTCAAGTACCTGATCGGCAAGGCCGACCTCATCCAGTCCCTCGACCGCTTCGAGCTGGCGGACGAGCTGCAAAAGCGCGCCGAGCGGGCGGGCTGGACCGCCAACTGCCTGATCGAGGTGAACATCGGCAGCGAGCTGTCCAAGAGCGGCTTTTCGCGCGAGGAGGTGCGCGCCGCCTACGAAAAGCTGCGCGCTTACCCCAACATCCGGCTGTGCGGGCTGATGGCGATGCTCCCGATTTCGGACGATCGCGATCATTTGCGCTCATTATGCTTGTCTATGCGCGAAATTTATGATACAATAAAGGCAGACGATACAAATTTCCGCTTTTTGTCGATGGGCATGAGCGGCGACTGGGAGCTTTGCATCGGGTGCGGCAGCAACATGATCCGCCTCGGCACGGCCATCTTCGGGCCGCGCAACGTCCCCGCCGCAGGCGGAGAGAAGGAGGGCGCATGAACGGGCGCAAAAAGGATGCGGCAGGCCACGGCGCGCAGCCGGCTGCCGGCGGCGAACGGAGGCCGGGCGAACGGCCGATGCAGCTGCGGCACCCCCGCTCGTTTGCGGACGTGGAGGAGATCATCGATCGCCTGCGCGAAAAGCAGAGCGTGATCGTCTATCTCAACGAAGTGAGCGGCGGAACGGCGCAGCGGGTGACGGATATGCTCAGCGGCGCGATCTACGCGCTCGGCGGCGGCATGGCGCCTTTGCAGAAGGATATGTACATCTTCACGCCGGACGGAGTGGAGAGTAAATAGTTCACGAAAAAAGTTTTAAGCTGTTAAAACTTTTTTCCGTGATCGGAAGAAAACCCCGCCGCTCGCTTTGCTTGCGCGGCCTGGTTTTCCTCGCCGCCGCGCTTTTCAGGGCACGCCTTTAAGAGCGCGCGACGGCTTCACCTTTCCTGCAAAAGGCAAGGGATTGCCAAATGGGGGTGCGCTGCGCAAAAGTGTGATTTTGCTTGCGCGAGAAAATTTTGACTCGTGAAATTTGTTTCGAGCTGACGAAACAAATTTCTACGATCGGAGGGCTCTGCCCTCTTTGCGGCATATTGGAAGGGCACGCCATAAAAAAGGCCACGGCTTCGCCCCTTCCGTGAGCCTTGCGGCAAATCAACTCTGTTTCCTCTTACCCGCCGTTCCTATGGGAACGGAACGAGATATATTGAACCAAGAGAAGCGGCGCGCCTTTGGGCGCGCCGCTTCTCTCGTGTATATCCTCTTTGCGGCGGCGCGCCGACAAGGCGCGCCGCCCCTCGTTTTTCCCTTTCCGCCGCAGGCGGGCCCCCCCCGTCAATGCGCCGCGGACTTCGCGTGCTCCTTTTCGGTCAGCTTGATGCACACGAGGGTGTCCCCCGCCTTCAATTCGGTCGCGCCGTAGGGGATCACCGTTCCGCCGCCCCGCTTGATCATGGCGATCAGCGTGCCGTCGGGCAGCTGCAATTCGCGCACCGTCTTGCCCGCCCAGGGGTGGTCTTCCCCCAGGTATTCTTCAAACATCCCGAACTCGTCGTGGTTCTCGAACTCGGGCGCGGCCGTGACGAGCAGGTCGCCCGGATACACGACGGTATCCCCGCCCGGGACGACCACTTCCTCCCCGCGCAGGATGAGCACGACAAGAAATTCGCGCGGCATGACGCACTCGCGCAGCTTTTTGCCCGCCCAGGGGTGCGTCTCCCCCACCACGACCTTGACGAAGCGCACGTCCGTTTCGTCCTGGTAGTCGGTAAAGGTGCGCAAAACGTCCTCGCTGTCGCCCAGCATACCGAACTTGCGCGAGAGGGCGGGCAGCAGCGAGCCCTGCAGCGAGATGGAGATGATGACGACGCAGAAGACGATGCTGAACAGGTCGTACGGGAGCGCATCGTCCCCCAGCACGCTGATGGCGTAGATGGCGAACACGACGGAGGCGACGCCGCGCAGGCCCGCCCACGACACGACGCCCAGCTGGCCGAGCGGCGCGCGGAAGGGGGCGAGCAGCCCCGCGACCACGGCGGGGCGGGCGAGAAAGGTCATGACCGCGAAAACGAGCAGCGCGGGGACGAGCACTTCGGGGCGGATGAGCCACTCGGGCGTCGCCAGAAAGCCGAGCAGGAAGAAGATCATCATCTGCGCGACGCCGGTGAGCGCGTCGAAAAAGCGGACGCAGTCCCGCTTTTGCGGGATGCGGGCGTTGCCGAGCATGATGCCGCAGATGTAGACGGCGAGGTATCCGTTGCCCGCCCAGCTGCCGGGCAGAACGCTCGGCACCGCGTAGGTGAGCAGGGCGATGGCGAGCACGAACACCGTGCCGCCCTGGCCCATGTTGAAGGGGATCTTCCGCAAAATATACACGGCGAGGAAGCCGAACGCGCCGCCGAACAGGACGCCGAAGCCCACCTGCGCGGCGAGCATCCCGACGATCTGCCCCGCGCCCATCGACGCGCCTTCCGCCCCGTACTGCGCCGCGAGCACCGCCGTAAAGACGACGGTGAGCATGTACGACATCGGGTCGTTGGAGCCCGACTCCATCTCGAGCAGCGAGGAGGTGCGGTATTTGAGGTTGAGGCGGCGGGAGCGCAGGATGTTGAAGACGGAGGCCGCGTCCGTCGAGCTGATGACCGAGCCGATGAGCAGGCTCTCCGCCCAGCCGAGGCCGGGCGTGAACGGGAGCAGGCGGAAGATCGCCCACACCGCCGCGCCGACCATGCCCGCCGTGAGCGCGGTGCCGGCAAAGGAGAGGAGCAGCGCCCGCCCCGCGACGGGGCGCGCCTCCTTGAAGTTGGTGCCGAACCCGCCGTAAAAGATGACCAGCACCAGGCAGACCGAGCAGATGACGTTGCCCATCGCGTAGTCGGTCACGTTGCCGAACACGGGCCGCAGCGCGACGCCCGCCGCCATGCCGATGGCGATGAACAGCAGCAGCGACGGCACTTTGAGCTTGTCCGTCAGGCGGTTGATGAACAGGCAGAGCGCGATGATCAGCCCTGCAAAGAGAAGAAGGTAGACGTACTGCATACAGCCCTCCGAAAAATGCGGCTGCCGCGGCTGTCGGCAAAATTGCCGAAGCGGACAGAAAGACGGCCGAAGCCGGCGGCACAAATGCCGAAGCCGGCGGCGCGGCGGCCGGGGCGGACGGCACAAATGCCGAAGCCGGCGGCGCGGCGGCCGGGGCGGACGGCACAAATGCCGAAGCCGGCGGCACAAATGCCGTGGCTGACAGGGGGCTGCCGGCGCCGGGTCAGCCGCGGTACATGCGCAGGGTATCGCGGACGACGTCCGCGACGAAGGGAAGGTCGTCGTACAGCTCGCCGTCCACCTGCACGGTCAGGGGTCGCTCGGAAAAGATCTCGATGTGGTCGCACCGCTCGAAGCGGGAAAACTTCTCCTCGAGGATGCGTCCCTGCATCAGTTTGATGAAGGCGGGGAGGATGCGCGACTTCTTCACGTTGTCCACCGCGACGAAGTCGAGCAGGTTGTCCCCCAGCACCGCCTGCGGGCACATGCGGATGCCGCCGCCGAAGCGGAAGCCGTTGCCCACGCAGGCGATGAGCGTCTTATAGCGCACTTCCCGCCCGTTGACGCGGACGGTCAGGTCGTAATTTTTGAACTTGATGAGGGAGATGATGAGGCTGATCAGGTACTGCAGCTTGCCGCGCAGCCACTTGCTGGCGCGGCAGCGGCGGAGGATCTCGACGTCGATGCCCGTCCCCGCGACGTTCAGCCCGCGCACCCCGCGGGGCAGCTGCATAAATTCGGTATAGCGGGGCGCGCCCTTTACGATCAGCTCGACGGCGGCCTCCGGTTCGGAAGGGATGTTCGCCGCCGCGGCGAAGTCGTTGCCGGTGCCGGCGGGGATGAGTCCGAGGGCGCACTTATCGAAGTTGGTAAAGCCGTTGAGCGCGTCGTGCAGGGTGCCGTCCCCGCCGATGACGACGACGTCTCCCTTCCCCTCCCGCGTGAGCGAATGCGCGATCTCCTTGATCTGCCCGGGGCGCTCGGACGCGACGACGCGCACCTCTTGCCCCAGCTTTTGAAAGTGCGCGATCGCGCGCGCGTGCAGCTTCTTCTTTTTTCCTTCCCCCGACCAGGGGTTGACGATGATGTTGTACATGGGTCTCTCACTTTCTCTTCGGTGCGGCGCGGGCGGCGGGCCCGCTTGGCGTCGCCGGGGACGCCCGCAAACGGCGCGGGCGGCGTCGGGGACGGCCGCGAACGGCGCGGCGGCGCGCCGTACAATTATTATACAATAATTCGCAGGGATTTGCAAATCCGTCGCAAAACTGTTATAATAACGGAAGAAAAAATTTTACAAAAAAAGACGGAGGCGTATGCAACCGAACATTTCCGAAAAACTGCGCGCGCTGGCGGAGCGCGCGCCCTTCCCGCTGTATATCGTGGGCGGGGCTGTGCGCGACGCGCTGGCGGGGCTGCCTGCCTCGCAGGACATCGACCTCGCCGCGCCCGCGTCCGCCGAGGCGCTCTCCTCCCTCGCCGCCGAATGCGGGCTGTGCGTGAACGGCGTGTACAAGACGACGGGCACCGTCAATCTGTCCGACGGGGAGAGCAAGCTGGAGTTCACCTCCTTCCGCACCGACCGCTACGGCGGCGGCGAACACGCGCCCAGCGCCGTGCGCTTCACCGACGATATCCGCCAAGACGCGCTGCGGCGGGACTTCAAATGCAACGCCGTCTACTACGACATCCGCACGGGAGAGACGGTGGACCCGCTCGGCGGCATCGAGGACATCCGCGAAAGGCGCATTTCGACCACGCGGGAGGCGGACGAAGTCTTTTCCGAGGACGGGCTGCGGCTGATGCGGCTGGCGCGGCAGGCGGCGCAGCTCGGCTTCGTGCCGACGCTCGAGTGCATCCTCGGGGCGCGCTTCAACGCCGCGCGCATCCAAAAGATCGTGCCCGAGCGCATCTACGCCGAATTGCAGCAGATCCTGCACGCGGACGAGAAGTACGGGCGGCCCTACGCCCACTACGAGGGGCTGCAGGTGCTGGAGACGACCGAGGTGCTCGCCTATATCCTGCCCGAGCTCGCGGCGGGCAAGGGGATCCGCCAGCGCGCCGACTTCCACGCGCACGACGTGCTCGAACACTCGCTGCGCGCCTGCAAGTACGCGGACAGGCGGGTGCGCCTTGCCGCGCTGCTGCACGACGTGGGCAAGCCCGCCGCCTTCCGCGAGACGGGCCGGTTCCATGGCCACGACGCGATCGGCGAACCCATCGCGCGCGCCGTCCTCGAACGGCTCAAAGCGCCCAAAAAGGTGACCGACACCGTCTGCCGCCTGACCGCGCTGCATATGTACGACCTGGACGGAAAGGCGCGCGAGAGCAAGGTGCGCACCTTCATCGTAAAAAATCAGGACGTGTACCCGCTGCTGCTCCTTTTGAAGCAGGCGGATTATTCGGGCTGCAAGGACGACCTCGGCGAGTGCCCCGGCATTACCAAGTGGCGGGCGATCGAGGAGAAGATGAGGGCGGAGGGGGTGCCCTTCACCCTCAAAGAACTGGCGATCCGCGGGGACGCGCTGCGCGGCATCGTGCCCGCCGCGAGGACGGGGGAGATGCTGGACGCGCTGCTGCGCTTCTGCGCCCTCGACGGCGCGCGCAACCGCGCGCCGATCCTGCTGCGGGAGGCGTCCCGCATCGCCGCGGAATGGGAGGAAAACTAATGGAACTGTCTGCCATTTTTGCGCTCGCCGCGGCGGTGCTCGCGGCGCTCTCGCTGTGCGCGGGGATCGGGGCGCTCGCCGCGGCGCGGCGGGCGCGCGGAGGAAACGGGGCGATCGAACGCCTTGCACAGATGCTCGAAAAGAACAATTACCAGACGGAGGGGGAGCTGCGCGCCCTGCGCGAGGCGCTCGAACTGCTCGCGCGGCGGCAGAGCGACGACCTGCGCGGCATGGCGGAGCGGCTGAACGCCGCCGACGCCGCGACCGAACGGCGGCTCTCCGCGATGCGCACGGTGCTCGCCAACGAACTCAAATACATGACCGAACAGAACGCGCGCAGCCTCGAACAGGTGCGCCTGACGGTGGACGAGAAGCTCTCCGCGACGCTCGAGCAGCGGCTCGCGCGCAGCTATGCCGTCATCAACGAGCGGCTGGAAGCGGTGTACAAGGGCATCGGCGAGGTGCGGCAGCTGGCGGGGAGCGTGGCGGACATCCAAAAGGTGTTCACCAACGTCAAGCTGCGCGGCACCTGGGGGGAAGTGCAGCTTTCCGCCCTGCTCGAACAGATGCTCGCCCCGGCGCAGTACCGCGCCAACGTGCGCGTCGACCCCGCGGAGGGGAGCGTGGTCGAGTTCGCCGTCCTGCTGCCCGGCCGCGGCGAGGGGGCGCTGCTGCCCATCGACAGCAAGTTCCCGATCGAGGAATACCGCCGCCTGATCGACGCGGAGGAGGCGGGCGGGAAAGAGGCCGCCGAGCGCGCCCGCAAGAACCTGGAACGGGCGATCCGCGTGCAGGCGGACAGCATCGCCAAAAAGTACATCCGCCCGCCGCTGACGGCGGAGTTTGCCGTGCTCTTCCTCCCCCTCGAGGGGCTGTACGCCGAGAGCATCAAGATGCCCGGGCTCGCCGACTACCTCGCCGAGCGGCGCATCATCGCCTGCGGGCCGACCACGCTGGGCGCCCTTTTGACCACGCTGCAGCTGGGCTATAAGTCCGCCGCCATCGAAAAGCGGTCGGGCGAGCTGTGGGAGCTGCTCTCCGCCTTCCGCCACGAGTTCAAAAACTTCGTGCTCATCCTCGAAAAGGCGCAGAAAAAGCTGCAGGAGGCGCAGGACACCATCGAGAGCGCCGCCAAAAAGACGCGCACCATCGACCGCAAGCTCAAGTCGGTCGCCGAGATCGACGGCGAACGCGCCCGCGCCCTGCTCGAAGAGGGCGAAGGCGACGAATAGCCCCCCCCCCTTTGCTCCCCGCGGCGGCGGGGAGCTTTTTTTACGGCGCGGGGGGGGGTACGCCGCAGGGAGCTTTTTTTACGCCGCGGGGAGCTTTTTCTGCGGCGCGGGGAGCTTTTTCTGCGGCGCGGGGGCGATAGTCCCCCGCCCGAGCGGCAAATGCGGGCGCGGCGGCAACTTTTTCCGAAAATAACTTGCGCGGCGGGCCGCCGCGTGCTATACTGAAAAAAAACGACGGAGGCGAACATGATCTTTTTAGAGAGCGACGGACTGCGCGTCGAGATCGCCGAGCGGGGCGCGGAGATCGTCAGCGTCCGCGACGGCGACTGTGAGTATATCTGGCAGGCGGACCCCGCCTTCTGGGCCAAGCACTGCCCGCTGCTGTTCCCGGTATGCGGGCGGCTGCGCAACTTTGCCTACACCCACGGCGGCAAGAGCTACAAGATGGGCAACCACGGGTTTGCCCAGCGCATGACCTTTTCCGCCGAGCAGCTCTCCGCGCGGGAAGCCGTCTTTACCCTGCGCGAGAACGCGGAGACGCTCGCCGAGTACCCCTTCCCCTTCCTGCTGCGCCAGCACTATACGCTGGAGGGGCGGACGCTGCGCATCGCGACGGAGGCGCAGAACACGGGCGAGGCGCCGCTGTACTGCAACTTCGGCTCGCACGAGGCGTACGCCGCGGGCGGCGACTTTACCGACTGGTCGGTGCGCTTTGCGAAGCGGGAAGACCTCGTTTTGACCGAACAGAACGCGAGCGGCCAGCTGACGGGCAGGCGCATCCCCTACGCGGACGACGTGCAGGCGCTGCCCCTGCGCCCGGAGATGTTTGCAAACGACTCGCTGCTGTTTGCCGGGCTGCGCTCGCGCGCGGCGACGCTGGAATACAAGGGCAGGCCGGCGGTGAAGGTGGAATTTCCCGATTACCCCTACCTGCTGCTGTGGACCAAGCCGGGCGCGCCGTACATCGCCATCGAGCCGTGGAACGGGCTGCCCGACCCCGCCGACGCGGACGGGGACCTCGCCCACAAGCCCGCCATCCTGCGGCTGGACCCCGGCGAGAGCGCCCGCGGCGTGCATTCGATCACCTTCTTCCCCTACGCGCGCGGCTGAACGCGCACAACAAAAGCGCGGCGAACTTTCGAAAAGTAGAAGCGCGCGGCCAAGCTCCGCGCCGCCGCGCTTTCGGTTTGGTTTTTCTGGCATTTCTCTGTTTGCTTTTCCGTGGCGTGTGCTTGGCTGCGGCGCGCGTCAGCGCGCCGCACTTGTCTATGCCAAGCACACGCCACGGTGCCAAATAAATTTTTCATCCTGATTTTCCTGATTTTTGCTCTGTTTTTGCATGTCAAAACCGCCCCTTGTGAGAGCGGCTTTGCGGATGGATAAAAGTTTGAGCAAATTTATTTTGAGAGCGTTTCCAAAACTAACTGCGATAAATAGGTGTGAGCTAATCGCAGCGGTGGAAGGGCGGTTTGTTGTTCCTCCGCTTCCACCTTTTTGATAAGTTATCATAGGATGCATTTCATCTGTATGTTTTTGAAGTATATCATACAGAACCAATAATTTGATTTTCTGTTCAGCGTGTCTCGACATAGCATTCTATTTTTTATTGATAATATCAATGGGCGTTTTTTTCACCAACTTAAAAACGGGTAATATCGCAGATATTGCGACTGCACCAAAACAAATTCCCAACATTGAAATAATGGACAAAAATCCAACAATAAATAGCGGTATAAAATAAATTGTATTAAGTATCCCGCAAATGATACTGACAGCTATCAATGAAAACGAAAAATCAATTAAAGCGATTATACCGCTTTCCGTCATACAAATACATAAAATATCCTTTTTTCTTGCGCCTAACGCGCGTAAAATACCAAGTTCTTTTTTACGGCATTCAAAACTTGTATTCAAAAAATTCATCATAAGTAAGGCCGCAAATACTGCAAATACAGTTGCTCCTATTTGAAACGGTAAAAGAAGATAGTCTCTAAAAAAATACAAAGGAGACATTAAACCACTATAAGGCGACTGTATTTTAACTGATTTTTCCCGACCGCTTTCCTCAGTATAATTCAACTGATTGAAAAGTTTTAAGTCTGCATTCTCATTTCCACTCAATTTTAGAACTAAACGATTTATATCGACTGAATATCCATGTAAACTTTCACTAAAACCTTTTTTTAAGTACATAAAACTAATAACCGAATTAACAGATGTACCTACAATATCAGCATTATAAGGATCATTGGTTTTGAGGGTTTCCATACTAATATCATCGTATTGTTTATAATATTCCCTGTTCAGTTCGGTGGAAAAAACGCCGCAGATTGTCAAGTTTCCTCGCCCTAATTTTTTTCCAATCAGTTCATCGGGCGTCTGGATGCGTATAGTTTCTCCGTTTTCTGTTTTGTAGCCAAATCGTATAAACATATCGGCATGCATATCCGTGATCGCTACCTCGTCATAAGTTTGCGGAAGTCGACAGATATCCTTGTCTTTAAATCGTTTATCGGGTTCCAATTTAGCATCTTCATCGCCCGTTACTGAATCTATTTCGATACAGGTACTTGATGAAAGAGCAAGTCGGCAATATACGGAATTTGAGTCCTCCCTTTTGGTTTCTCCCAAATTCAACTCCGACCAATCCGCAGTAGCAACGGGAGAAATAACTGTCATCGGTTCTTTTCCGTTATTAAATTCTTTGATTATATTAAGCTGCTTTTCGGCAAACGGCAAATAATCAAGCCCATTATGACCATAATATTTATTATCTGCTTCAACAATAATCATTTGAAAATCGTTGTCACGCAGTATGGTCAGTTCGGTTCGATACTCGTTCACCATGCTTGCCGTAAATGAAAATCCGAATAACGTAAATGCCACCACTGCTAACAGTATGGATATAGCCAAACGAACGGGGTTAGAACTTAATCCATGTACCCCTATTAAAAGAGCACGTTTAAACGGCAGTTTACTCTTTATAAAATGACATTCATCAGTCGTTTTTTCATTCGGTACTTCATTCAAATAAGAATCATTTATTATTTTTCCATCCGACAATTCAACAATTCTGTCGCCGTACCGCAATGCACTCTCATAATCATGGGAAACTACTATAACCAACCTTTTTTCCGAAAGTTTTTTCAAAAGCTCATAAAGTTCGGCACTTGTTTTGCTGTCCAAAGCGCCGGTAGGTTCATCGGCCAAAATTATTTCCGGATTTTTTATTAGAGCACGAGCAATGGCAACACGTTGTTTCTGCCCGCCTGAAAGTTCATTAATTTTACGATTAAACAACGTGTTGCCTCGGTTATCTGTCAAATCAACTAAACGTAATACCATATCGACATCTTCACGAGTATATTTTCTGCCTTGCAATTCTAAAGCGAGTTTAATATTATCTTCCACAGAGTAAGTATCAATTAAATTATACTCTTGAAACACAAAACCGATACAAGTATTTCTATAATTATCAAAATCCATTGCAGAAAAATTTTTGCTGGATTTTCCTTTGACAATGATTTCTCCGTCCGTAGGTTGATCTACTCCTCCCAGTAAATTTAAAAAAGTAGACTTTCCAGAACCGCTTTTACCCAAGATGAATACAAAGCCGGTTTGACAGAAGTTTATTGTCAAGTTATCCAATGCCGTTGTTTTTACGCCTTTGCTTGTTTCATAAATTTTAGTTAAATTCTTGACAGATAACATTTTTATTACCCTAATCTACAAGATTATCATCTTTCCATTCCAATAAAGAATGACCGATCCTTAAAGTTTTTGTGTTATTATCTAATTGATCGGCAAAGGTAACCAATCGCATTCTATTCCCGTTATTATAGTATTCTCTACTGAATGCTACTGATGAAGCAAACCAATTTTCTTCTACTTCGATATTTTTACTCTTATATGCTTCAATACTTTCCTCTGTAACATCTTTTAATCCTTTCCACTCTTTTGCGTCGTCATAAAAACACATTTTTTTGTTGTACCGAATATTTATGTCTTCAGCCGTATTGTTTTTTACTTTAATTGTCCATGTACTACCTTCTTTATCTACAATTGAAAGACCGAGGTATGCAGAATTAGAATAATCTGTATTCACATATGTATAATGGCTACCATAAATATCAGCAGGCCAACATCCACCTTTCTCGCCGATTGCGTCGGTCATGTCTATGCCAGCATATTTATAAGCAGCGTACATCATCTCAGAACAATACCAATCCTCGCTGTTTATATCTGTATTTAATCGGTCATATGCTCCAGCATGCCAAAGATTATATTCCTTCCCTAATTGTTTATAATGGAAATATTTTACATCTTCTCTTTGCGCCGAAGTAACGCCTCTTACTCCCAAAATTTTAACTTGGAAGTTGACCATACGATTGTCATCTAAAAATCCGAACTGTGTTCCGCCCTTGACACAATCAATTGTTTGTATATATTCACCCTTATCGCTCTTGTGATCTAAATCATAAATACATGCGACGTGACCGATATTGTTTAGAATGGTCTGCGTCTCAAGTAAAATATCCCCTTCTTTGATAGCACCATAATAAAACATGGAGCATACGAAATCTCGTTGAAACACACTCGCTGGAGTTATCTCATCGTCATATCCTCTATTTGCGAAATCTCTGTAAATCTCCCTATTTTTACCAGCATTACTATTGTATTTCAATATGTAATCGGCATCGGCAGATGATGAACGGGGTGCTATGGTCAAATTTGTAGGATTCCCCGCATTTTCTATTACCGCTGCAGTGTAATCCTGTATAGTTGTCTCATAATTATAATAATTTGCACTGAAATCCTCAATCTCACACATTTCATGGCCAGTAGCCGTTACTTTTTCTGATGCCTGATCATAATATGATTGAAAAATATCTTCATATGATAAAATTTCAATGGGCGATTTTTCAATCTGTTTTTCAGCAGCCGTTTCTGCTCTTGCTGAAATTGATATCTCCATAAACGAAACACTCATAAACATACTAAGGAATATCAATAAACTAATAATAATTGTTGTACCTTTTAACTTTTTTGAAGTCTTAAAATAATTCATCGTTTTCTCTCCTTTTTTGTTAATAACATAATATTGATATATAATTCTACGATTTTTTAAAAAACAAAAAAGCATAAAAGTTGTCCTTATGACATCTTTTATGCTTATACGCAACATGTGTACATTGGAAAACACCTCCTTTTCCGTTAAACCATCACTTTAACATTTTTTCTTCATTTCCATTCCTATTATTCAACCTAACCTGTAATCTATATTTATATATTATCACATATTTATCTCATTGTCAATACTAAACAATAAAATATTTCCGCGATTTATCACAAATCGATTATTCATATAAAACACAATCCGAATCTTTGGACATCCCGAAGACATAAGGACTCGTAAATTGCTCGTGAATACATTGTTATCGACAGATTTTCCAAGTCTTATGCTGAAAACATAGAAAAAAGCAGATTGAGGAACCCGCTCGCTCTGCTTCTTCTTTCCCCCTCGGTTCGTCCTTTTTCTCGCACTCTACGGTTATGCTTTACCGTCTTACGTTAATAATAGAGAGGCCTACAAAAATGTCCATAAAAATATGTGACAGTGTCCATATAGTAGCCCCTGCACCAAAATTGCCGGTTCCTGTATTTGAATTTCATGCTGCCCCATTTTTGGTAGATCATCAAGCTGCTCTTCCCTTTCAGAAAACCCATAAACCCGGACACACTTATCTTGGGCGGGATCGACAACAGCATATGGATATGATCGGGGCATACTTCGGCTTCTATGATTTCTACCCCTTTCCACCGGCATAATTCCCGAAGTATTGCCCCGATCTCCAGGCGTTTCTCTTCATAGAACACTTTTCGCCTGTATTTCGGCGCAAACACTACGTGATACTTGCAATTCCATTTTGTATGTGCTAAACTTCTTATGTCATCCATTTGGATGTCCTCCTTTTGATTTTTAGTTTGCAACTGCCAGGTCGCTTACTTATTATATCAAAAGGAGTTTTTTATTTCAAGATTCATCGCTAAAGCTCTTTGTTACCCGCGGACTATCCGCGGGTTTTAGGTGACAAGAAGGGAGGGCCGCGGAATGGTCCGCAGCCCTCGGTTTACTTCAATACCGCTGTTTGCGCATCTTGCCGTCCTTTTTATGGATGGTGATGCTGCCGTCGCGGTTGTCCGCCAGCTTTTTGGCGTAGGCGATCGCCTCGGCCTGGGTGTCGAACAGCTTGATCGCCTTTTCGCCGCCGGCGAATTTGACCTGCCACTTCCCGTCCTTGCGGGTGGAGACGTGGTAGTTGCGCGCCGCCGTCTTTTTGGCGGCCGCGGGCTTCTCTTCAGCGGCGGGCTGTGCGCCCTCCGCCTGCGTGACTTCGTTTTCCTGCATCTTTTTTCCCTCCTTACCGCGATTGTACCACACTTTGCCGAAAAACGCAACAGTCTGTCGAAAAATCTGATCGGAAAATACAGAAAGGACGCGCCGACGGCGCGTCCCTCGCGGTTTTTTGATCGGATCTGCTTACTTTTCGCCGTTGTCCGTCCCGGAAGGATCGGCGGCGTCATTGCCCTTGTTCAGATCGTTGCTGTTGCCCAGATAGGTGCCGAAGTAGGGCTGACGCTTGGAACGGGGCAGGCCGCTCGCGCGCGGGCGGTCCCTGCGGTCGTCGCGGCGGCGGTCATAGCCGCCGCGGCGGTCGTAATTGCCGCGCTTTTCGTAGCCGTCCCGCTTGTCGTAGCTCTCTCTCCTGTCATAGCCCTCCCGCTTTTCGTAGGAGTCTCTCTTTTCGTAGCCCTCCCGCTTTTCGTAACCGTCGCGGGCCTCGAAGCCGTCACGCTTGTCGTAGTCACGCTTCTCGTAGCCGTCGCGGCGGCGGGAAGGGTACGGGCGGGGGCGGCGGTCAAAATTGCCGCGATTCTCGCCGAAGCGGGGGCGCGCGCCGCGGCGGTCGGGCCGGTCGGCGCCCGGGCGCAGGTTGTTGGGGATGACGACCACGAAGCGGTTGGGCTCCTTGCCCTCGCTCGTCGTCTTGACTTCGGTGCTGTCGGCGAGGGTGGAGTGGATGATGCGGCGCTCGTACGGGGTCATCGGTTCGATGGCGACCTTGCGGCCGAGGCGCACCGCCTTTTCCGCGAGTTTGTTGGCGAGGCGGCGCAGCGTCTGCTCGCGCTTGTCGCGATAACCCTCGCAGTCGACGACGACGCGCTTGTATTCCTCCCTGCCGATGTTGGCGACCGCCCCCGCGAGGACCTGGAGGGAATCCAGCACTTCGCCGCGGTGGCCGATCAGCGCATAGGTGTTGGGGGTGATCACGTTGATGCGGGTGTTCTCGGCGTTTTCGTCCATTTCGGTGGTCGCCGTGACGTGCAGGATATCGAACACGCCTTCCAGAAAGGCGACGGCGCGCTCGCCGTCCGTCTTTTTGCGGGAAATGCGCACGCACGCCTTGATCCCCTTGGAAAACAGGCCTCCCTTTTTGCCCTCTTCCAGCACGACGATGTCCGCTTCCTCACGCTTGAGGCCCATCGTCTGCAAGCCGGTCGCGATCGCCTCGTCGACCGTCTTGCCGGTGAATTCCATCTCTGTCATTTTGTTTTTCCTCCCTTCCGTACGTCGTTTGCCTTGCGGGCCGCCTGCGGAATTCTCTGATTGTATTTATCCTGTATCTCCTGCTCCTGAACTTTTTGGAACTTGCGGTCCACGATCAGATTGATGATCAGCGTGCTCAAAATGCTGTAAAGGCTGCTCACGATCATGTAGATACTGAAACCCGCGCTGTAAAAGAAGGAGAATACGCCGAATACGATGGGCATGACGATCATCATCGTGCGCTGGGTGCGCTTGCCGCTGCCGTCCGCCGTCTGCAATTCGCTCTGCGCCTTCTGGCTGCGCGCGGAGATGAACTGGGACAGGAACATCGAGCCGATGGAGATGATGATGAGGATATAGTATCCGTTCGCCTGCGAACGCTCGGCGCTGAGGTTGTAGGAGACCTCGTTGAAGGCTTCCTCGCTCAGGCCGGAGCTTTCCAGCACGTCGTCATATTCGATGGGGTGACGGTAAGAGGTGTCCGGCACCCAGATATTCTTGATCCAGAGGAAGGAGGAGTTGTAGCTGCGGTAGGACTTCTCCGCCGCGTTGCGGCCGAGCGTGCGGATCGCCTCCGCCGCCGTATCGTCCTCCGAAAGCCCCGCGTTCTGCGCGCGCACCGCCTGCACGGCGGCGGCGATGTCCGCGTCCGTCGAGGCGAGCACCTCTTCCGTCTGCACGGTGAGCGTCCAGGTCGTCTGCGCGGCCACCTGCGCGACCGGGCCCGCCTCCGGGTCGGTATTGTACCAGTAGTCGAGCTCGTCCAGCTGATTTTCCGTCAAATTTGCCTTTTGCAGATACAGCGTCCGGTCGAGCACGACCTCGATGAGCGCGCCCTCGCCGCCGTACCGCTCCTCGCGGTTGTAGGCGATGTAGCCCTCCTCGTCCGCCTCCCCCGGCGCGGTATAGCTGTGCGAGAGGAGATTTTCCGGCGCGATATCGGGCATATGCGCGGTGATGGCGGAATTGTACTGCACCGTCATCTCGCGGTAGACGTCGAGATTGGCGTAGCGCGAATAGTCGGAAAAAGCGCCGAGAACGATCATGAACACGACGAGCGTCACGACCATGGGCAGGCAGGCGCCGAGCATGGAGTAGCCGTTCTTTTTGTACAGCTCCATCATCTTGGCGTTATACGTCTGCTGGTCGTTCTGGTACTGTTTTTGCAGCTTTTCCAGCTGCGGACGCATCTTTTCCATCCGCAGGCTGTTCTTGCGCATCGAGACGCGCGAATAGGCATCCAGCGGGAGGGTGATGGTCTTTAAGATGAGGGTGAACAGCACGATCCCGACGCCCGTCCAGGGCAGCCAGGTGACGATCCACTCGACGATATGGCCGAGAAAGTTCAGACTCTCCGCGATATCCGTCGTAAACAGTGCGATCGGGCTGTCGAGCAATGCATTGATCATTGTTTTCGCTTCCTAATAGAGCCAGCGGACCTTGAAAGGGTTTTCC
>DXFD01000090.1 GCA_019114625.1 Candidatus Borkfalkia faecigallinarum | reverse complement strand
TAAAGGTGGGAATCGGTCCCGGCTCCATCTGCACCACCCGCGTGGTGGCGGGCATCGGCGTGCCTCAGCTCACCGCGATCATGGACTGTGCGGAAACGGCGGACAAGCTGGGCAAGCGCATCATTGCCGACGGCGGCATCAAGTACAGCGGCGACATCGTCAAGGCGATCGGCGCGGGCGCGTCCGTCGTCATGATCGGCAGCCTGTTCGCCGGCACGCTTGAAAGCCCGGGCGAGATCGAGATCTACCAGGGCCGCAACTTCAAAGTGTACCGCGGCATGGGCTCGCTGGGCGCGATGGCGGCGGGCGGCAACGACCGCTACTTCCAGGAGAGCAACCGCAAATTCGTCCCCGAGGGCGTGGAAGGCCGCGTGCCTTACCGCGGGCGCCTCGCGGACATCGTGTACCAGATGCTCGGCGGCCTGCGCGCGGGCATGGGCTATTGCGGTATGCACACGATCGACGAGATGCGGCAGAACGCGCGGTTCGTGCGCATCACCAACGCCTCCCTCATCGAGAGCCACCCGCACGACATCTCCATCACCAAAGAGTCTCCCAATTACAGCCCGCGCGGGCTGTAAGAGGCAGAAGGCACCGCGTCGACGCGGTGCTTTCTCATTGCCAAGCGAAAATTTCAGTTCCGGAGTAAATTATGCGACACGAAAAAGTTCTCGTCCTCGACTTCGGCGGACAATACAACCAACTCATCGCCCGCCGCGTGCGCGAGCAGGGGGTCTACTGCGACCTCCTCCCGTACGACATCGGCATCGAGCGCATCCGCGCGTATGCGCCCGTCGGCATCATCTTCACGGGCGGGCCGAACAGCGTCTATGCGGAGGGCGCCCCCGCGGTCGATCCCCGCATCTACGGGCTGGGCATCCCCATCCTCGGCATCTGTTACGGCTGCCAGCTCATCGCCCGCGACCTGGGCGGAGAAGTCGCCCATGCCGACACCCGCGAATACGGCAAGAGCGACATTTCCTACGGAGCCGGCGAGCTCTTTGCCGGGATGCAGCCGCAGAACGTGTGCTGGATGAGCCATACCGACTACGTCAGCCGCGTCCCCGCGGGCTTCACCGTGACGGCGACGACCAAGACCTGCCCGGCGGCCGCCTTCGAGGACGCCTCCCGCCGGATCTACGGCATCCAGTTCCACGCCGAAGTGCATCACACGGCGGAAGGGGACAAGATCCTGCACAACTTCCTGTACTCCGTCTGCAAGGCGAAAGGGGACTGGACGATGTCCGGCTTCGTGGCGGAACAGGTGGAAAGCCTTCAAGCCAAGCTCGCGGGCAAAAAGGTGCTGTGCGCGATGAGCGGCGGCGTGGACAGCGCCGTCGCGGCGACGCTCGTGCACCGCGCCGCGGGCGACAACCTGATCTGCGTCTTTGTCGACCACGGCCTGCTCCGCAAGGGGGAGGCGGAAGAAGTCGTCTCCGTGTTCCGCGACGGCTTGGGGATGAACCTGATCAAGGTGGACGCGCGCGCGCGGTTCTTAGAAAAGCTGGCGGGCGTCGCCGAGCCGGAGCAGAAGCGCAAGATCATCGGCGAGGAGTTCATCAAGGTCTTTGAAGCGGAGGCGAAGAAGATCGGCGCGGTCGACTATCTCGTGCAGGGCACCATCTATCCGGACGTCGTCGAGAGCGGCAAGGGCGCCTCGGCAGTCATCAAGAGCCACCACAACGTGGGCGGGCTCCCCTCCGTCGTCGACTTCAAGGAGATCGTCGAGCCGCTGCGCGACCTGTTCAAGGACGAAGTGCGCAAAGTCGGCACCGAGCTCGGCCTGCCCGACCCCGTCGTGTGGCGCCAGCCCTTCCCCGGCCCCGGCCTTGCCATCCGCATCATGGGCGAAGTCACCGAGGAAAAGCTGCAGACGCTGCGCGACGCCGACTACATCCTGCGCGAAGAGATCGCCAAAGCCGGGCTCTCACGCGAGATCTGGCAGTATTTTGCGACCATGACCTCGACGTACACGGTGGGCGTGATGGGCGACGCGCGCACCTACGAGCCCGTCATCGCCATCCGCGCGGTCACCAGCGTGGACGCCATGACGGCGGACTGGGCGCGCATCCCGTACGACGTCCTGGCGACGGTTTCGAGCCGCATCGTCAACGAGGTCGAACACGCCAACCGCATCGTCTACGACATCACGTCCAAACCCCCCGCCACCATCGAGTGGGAATAAGGGGGAAGCAATTTGCGGCCTCTTTCCGATTTTTCGCGGAAAGAGGTTTGCTTTTTGCCGAAAGTATGGTATACTGTCTTTGAAATTAACGCGCGCGCACCGTTTACGGGCGCGTCCAAAGGAGGAAGCAGTTTTATGGAAAACAACAAGCGCCCGGAAAGCATGGCGCGCATCGAGACGCCGGAACAGGCGCAGGCGTTCATTGACGAACAGGTCGCGGCGGTCCGCGCTCAGGTCGGGGACAAAAAGGTGCTGCTCGCCCTGTCGGGCGGCGTCGATTCGTCCGTCGTCGCCGCGCTTCTCATCCGGGCGATCGGCCAAAACCTCGTCTGCGTACACGTCAACCACGGCCTTCTGCGCAAGGGCGAACCCGAGCAGGTCGTCGAGGTGTTCCGCAACCGGATGAACGCCAACCTCGTCTACGTCGACGCGGTCGACCGCTTTCTCGATAAACTGGCGGGCGTCGCCGAGCCGGAACAGAAGCGCAAGATCATCGGCGCGGAGTTCATCCGCGTGTTCGAGGAGGAGGCGCGCAAGCAGGACGGCATCGAGTTTTTGGCGCAGGGGACCATCTATCCGGACATTTTGGAGAGCGGCCCCGTCAAGGCGCACCACAACGTCGGCGGCCTGCCCGACGATCTGCAGTTTGAACTGGTCGAACCCCTGAAATTCCTGTTCAAGGACGAAGTCCGCGTCGTCGGCAAGGCGCTCGGCCTGCCCGACGAGATGGTCTACCGCCAGCCTTTCCCCGGCCCCGGCCTGGGTGTGCGCTGTCTGGGCGCGATCACGCGCGAGCGGCTGGAATGCGTGCGCGAGTCGGACGCCATCCTGCGCGAAGAGTTCGCCAAAAACGGCCTTGCCGGCAAGGTCTGGCAGTATTTCACCGTCGTGCCCGACTTCAAGTCGGTCGGCGTCAAGGGCGGCCTGCGCACGTTCGAGTACCCCGTCATCCTCCGCGCGGTCAACACGAAGGACGCGATGACCGCCACGGTCGAGGACGTGCCGTTCGCCCTGCTCGAACACATCACCGACCGCATCACGAAGGAAGTGCCGGGCGTCAACCGCGTGCTGTACGACCTCACGCCCAAGCCCTGCGGCACGATCGAGTGGGAATAAGCCGTTAAAGCCGCACCGATCCGTCGGGGCGGCGCGGACGCGCCGCACACGGCAGCGCCGCGCCCCTCGCGCCGCTCATTCGCGCCGCGCGTACCAGCGCCTCTTGTGCCCCTCGCGCCACTTATTCGCGCCGCACACGGCAGCGCCGCGCTCGACCGCGGCGGCGCCGGGAAAAGGATCGTGGAATTTTCTTCCCGTCAGGCGGCGGACAAATACATAGACGGTATATTGCGTACTAAAAAATAAAATATTTTTGTCAATTTGAAAATACCTTTGCAAAATTTTTGCAAAGGTATTTCTTTTTTCGGAAGAATATGTTATACTAAGGTGATGACTTTTTACCCTCCCCGAGGGGCATAGGTAAGGTGGAAAATGGCTGAAATGACGATCGGGCAGCTTCGCGACTTTATTCAGAGTCATAAAGAGCCGGACAAACAATTTTATTTGGACCTTCTGGACGAGGAAAAGCAGCGCGCGTACGAGGACAAGCGGGTGCGCGCCGTGATGACGCTGCTCAAACTCTGTTACATCAACAGCCTCAAACTGAAGATCAAGGGCGCGCAGGAGGAGATCGCCGCCCTGCGCGGGGGCGACTTTTCGGCGGAAAACTACCGCACCATCATCGCCCGCAACGCGGAGATCCGCGCCTGGCGCGCGCAGATCGAGGGGTACAAGGGCTTTTTCACCGAGCCATACTTTGCGCGCATGGACCTCGTGGACGACAAGGAGGGCTACAACAGCTACTACATCGGCAAGAAAGGGGATCTGAACCTGGAGATCGTCGACTGGCGCGCGCCGCTCGCGCGGAAGTATTATCAGAAGAGCCAGATCGTGTTTTCCATCCACCAATACAATTACAAGCAGATCCTGCGCCGCGCCCTCCGCACCCAAAACGGAAAACTCCTCGACTATCGGAACGAATATCTGAGCCTGCGCGACTATCTGACCCGGGAGGAGATCGCGGGCAGGGACGAGGAGATCATCTTCGACCCCTATCTCAAAGAGATCCTGCGCGCCCGCAAGGAGCGGGAGGAGATCTCCGACATCATCGAGACCATCCAGGAAAAGCAGTACGAGATCATCACCAAGCCCGAGCGCGCGAGCTTCGTTTTGCAGGGCTGCGCGGGCAGCGGCAAGACCATGATCATGCTGCACCGCCTCAGCTTCCTCATGTACAACAACGAGGACCTGCGCCCTTCCGACGTGCTCGTCATCACGCCGAGCGATTCCTTCAACGCCTTCATCGACGAGCTGTCGCAGGTGCTGGAACTGGAAAAGATCAAGACGCGCCGCATCGACGAATACTTTTTACAGCTTCTGCAAAACGAAGGGGTGGATATCGCGGGCAAGATCGATTTCTCCGCCAAGGAGCCGCCCGCCTATCTCGGCTATATCTATTCGGAAAAATTCTATGCGGACAGCGAGGCGCGCCTCGCCAAGATCTATGACGGCATCCGCGGCATGTTCCTCAGCGAGGAGTGCGCGGAGCTCGTCGCGCGCGTCGCCGCCGACTGCCGCGCCCAGCTCGAACTGTTCGGCAAGCTGAAAAACGCGAGCGTGCGCGTCCGCCGCGCCGTCCTCGGCGAGATCAAGGAGAAGCC
This sequence comes from Candidatus Borkfalkia faecigallinarum, assembly GCA_019114625.1. Lineage (GTDB taxonomy): Bacteria > Bacillota > Clostridia > Christensenellales > Borkfalkiaceae > Borkfalkia > Borkfalkia faecigallinarum. The sequence continues at coordinate 25,853 of DXFD01000090.1, read as the reverse complement.
GGAGGGCGGCCTGTACTACACCAAGCCCTACCGCGGCCTGATGAACGAGGTCACCGCCGCCGAGGAATTTCTCACCTCCGGGCTGCACGGAGAGCGCGCCCGCAGCGAAAGCGCCTTTTACGGGCTTTTGCTCGCCTTTTATCGGGCGGGAACGCATATCGCGCATACGCACGCGCGCGTCGCGCGGGAGGCGGACGCCGACCTCGCCCGCCTGCACGAGACGGTCGAGAAGGAGATCGCCGACCTGCGCCGCTACAAGCTCGTGCGCGGCGACAAGGAAGTGGAGACATACGCCGACCGCATCGCCCACCGCGGCGGCCTGCTGCGCGAGATCGCGGCGATGCGCGCGTGCGTCGCGCAGATCGAGGAGCGGTTCACGGGCTTTTGCGAGTTTTTCGAAACGCTGTGCGGCAACGATTACTTCGTGCGTTTGGGCAAATGCGGCACCCGCCTCGAGCTCGCGCGCCTGTTCTACCGCGAGACGGTGCGCCGCGCCAAAAACCGCTACGGCGTCGGCAAGGGGCTGGTGCGCAGCGACGCCTACGCCATCTGCCTCATCCTCGCGCTGCTCGGCGCCCGCCCGGGGCCGCGCTTCGGCCTCGTGTTCATCGACGAGGGGCAGGATATTTCCGTCAACGAGTACCGCCTGCTCCGTATGCTCAACCCGGACGCCGCCTTCAACATCTACGGCGACCTCGCGCAGAACATCACCCGCTTCCGCGGGCTGTCCGACTGGACCAAAGTCAACGCGGGCGAATACTACACGCTGGAACAGAACTACCGCAACACCAACCAGATCGTCGAGTACGTCGCGCGCGAGCTGGGCATCGCCATGCAGCCGATCGGCTTTGACGGGCCGGAGGTCGCGCACATCGGCCCGCGGGGCATCGGCGCCTTTTTCCGGGAGAAGAAGGGGCTGAAAGCGGTCATCGTCCCCGAATCGGACCTCGGGCGCTACCGCCGCAAGAGCTACAACGTGCTCGGCGAGACGGGCAGGCTCTCCAAAAAGAAGATCAATCTCATGACCGTCTACGAGTCGAAGGGGCTGGAATTTACCTGCGTCGCCGTGGCGGACCGGAACATGACCAAACAGGAAAAATACATCGCGTACACGCGCGCCCTCAAGGAGCTCGCGGTCGTCAGGGAGGGGAACGGTGCGCAATAACTATCTTCTGGACGCGGACGAGACCATCTTGGATTTTCTGCGCTCCTCGCGCGAGAGCTTCGCCCAAGCGATGGCGTGGGCGGGCATGGAGCGGCTCGCTTCCGACTATGAAAAATTCCGCGCCGTCAACGACGCGCTGTGGAAGGCGTACGAGCGGGGCGAGGTGACCAAATCCCGCCTCGTCGTCGAGCGGTTCGCCCGCTTTTTTGCGGCGGAAGGGGTGGAAGCGGACGCGGCCGCCGTCAACGGGCGGTATTTCGGCACCCTCTGCGCGACGGGGTACCTGCTGCCGGGCGCGGCGGAGTTTTTGTGGGCGCTGCGCGCGCGGGGGAAGGTGTATCTCATCACCAATGGCACGCCCGCCGCGCAGTACGGCAGGCTGGACGCGCTGGGCATCCGCGGCGATTTTGACGGCATCTTCGTCTCGGACGAGATCGGCTTTGCCAAGCCGGACGTCCGCTTTTTCGAATACGTGTTCGCGCATGCGCCCGCCCGCCGCGAGGACTGCATCGTCATCGGCGACTCTCTTTCGTCCGACATCGCCGGCGCGCGCGGCGCGGGGGTTCCGTCCATACTCTATGCGCCGCGCGGCGTCCCCGACGGGGCGGAAGCGGCCGATCATGTCGCGCATAGTTATAGGCAGATCATCGAAATACTCGATCAACTGCGCTGAAAGGGCGCAAAAACGTATAGAACGGCCCGTCTGCGGGCGATACTTACCGGACGCAGACAGCCGCGGCGGGCGCAGGCCCGCAAGGAGGAGATCATGGCGGGAAAAAAGAAGGCGCCGCAGAGCAAGCTGTCCTTGCAGTGCGCGGCGCGGCATTATTACGGGTATGCGGAGTATTTTGCCCGCGTGCCCCTCTTTTCCGCGCTGCAAGTCGTCAACGGCGGGTCGGAGGCGGCGGAAGGGGTGGACGTCACCTTGGAAAACGCGGACGGCTTCCTGCTCCCGTACAGCCGGCATCTGGACGCGGTGCCCTTTGAAAGCAGCGTCGAGCTCGCCCCGGAGAACGTCGTCTCGCCCCTGTATCTTGCCGAGCTTGCGGACGTCGCCGTCACGCGCATCGCCGCCGTGCTCACTTGCGGCAAGGAGCGGGCGGAGGCGGAAGCCGAGGTCACCGTGCTGCCCTTCGATATGTGGAGCGGCCGCAGCGGCAGCGCGGAGCTGCTGGCGGGGTTCGTCCGCCCGAAGGTCGCCGACTGCCTGCGCATCCTCGACGCCGCGCAGGAACAGCTGAAAAAGTGGGAGATCGCCTGCGAGTGGCGCGGCTACGCCGAGGGGGACAAGACGGCCGTCCGCCGCATCGCCGCCGCCCTCTTCGCCGCGGTCAAAAAGCAGTCCGTCGCGCGCGCGGGCGACGCGCGCGATCTCGAGGAGCCCGTCTCCGTGGCGGGCGCGGCGCATATATTGCGGGACAAGTCCGCCTCCGCCCTCGAGATGGCGCTCTTTTTCGCGTCCTGTCTCGAATGCGCGGGGCTGCACCCCGTCCTCGCCTTCGGCAGCCGCGAGGTCGCCTGCGGCGTCTGGCTGTACGACAACTGTTTTGCCGACGGCGCCTCGGACGACGTCTCCCTGCTGCAAAAATACGTCGCGGACGGCATCAACAACGTCGCCATGTACGATACGGACGACCTCTTCGCGGGCAGGAGCGTCAACGCGACCGCCGCCGAAAAGCACTTCGCGCGCAAGCTCGAGGCGGGCTGTTACGATACGGTCGTCGACGTGCGCCGCTGCCGCCTGGCGCGCGTGCTGCCGCTGCCCCTCAAAGCGGCGGGGGCGCGCGGGGTCGAGCTACTGGGGGAGGAGGACACCGACCTCTCCGCGGCGCCCGCCGCCGTCGCCGACGCGCGCAAGGTCAGCCTGGACGGCAAGATCACGAAGGACAAACAGTGGGAGCGCCGCCTGCTCGACCTGTCCCTGAAAAACGCCCTGCTGCATTTCCGCCCGGAAAAGAACGCGCTGCACGTCGCCGCGCCCGATCTCGACGCCCTGCGCGACGCGCTGGCGGGCGGCTCGTACGCCCTCGCCGAGCGCACGGCGGATATGCGCGCCGTCTTGGCGGACGAGGACGGCTTTGCCCCGCAGGGCAAGCTGTCCGCGCTGTCCGAGCTGCTCGGCATCGAGCTGAAAAACGGCCGCCTGCGCACCTTTGCGGACGCGGCGCGGCTGGACGAAGTGCTGCGCGGCCTGCAGCGCAAGGCGCGGACGGCGGAGGAGGAGACGGGCGCCAACGTGCTCTTCCTCGCGCTCGGCTTCCTGCGCTGGTATGAGTCGGACACCTCGCGCGAGCCGCTGTACGCGCCCCTCGTGCTCTGGCCGATGAAACTTTCGCGCGGCAAGGGTGGCAAGGGCTTCGCGCTCTCGCCGGCGGGCGAGCTGCAGGTCAACACGACGCTGCTCGAATTTCTCATGCGCGAGTACAAGATCGACATCCGCGGGCTGGACAGCCACACGGACGGGCTGCGCGTGTCCGAGATCCTCGCGATGGTGCGCGCCGAGATCCTCGACATGAAGCGCTGGTCGGTGCAGCCGGACGCCTATCTCGCCGCCTTCTCCTTCGCCCGCTACGCGATGTGGAACGACGTCCGCCGGAACATCGGCGTGTTCCGGCAGAACCCGCTCGTCGCCTCCCTGCTCGAAAACCGCCTGCTCCTCCCCGACAACGTGTTCGAGGGCCGGGCGGAGGACGACTACGACCCGGGCGACATCCTCTGCCCGCTCACGGCGGACGGCTCGCAGTTCGAGGCGGTCGCGGAGGCGGTCGCGGGCTCGACGTTCGTCCTGCACGGCCCGCCCGGCACCGGCAAGAGCCAGACCATCACCAACATCATCGCCAACTGTCTCTGCCGCGGCAAGCGGGTGCTGTTCGTCGCCGAAAAGCAGGCGGCGCTCTCCGTCGTCAAAAAGCGGCTGGATTCCATCGGGCTGGGCGAGTTCTGCCTGGAAATGCACGCGGGCAAGGCGGACAAGGCGCAGCTTTTGAAAGATCTGGAGGGCACGCTCTCCCTCGCGCGGGAGGGGGAAGAAGATTTCGCCGCGGCCGCGCGCCGTCTGGGCGAGCTGCGCGCCTCCCTCAACGCGCCCGTCCGCGCCCTGCACCGCAAGCGCCGCCTCGGCTGTTCGGTGTACGAAGCCGCCCTCCTGTATCTGGAAAACAAGTCCGCGCCCGACGTGCTCGACATCGAAAGCACCTTTTACGACCGCCTGACGAAGGAGAAGCTGGACCGCTGCGAGGGGATGCTGGCGGAGGCGGCGGCCGCCGCGCGGCAGTGCGGCGGCGTACACCGTTCCCCCTTTGAAAACGTCGGCCTGCGCCGCTATGACGCCTCCGTGCGCAGCCGCGTCTATTACGCGGCGGAGGGGATGCTGGTCGAGGTGCGCCACCTGCGCGACGCCCTGCGGCTGCTGCTCGACTTCTTCCGCCAGAAGGTGAGCGCCTTCACGCCCGCCAAGATGCGCGCGCTGCTGGACATGATCGAGCGCCTGCACGGCGAGCAGACCCTCCGCTTTTTCCGCGCGGACGAGGGGCAGTTGCGCGCCTTTTTCCGCGCGAGCCGCCGCCTTGACGCCTCGCTGCGGGAATATTTTTCCCTCTTCCGCACGCTGGTCGACCTGGACGCCGACCCCGACGTCGTCGCGCAGGAGCTGGAAAACCGGAGCGAGGCGCGGGGCGCGTCCCGCCTGCTCGCCTCGCTCGCCAAAAAGCTGCGCCGCGCCGCTCTGGAGAAGATGAGCGAGGAGGAGGCGTACCGCCGCATCGGGCTGCTCGCCGGCATCCATGCGGATATGCGCGACGTCTGCCGGAACACGGAGCTTTCCGCCAACTTCACCGACCGCGGCGGCCGCATCAATTTCCGCCGCCGCGCCGAGTTCATGCGCCCGCTCGAAGAGCTGCACGCGCTGGCGGCCTCCGTGTTCATGGACTACAACGCGGACAGCTTCAACGACGTCTGCGCGCAGGCGGCCGCGGGCGGGTACCTCGGCGAGTTTCTCGACGGCTTCCGCGGCGCGGCGGACGGCTTCCGCCGCGCCGCGGAGACCTTCTGCACGGCGACGTGCGCCGCGCGGGACAAGTTCGCGGACGAGGACGTCCTCGACTATTTCCGGGACAAGGCGTCCGCCCTCGTCGACAATATCGACATGCTCGCCGCGTGGTGCCGCTTCCGCGATATCGCCTGCAGGCTGGACGAGGAGGGGCTGACCTTCATCACGGCTTCCCTCGCCTCGGGCGCGGTCACTGCGGAAAACATGGCGGCGAGCTTCCGCAAGAACGTGTACCGCAACTTCATCGAGACCAACGTCGCCGCCGACCCCGTGCTTTCCGCCTTCTCCTCCTCCGTGCTGGACGAGCAGATCGAGCAGTTCCGCGCGCTGGACGAGCGGTTTACCCGCCTCTCCCGCGCCCACATCCGCGCCAAACTCATCGCGGCGCTGCCCGACGCCTCCACGGAGGGGCCGCTCAGCGTCGAAGTGTTCGCCTTCCGCCGCATCGCCAAGGGGAATATGCGGGGCATGACCCCGCGCGAGCTGTTCGCGCAGATCCCCGCCCTGTTCGCGCGGCTGGCGCCCTGCGTGCTCATGAGCCCGACCACGGTGGCGCAGCACCTCGCGCCGCAGCCCGACCTGTTCGACGTCGTCATCTTTGACGAGGCGTCGCAGATGCCCACCTGCGAGGCGGTCGGCGCGCTCGCCCGCGGCCGCAGCGCGGTCATCGTGGGCGACCCCAAGCAGATGCCGCCCACCTCCTTCTTCGCCTCCGGCTATGTGGACGAGGAGAACCTGGACGCGGAAGACCTCGAGAGCATTCTCGACGACTGTCTCGCGCTCAGCATCCCCGAAAAGCACCTCAACTGGCATTACCGCAGCAAGCACGAGAGCCTGATCGCCTTCTCCAACGTCATGTACTACGGCAACCGCCTCTGCACCTTCCCTTCGCCGGACGCGCTGGAAAGCAAGGTGCGCCTCGCGCCGGTCGCCGACGGCGTCTACGAGCGCGGCGGCAGCAAGCGCAACCGCGCCGAAGCGGACGCCCTCGTCGCCGAGGTGGTGCGCCGCCTCTCCGACGAGAAGCTGCGCCGTTCGAGCATCGGCGTCGTCACGTTCAGCTCCGCCCAGCAGGACTACATCGAGCGCCGCCTCTCCGAGGCGATCCTCAAAAACAGGCTGGAAGCCGCCGCCTACGAGCGGGAGGAGCCGCTCTTCGTCAAGAACCTCGAAAACGTGCAGGGGGACGAGCGGGACGTCATCCTCTTCTCCGTCTGCTACGGCCCCGACCGCGACGGCCGCGTCGCGCTCAACTTCGGCCCGCTCAACCAGCAGGGCGGCTGGCGCCGCCTGAACGTCGCCGTCTCCCGCGCGCGGGAGGAGATGGTCGTGTTCTCGTCCATGACGTCGGCGATGATCGACCTCGCCCGCACCAACAGCAAGGGGGTCGCGGGGCTGAAAGCCTTCCTCGAATTTGCGGAAAAGGGAAAGACCTCCCTCGCCATCGGTGCGGAAGAGCTGTCCGCGCCCCGCGCGGGGCTGGGCCGCTTTCTCGCGGCGGAGCTCTCCAACTACGGGTACGACTGCCGCGCCGATCTCGGCGTCTCCGACTTCAAGATCGACTGCGCCGTGCTCGACCCGCGCGGCGGCGGAAAGTTCATCCTCGCCGTCCTGTGCGACGGGCCCGCGTCGGCGGCGTCCTGCGCGCGCGACCGCAGCGTCCTGCAGGTACAGACGCTCAAGCGCAACAACTGGAACGTGCTGCGCCTGTACACGCTCGACTTCCTCAACAACCCCAAGCGCGAGATCAAGCGCATCAAAGAGACGCTCGACCGCCTGACCGGCGCCGAAAAGGGGGCGCGCGACCGCCTCGGCCGCTACCGCCGCGCCTATCGGTTCGCCAAGCTCGACACCCTCGCCGAGAGCGCCGCCTTCGTCACGGGCGGCGGCCACGACGCGGAGATCGCCGCCCGCCTCAAAGCGATCGTCGCCGCCGAGGAGCCGATCGGCGAGGCGTTCCTCATCGAGCGCTGCCTCGACTCCCTCGGGATCCGCAAGGGCGGCGCGCGGGTGGAGGAGCGCCTGCGCGCCCTCATCGCCGCCTGCCATTTCCGCAGCGAGACGCTGTGCGGCCGCACCTACTACCGCAAGACGGACAAGTGCCTCGCGATGGACTTTTTCCGCACGGAAGAGGAGCCGACGCGCGCCTCTGCCGAGGACTTTACCCCGTACGAGGTGATCGCGCTCGCCCGCGGTATCCTCGAAAACAAGGTCAGCCTGTATGCGGACGAACTCAACGCGCGCATCCTGGCGGAGTGGAAGGTGCAGCGGCCGGGCGACGCGCTCGTCGCCTTCCTCAACGACTGCGTCGCGCTGGCGGTCGACCGCGCGCTGTTCGTGCGCTCGGTCAGCGACCGCATCAGCCTCGCCTGATATGCGCGCGCGTCTGATCAAGTGCGTCGTCGGGGCGGCGGCGGTCGCCATAGCCTGCGCCGCCGCGCTGCTGCCCGCCCCCGTTCCGCCCCGCACGGAGGGGCTGGCCGTGCCGGTCGGGCAGGAAGCGCCGTACGGCGGGGAGATCTGCGTCCTGATCCGCGGCGACGGCGTCGCCTTCCCCGGCAGCTACGCGCTCCCGTACGGCACGACGTACGGGGAACTGTTCGCGCTGGCGGGCTTTGCGGGCGAGTCGCCCTATCCGGCGGATGCGCCCGTGCGGTACGGGGAGGATGCCGTGCTCGGCGCGGACGGCGTCTGGAGGATCGAGATCGTTGTCTGACGGGGGATAAGATGGAAAAGGGGAGAGAAGGGCATATCCTGTATCGCGGCGCCCGCCCGTTCAATTTTCGCCCGCTGCTGTTTCTGGCGGCGGCGTTCGGCGTGGGCATCTTTTTGGCGTACCGCTTCGGCGTCCTTTCCCTGTGGGCGGCGCCCGTGCTGGCCGTCGCCGCGGCGACCCTTCCCTTCCTGTTCCGCGCCGGCCGCCGCGCCGTGTCCGGCGTCCTGCTGTTCGCGCTCGCGCTCGGCATCGCGTGCGCGGTCGGCTCGCTCTCCTTCGGGATGCGCACGGCGGACTTCGAGCGCTCGCCCGCCGTCGCGGGGGAGGCGGTCGTCACGGGCGTCCTCAAAGAGGTCGGCCGCACCGAAAAGACGACGTCCCTCACCTTCGGGGAGGTCGTTTTCTATACGCCGGAAGGGGAGGCGATCGCGTCCGAGGGCAGGCTGCGCGCCTACGTCTACGGCGACGCGGATCTTCCGCTCGGCGCGCGCGTCACCTTCGCGGGGGAGATCTCCACTTACGACGCCCTCTCGTACGGCCGCGTCAACGCCTCGTATATCGTCGAAGGGGTGCGCTACACCGCCTTCCTCTCCCGCGGGGACCTGACCGTGCTGTCGGAGGGCTCGCCCGGCCTGTTCGGGGCGGTCAACGAATACCTGCGCGATCTGCTCTTCGAACACATGGACACGGAGAACGCCGCGCTCGCCTTCGCCCTGCTCACGGGCAACAGCGGCTGGATGGACGGAGACGTGCTGCAAAACTTCCGCTACGGCGGCGTCGCGCACATCTTTGCCGTGTCGGGCATGAACTTTGCCATCGTCTATGCGGCGCTCCTGTTCGTGTGCAAGCGCCTGCGCGTGCGCGCCCGCTTCTACGTCCCCGCCATCGCGGCGCTGCTCATCTTCTACGCCGGCGTCTGCGGCTTTGCGCCCTCCGCCGTCCGCGCGCTGGTCATGTGCATCGTCCTCATGCTCATGGACGCGGGCGGGTTCGCCTACGACCGGGTCAGCTCGGTCTCGGCGGCGTTCCTCGTCGTGCTCATCGTGCATCCGCACTATCTGTTCTCGGTCGGGTTCAGCCTCTCCGTCGCCGCGGCGGCGGGCATCATCGTGCTGGGCGGACCGATCGCGCGCCTCTTTACCCGCCTCCGCCTGCCCCGTTCCGCCTCCTCCGCGCTGGGCGTCGCCCTGTCCGCGCAGATTGCGGTCTTTCCCATCCTCATCGACAGCTTTGGCTATACGTCGGGCATCGGGCTCGCGCTCAACCTGCTCTTCGTGCCGCTGGTCAGCGCGGCGTACGGCGTCCTGTTCGTGTTCGCGCTGCTCGCCTGCCTGCTTCCCTTTGCGGCGGGCGTCATCCTCTTTCTCCCCGAATACGTCCTGCGCCTCTGCATCTTCCCCGTCCTCGCCCTCGACTTCCGGTTCTGGCTGATCGGCGGCTTCGCCTTCGGCGCCTGCGCGCTGCTCTGGTATCTGCTCTGCCTGTTTTTATCGGGGAAGGTCAACCTGCGCCCCCTCCCGCGCGCGGCGGCCTGCCTGCTGCTGAGCGGGGCGCTCGCCGCGGGCATGATCTTCACGAACGTCCCCGTCGGGTACGAGGCGACCTTCCTGCTCACCGCCGACTACGGCGGCAGCGCGCTGGTCGTGCGGCACGAGGGCGGCGTCGGGCTGATCGCTTCCGGGCGGCCGGACGGCGACTTTCTCGAGCAGCTCTGCCTGCGCGAGGGCATCGACCGCTTTTCCGAGGTCATCTTCCTCGCGCCCGCCTTCGAGGTGAACGCGTCCCTTCCCACGCTGCTGCAATACGCGGAGGCGGACGTGCTGTACGTCGCGGAGGAGGCGGAGTTCCCCGCGTCCCTCTTCCGCACGGTGGAAGTGCGGTCGGAGCCCGCCTTCTTCTCCTTCGGCGGCGGGGAGGCGATCTTTCTGAACGAGGAGACGCTGTACTGGGATTTCGGCGGCGCGGGCGTGCTCATCTCGATGGGCGAACTGCCCGAACGGCTTCCCCGCTGCGATCTGTTCATCGCGCAGGAGCCGGGCGGCGCGGACGCGCTTTCTCCCGCGCAGGAAGCGTATTTCGGCCCCGCCGCGGGAAAACCTTCCGTATATTCTTCCGGCGACTTGCAAATCGGCCGCAAAAATGGTATAATCTCCATCAAAGGAAGGGCGTGAATGAAGTTCGTACTGTTCAAAAAGAGCCTCGAAGAGGGCGCCAGGCCCGTCTATCTGTTCGACGGCGAAGAAGAATATTTCAAGGAGCGGGGGGAGGCGATGCTCCGCGCGAAATTTCTGCGCGAGCCGACCCTCGATTTTTCCCTGTTCCGCGGCGAAACGCTGCACGGCGGCGCGCTGGCGGACCTCGTCGCGGCGGCGCAGAGTTTTCCTTTCCTCAGCGAAAAGCGCATCGTCAAGGTGACGGACTTCTATCCGAGCGAGCGCGAGTACGAGCAGTACCTGCGCCGGTATCTGGAAGATCCGCCGCCGAGCACCATCCTGCTCATCGTCAATTCCGTCCCGCCCAAGGGCAGGCCGTTCGATTTGAAAAAGGCGCCGGGCGTGACGTGGGTGGACTGCTCGCGCGGGGACGAGGAGACGCTGCTGCGCTGGATCTTCACCCGCTTCAAGCAGGCGGGCGTCCGCGCGGACACCGAGTGCTGCGAGCGCATCCTGCATTACTGCCTGTCCGATATGTCCCGCATCGCGGGCGAGGTGGAAAAGCTGATCGCCTACGCGGGCGAGGGGGGCGCGCTCGCGGCGGAGGACGTGGACGCGGTCGTCTACCGCGACAGCGCGTACAAGATGTACGAGATGACCAACGCCCTCGCGCTGCGCAATCACGCCAAATATCTCTCCGTCCAGCGGGAACTTCTCGAAAAGGGCGCGGACGAGATGGCGCTGCTCAACACGCTGTGCGCCTACTACCGCACCATGTACGAGATCTGCCTTCTCGGCAAGAGCGACGCGGAGACGGCGGGCATCCTCGGCATAAAGGAGTACGCCGTCAAGGTCAACCGCCGTCAGGCGGCGGCGCTCGGCGAGCGTCGGGTGCGCGGGCTCTGGCAGGAGATCTTCGGCTGCATCAACGCCGTCAAAAGGGGGGAACTGACCCCGCCGTCGGCGCTGCTCCGCGTCAACGCGCAGCTGTTTTTCGGCGGCGGCGCAAATATCGGCGGAACGGAGGGGTAAAACGCTTTTCTTTTTCCGCATTTTCCTGTAAAATACAACTGTACCGGCCCGCCTTACCGCGCCGGTCAACGGAGTCTGTCTATGTTAAAAGAGATCTTGGATAACCTGCGCGCGGCGTTCGTCCCGTTCGGGGTGATCGACGCGCTGGAGATCATCCTGTTCGCCGTCATCTTCTATTATGTGTTCCGCATCCTGAAGAACAGCAACGTGCGCTTCATGATCGCCCTGTTCACCCTTTTAGTCCTCGTCACGGGCATCATCTTCGTGGGCAATACCGACCTGAACGGCGAAGTCTTCATGGTCGTCCCCATCCTGCTCGCGGGTTTGGTGCTGGTCATCTTCAACGTCGAAGTCAAGCGCGACATCCTCGGCCTCAATTCCATCAACGTCCTTGCCGAAAAGCCGGGCCACCAGGCAGCGGTCAGCAAGGAGGAGGTCGCCCGCTACGTCTCGGAGATCATCAAGGCGCTGCAGAATTTGTCCAAGGACAACATCGGCGCCCTCATCATCCTCTCCAACGACAACATCCCCGCGCAGGTGCTCGAAAGCGGCGTCATCCTCGACGCCAACATCTCCTCGCAGCTGATCGAGGGCATCTTCTTCGTCAAGGCGCCGCTGCACGACGGGGCGATGATCATCAACAATTACAAGATCCAGGCGGCGGGGTGCTTCCTGCCCCTGACGCAGAACGTGAACATCCCCAAAGAGCTCGGCACCCGTCACCGCGCGGGCATCGGCATCACCGAGACGTCCAACGTCACCGCGCTCATCGTCTCGGAGGAGACGGGCATCATCACCATCGCCCAGCGCGGCAAGATCTCGCGCTATGCGGATTACGATCTGCTGAAAAAGACGCTCAACGAATATTACTGGAAAGATCTGAGCGCAGACGGGAGGAAACGGATATGAGAGAAAAGAGCTTCTGGCGCCGCGTCGCGGGCATCTTTATCGACAACATCCCCATCAAGGTCGTCGCGATCGTCCTGGCGGTCGTCGTGTTCGCGCTGGTCAATTACGGCGGCTGAGGAAGGACGCGCACACCAATGAAGAACAGCTGTATTTTTGTACCGCGCATCCTGCTCCCGCAGCCGGATGCCGACATGACCGCCTGGGCGGTCATCGCCTGCGACCAGCACACGTCCGACCGCGCCTATTGGAGCGCGCTGGACGCCCTCGTCGGGGACAAGCCGTCCACGCTGCGCCTGACCCTGCCCGAGGTCTATCTCGAGGACGCCGACTGTCCCGCCCGCATCGCCAAGATCGCGGAGACGATGCGCGACTATCGCGCGCGCGGCGTGTTCCGCACCCTGCCGCCCGGCTTCGTGCTGGTGCAGCGGACGGCGCCCGGTATGCCCGTGCGCACGGGCATCGTGCTGGCGGTGGATCTCGAGGCGTATTCCTTCGAGAAGCAGAGCGACGCGCTCATCCGCGCCACCGAGGCGACCATCCTCGAGCGCATCCCGCCCCGCCTGAAGATCCGCGAGGCGGCCGACATCGAATTTCCGCACATCCTGCTCCTGTACGAGGACATGCAGGGCGCGGTGGCGGCGGCGGCGCGCTCGCACCGCAGCGGCACGCTGTACGACTTTGCGCTGAACATGGGCGGCGGGCGCATCCGCGGCGACTTTATCGCGGACGTGCAGCCCGTGCTCGACGCGTTTGCGGGGCTTGTCCGCGACGGGCTCCTGTTCATGGTGGGAGACGGCAACCATTCCCTTGCCACGGCAAAGGCGGCGTGGGAGCGCTGCAAGGCGGGCCTGTCCGAAGCGGAGCGCGCCGTGCATCCCGCGCGGTTCGCCCTGTGTGAAGCGGTGAATATCTACGACCAGGGCATCCGCTTCGAGGCGATCCACCGCCTCGTCAAGGGGGTGGACCCGGACGACTTCGCGCGCGGGCTGCGCCCCTTCGGCAGGGCCGAGGGCGGGCTGTGCGTGCACGGGCGGAAGATCCCGCTCGGCGTCGCGGAGGAGGTCCCCGCGGCGGTGGCGGCCGTCGACGCGTACATCGACGAGTATATGCTGCGCAAGGGCGGCAGCGTCGATTTCGTCCACGGCGAAGAGGCGGTCCGCGCCTATACGGAAGAACATCCCGATTCCGCCGGCATACTCTTGCCGGCGATGGAAAAATCGTCGCTGTTTGGCTTGGTCAAGCGGGGCGGAAGCCTGCCGCGCAAGACCTTTTCGATGGGGGAAAGCGAGGAGAAACGATACTACGTCGAAGGTAAGGAGATACGCGCATGAAACTCATCGTCTGTAAATTCGGAGGCTCGTCTTTGGCGGACGGCAGCAATATCGGCAGGGTGGCGGACATCCTGCGTTCCGACCCAGCCCGCCGCTATGCGGTCGTGTCCGCGCCCGGCAAGCGCTTTTCCGCGGACATCAAGGTCACCGACCTCCTGTACAACTGCTATCGCGCCGCCTGCGAGACTGGCAGCTGCGCCGCCGCGTTCGCGGCCGTGCGCCGCCGCTTTGTCTCCATCGTGGAGGAGCTGGGGCTGGAAGGCTTTGACATCGACGGCATCCTCGACGAGACGGAGCGGGAGATCGATGCGCGCAAGAGCGCGGATTTCGCGGCCTCCCGCGGCGAGTACCTCAACGCCCGCGTCATCGCGGCGAAGCTGGGCTGGGAGTTCGTGGATGCGAAGGACCTCGTGTTCTTTGACGAGCGCGGCGCGTTCGACGAGGAGAAGTCCTATCCGGTCATCGCGGAGCGGCTGCAAAACTGCCCCAACGCCGTCATCCCCGGCTTTTACGGCACGGACGCGGCGGGCAATATCAAGACCTTCTCGCGCGGCGGAAGCGACATCAGCGGCTCCATCGTCGCGCGCGCCGTCGACGCCGACCTGTACGAGAACTGGACGGACGTCAGCGGCTTCCTCGCGGCAGACCCGCGCATCGTGGAAAAGCCGGAAAAGATCGAGGTCATCTCCTTCAAGGAGCTGCGCGAGCTCTCGTATATGGGCGCCAACGTGCTGCACGCCGATTCCATCTTCCCCGTGCGCAAGGGCGACATCCCCATCAAGATCAAAAACACCTTCCGCCCGCAGGACCCCGGCACCCTGATCCTGCCCTCCAAAAAGTATAAAAAGCACGGCAACATCGTCACCGGCATCGCGGGCAAGAAGGATTTCACCGTCATTTTCCTGGAAAAATCGATGATGAACGCCGAGGTCGGCTTTGCCCGCAAGGTGCTCTCCATCCTCGAGGAGGACGGCGTCAACTTTGAACATATGCCCACGGGCATCGATACCCTCTCCGTCGTCATCGAAAGCCGCTATCTCGCGGACGGGATGCTCGACCGCCTGCTCGAACAGATCCGCGCGGCGGTCCGCCCCGACTACATCCGCGTGCTGGAAAGTATCGCCCTCGTGGCGACGGTCGGCCACGGCATGGCGGCGAGCGTCGGCACCTCGGCGCGCCTGTTCGGCGCGTTGAGCGAGGCGGGTATCAATGTCCGTATGATCGACCAGGGCTCGAGCGAGCTCAATATCATCGTCGGCATCGACAACGCCGACTACGAGCGCTGCCTGCGCGCCATCTACCGCGAATTTTTCGGTAAAGCGGCGCAGGAGTGAGCGCGCCCCGCGCGGCTTGACCGCGGCGCGGGAGCGTTCGGTCCCCTGCGGGCGCAGCTTCGGCGCGTGCCGGCAGGGGCATTTTGGCAGTAGATTTTGCTTTTTCAGAAAGGGAGGAAAAGGAAGAATATGATCGGATTTCTTTTAGCGGTCGTGTTTGGTGCGCTGGCGATCGCCGGCCTGACCGTCGGCGCGGTCGTTCTGTACCGCCCCGGCAAGGGCGGCGTGAGCGCGGAAAAGAAGCGGAACGGCATTTTGGCTTTGGCGGCGGGCGGCGTTTTTGCCCTCTTGTTTGTCTTCGTGCCGTTCAGCATCCACACGGTGGAGGCGGGCGAAGTCGCGGTGGTCAAGCACCTCGGCGAGGCGCGCGGCGTGCGCACGGCGGGCACCTATTTCGACTTCTGGATGACGGAGACGTACACTTATTACGACGCAAAGGTGCAGGATCTGTCCATCGTGACGCAGGCGTATTCGAAGGACGCGCAGACGATGGACGTCGGCATGACCGTCCAATACCAGATCGACACGACGAAGGTGCTGGATATCGCCAATACATACGGCTCGCTCGACATCCTCAACAGCCGCATCGAGAGCGTCGCCATCGACACGATGAAGAACGTCATGGCGGGCAGCACGGCGGACGAGATCATCCAGAGCCGCGCCGAGCTGTCGATGAACATCACCTCGAGCACGATGGAAAAGATCGACGAGAGCTACTACGTCAACGTGCGCACGGTGGTTTTGACGGATATCGGCTTCACCGACGCGTACGAGGCGGCGGTCGAGGCGCAGATGATCGCCGAGCGCGAAAAGGAAGCCGCCATCACGAAGGCGGAGCAGCAGCTGGAAGTGGCGAAGCGCGCTGCGGAGGCGCGCCTGGAAGAGGCGCAGGGCGAGGCGAACGCGCAGAAGGCGCTGGCGGAAGCGGAGGCGTATGCCGCGTCGATCAAGATCGTCGAGCTGGCGCGCACGCTCGGCTATACCGTCACCGAAGTCACGGGCGCGGAGGGCGATACCTCTTTCGAGATCGACTGGGGCGACGGCGCGGGCGGCGAGAAGGTGATCCTCGACTACCTGCAATACCTCGAATACCTCGCCAAATGGAACGGCGAGCTGCCCGACGTCGTCGGCGACGGCACGGGGATCATGATCACGATCCCGCTGCCGGAAGGCGCGGAAGACGGGCAGAACTGAATCGGATCTGTAAACAAAGAGGGGAGGAGCGCCTTGCACGGCGTTCCTCCCGTTCTATAAAGCGGCGAAAAGGCAAAGGAGAAACGCATGAAGAACTTATTTGATTTTGCGACGAGGGAGCTTTCGCAGGACGCTTTTCTGCGATGGCTGTTCGAAAATTACGACGACCCCGAACTTCGGGATGCCGCCGGCGACCTGCTGCAGGAATTTTGCGGCATCGACCTCGACGAGGTCAAAGACATAACTTCAAAAGCGCAATGGTGCAATATCGATGTCGTCGTCCGGATAACGCTGCAAGACAATACAACGGCGGAATTGTTTATTGAAGACAAGACTTATTCGCAGGAGCACGAGCAATTACAGCGCTATGATTCTCATATCGATCAATGGTGCAAAAGCGACCGCATATACAAAATCTTTTATAAGACGGACGTCGTGCGCGCAGACGAGGAAACGAGGGTCAAAGGGGCAAACGGCATAAATCCGTGGCGCGTTTATTCGATCGAAAAGATCTTGCCGCTCTTTGAAAAATATATCGGCGCAAAAAACCTGATCTTGCGTCAATATGCGGAACACGTCGTCCATGTATATCGTGCGACGCAGAACACCGCCATGCCCGAAGGGAACGATTCGCATATCGATTATTTGAAATGGATCGCCTATTTTGAAAAGACGGTCAAACCGCAGCTTTCGGAATATGAGGATCGATGTGCATTTTTTGTGACGAAGGCGGGGCCGTATCCGTATGTGTATATGAGTATTTGGAAAAGCGGATACGACAAGAAAGTGCCAACGCTTGAAATACGCAGCAGGGATTGTCTGCCCAAAGACGGAAGCAGCGCGGAAAGGAACATCAATATCCGTTTTCTCTGTTATGGTATGCCCGTCGGCGATATCCCGCAGCAGCAGGAACTCATTGAAAAGATCAGGCAAAACGGCTTTTTCGATACGAAAGGGATGGTGCTGCAAAGAGGCGGTAAAACCAACTATTTTCCGAAGCAGATCGGTTGCTTGCCCAACGGAACGACCGTGGCAAACGAAGAAGCCTTTCTCAAAAAGCTCAAAGATTCGATCGGCTGCTATTTGGAGCTGATGCAGGATTGGCGATAGCCGAACGGGGCCGTATCATGTCTGTTCATTCCAATTTCCAAAAAGATCGATGCTGGTCGTGTGAGTTTTTCTGCGGGCAGCGAAAATATAAGAACGGTATCGTGTTTGGAGACAGTGTCGAAACAGAGGCGAAAGGCACTTGTTCCAATCAACGTAGTTCATATTGCGGGAAAGCCGTCCGTGACAATGATTGGTGCGGCAAGTATCAAAAATGGGGCGTTTTGCAATCGGCTCTCGCCCTGCAGCAGCAAGTATGTCAGCCGGCGAAGCGGTGCGAAGAGGCCGGGCGCAGTCCTCGAGGGGCTCGCGGGAAACAGCGCGAAAAAGCGGAAATGAAGCGTAACGCCATGATCGCTTTCGGCATCTGTATTGCAGGGCTCGTGATCATGTTCGTCATCGCCTTTTGCATTTATTCGGTGTCCAAAAATTCGCAGGAGCAGGCTGCCGCTTGCATCCGAGTTTGTTCCATCGAAGAGGACTTGTACGCCTCGGCCGATCCTCCCGAAGAGATCGCGGGCAAAAAATAATACGAACTCCGAAAAAGAGTTCGTATTATTCCCGCATGGCGCAGAAGGCGGGATTTGAACCCGCGCTACGGTATTCCCGTACTACTCCCTTAGCAGGGGAGCCCCTTGAGCCACTTGGGTACTTCTGCACGTTTTGGCTCGCGCATGGCCGGCAGCGCCTTCCATGCCAAATTATAATACCATAATTCCGCCCAAAAGTCAAAGTATTTCCGCGCTTTTTCCAAAACTTTTGTGTATTTGTGCGCGGGGCGGCAATCGTCTTGGCAAAACGCCCGCAAGGATGTGTATAAGGGCGGCCGCGGGAGGGGCAAAACGCCCGCAAGGTTGTGTGCAAAGTCGGCCGCTTGTGGCATAAAATCGTCCGGTTGTCCCCGTCGGCGGCGCAACTTCGGAAAATTTCGACGAAGTCTTGCCTTTTGCCGTTTTTTATGGTACAATAAACGCAATAGGGAGGAATATGTATGAATATTTGGCACGATATCGATCCGAAACGCATCCAAACGGAAGATTTTATGTGTTATATCGAGATCCAGAAGGGCTCCAAGAGCAAGTACGAGCTGGACAAGGAGACGGGCGTGCTGCGCCTGGACCGCGTCCTGTACACGTCCACCGTCTATCCGGCGAGCTACGGGTTTATTCCGCGCACGCTGGCGGACGACGGCGATCCGCTCGACGTGCTCGTCCTTTGCAGCGAGCCCATCCTGCCCGCCACGCTGGTGCAGTGCTACCCGATCGGCGTCATCAACATGATCGACGACGGAAAGATGGACGAAAAGATCATCGCCATTCCCTTCCGCGAGCCGATGTACAACCTCTACAACGACATTTCGCAGCTGCCGCATCATATCTTTGATGAAATGATGCACTTTTTCGAGGTGTACAAGGTCCTCGAACACAAAAAGACCTCCGTCAAGGAGATCAAGGGGCGGGAGAGCGCTCTGCACATCGTGGAAAAGTGCATCGAACGCTACAACGCCGAGATCGTCGGCAAAGACTGAAAGGCGCGCGCCGCGCGCGGGGAAGAGAGAATGACGCAAAACGGACAAGACAAGATCCTGATCGTCGTCGATATGCAGGCGGACTTCATCGACGGCGCCCTGGGCACGCCGGAGGCGGCCGTGATCCTGCCCGCCGTGCGCGCCCGCATCGCGCTCGCCCGCGCGCGGGGAGAAAAAGTCGCCTTCACCCGCGACACGCACGGGGCGGAGTATCTCGCCACGCAGGAGGGGAAGCGCCTGCCCGTTCCGCACTGCATCCGCGGGGAGAAGGGCTGGCAGATCGCCGACGGGCTGTATGCGGCGGGGGATGCCTGCTTCGACAAGCCCTGCTTCGGCTCCGTCGCGCTCGCGCAATATGTTTCGGAAGAAAAATTCGCGGAGGCGGAGCTGATCGGCGTGTGTACGGACATCTGCGTCATCTCCAACGCGCTGCTTTTGAAGGCGTTCTGCCCGGAGATGCGCGTCTGCGTGCGCGCGGATTGCTGCGCGGGCGTCACGCCCGCCGCCCATCGGACGGCGCTCGACGCCATGCGCGCCTGCCAGATCGATATTTTGTAAAGATGCCGTCTCGGCATTGTATATGGCTGCCGTCTCGGCGTTTTGCGCGGCGGCCATGGCGGCATTTTGCACGGAGGGAATGACGGCATTTTGTACAGCCGCCGCGCGGCGGCCGGATTGCGCGGCCCAAAGGAGCGGTATCCCCGCTCTTTTTTTGCGGCAAAAGACCCGCGGACGGGCGCGGGTATCCGATCATAAAAAACGGGAGCCGGCGGTCGCCGGCTCCTTTGCGGATGCCCTTCAAGCGGATGTGTTTTCGTTCATCGGCCGGCCGTTCGGCAGCAGGCCGTCCGCGATGTGTTGCAGCGCGCGCACGACGCCGTTTTCCGCATTGGAGCGGACCGCGTTGCCGATGCGCCGTTTGAGGGGCGGATAGGCGTTGCCCGTCACATAGGGGTGCCCGCATTCGAGCAGCATCTCGTAGTCGTTCATGTGGTCGCCGAAGGCGGCGCACTCTTCGCGGGAGAGGGCGAACCGCTCGCGCAGGAAGCGCATCGCGTCCCCCTTGTTGGCGTCTGGTACCGAAATATCCAGCCAGTTCCCGCCCGACTGGATGACGCGCAGCCCCGGCAGCGCCTGCGGCAGGGCGCGCATGGCGTTGTTTTCCGGCCCGAGCTCGTCATAGACGGCGATCTTGCAGACCCCTTCCTCCCGCGCGATCTCGCGCAGCGGACGGCGGGCGTTGGAGACGTAAGAGGCCTGCACGAGGGGCAGAAATTCGCCGCCGCCCGTCTCTTCGTAATAGGCGCGATCGGCGGTGCAGAGCAGCGGCAGCGCGCGCGGGATCGCCGCGATGCTGTCCAGGGCGCGCAGCACGTCCTCCTGCGGGATGGTCACGCAGCGCAGTATCTCGCCGCGGTAGGCGAGGATGGCGCCGTTTTCCGCCATAAAGAGGATCTTGTCGGCGACGGGCGCGAACATCGAGGTCAGCGCCGTCAGCTGCCGCCCGCTCGCGGCGCAGAACAGGACGCCCAGGCTATACAGTTTTTCGATGGCGGGGAAGGTGCCGGCGGGCAGATTGCCTGCGGGGTCGAGCAGCGTCCCGTCTAAGTCGCTTGCGATCAATCGGATCATTTTCTCTTTTCGTCCGTCACATGAGCGGCGCAAAGTAGCGCAGGATGGCGCGGCAGAGCGCTTTGAGCCAGTTATCTTTGAGTATGGGCATGATCGGCGCGCTCTTTTCGCACGCGTCGAGGAAATCTTTTTCGATCGCGCCGCTCATCTCCTCGTCGAAGAACATCATGTTGTTCTCGAAGTGCAGGTAAAAGCTGCGGAAATCGATGTTCGACGACCCGATCACGCAATATTTTCCGTCGGCGACGATGCTCTTGGCGTGGACAAAGCCGGGCGTGTAGCGGTACACGCGGATGCCCTGTTTGGCAAGATGCACGGCGAACGCCTTGGTGACGGCGAATACATATCGCTTATCGGGGATATGCGGCACGAGGATGCGCACGTCCACGCCCGAGCGCGCCGCCGTGATGAGCGCGCGCTTCATCTCCTCGTCGGGGATGAGATAGGGGGTGAAGATATAGACGTACTTTTTGGCGTTGTAGATGAGGCGCAGGTACAGGTCCTCGCACAGGTTGCGGTCGCCGTCGAAGGGGGAGTCGCCGAAGCAGAGGCAGGGTTTGCCGGACGGCGCGTCCGAAAGATAGCGGGCGGTGTCCGCCTCCTCCCCTTTGAGCGCCCACGTCTGCAAAAAGAGGGCGGTCATGTTCTGCACGGCGCGGCCTTCAAACAGCACGCCCGTGTCCTTCCAGTGCCCGAAGGGGTGGGTCGCGTTGATATATTCGTCGGCGAGGTTGATGCCGCCCGTAAAGGCGACCCTGCCGTCGACGACCGCGATCTTGCGGTGGGTGCGGTTGTTCTGCGCCACGTCGAGGACGGGGCGGAACCGGTTGAAGCAGATGCAGGGGATGCCTTCCTTTTCCAGCATCTCCGCGTAGTTGGTCGGCACTTTGAACATGGAGCCGATGTCGTCGTAGATGACGCGCACGTCCAGCCCCGCCTTGCGCTTGCGGCGCAGGATGTCCAGCACCTCCCCCCAGAACTTGCCGCGGGCGATGATGAAATATTCGAGGAAGATATAGCGCTCCGCCTTTTCCAGCTCTTCGAGCAGCCGCCTTTCGTAATCCTCGCCCGTCGTAAAGTATTCGACGTGCGTGTAATCGGTCGCGGGCAGTCCGCCCTGTTTGGCCGTGTACAGCGCGCATTGGCGGGCGAATTCGTCGGCGCCGTCAAAGGAGGTCGGCAGCTTGTCCGCGCCCTCGTACAGCGGGTCCTCCTCGACGCTCCCGTCCGCGCGCAGCTTTTTCAGCTTGCGCCGCGGCTTGGGCCGCGCGCGCAGCAGCAGGAAGAAGATGGCGCCGACGGGCGGCAGCAGCAGGATGAGCACGATCCACGCGATCTTGTAATCCGCGTTCATGTCCGTGTTGATGATATAAATGGTCAGCACGGCGTTGAGCACGACGATGACGGCGGCGCACACGATGGCGGCGGTCACGTTATAGATCGAAAGCAGGATGATCGCCGTGGGCAGCAGCGCCACTTCGATCAGCAACAAAAAGCAGACGAGCATAAATTTGCTCGTCAGCAGTCTCCAGAGTTTTTTCAGCCGCATGGGTTTTCTCCTGAGGAAAGCGCGCCCGTTCAGATCATGTTGACGACGGTATAGGGGACGCGGTCGCCCGCTTCCCGGCGGGCGGCGGCTTCTTCAAACAGCTTGGCGATGTCCGCGACCGGCCGTACGTCTTTGCGGAAGGGCGCGAGGTTGATCGCCTTGTTGACGATGAGGTTGATCGCCGTCGAGTTGTTGGAGTAGTCGTTGGTCACGGCGGTCACGGTCAGCCGCTTTTCGAGCGCCTGCCGGACGGCCACCGTCACGTCGGGGAAGTCGAACCCCGTGTAGATCACCGTTCCGTCCGCGGCCGTATAGGCGAAGGGCAGGGAGGGGGAAAGGTCGCTCCCGCTGAAATAGACGCTATCCTTGGCGAGGCGTCCGCCGGTGATGCGGCAGATATTCTCCTCCATCGCCTGGTCCGCGCGCACGGTATAATAGATGCCGCACTGCGCCGCGAGGGCGAGCGCGCCGTCGTCCGGGTCCACGAAGATGGGCACCGCCTGATGATAGATGAGCAGCTGGCAGAGGATGTTCCCCATCTCCCGCCCGCCGAACACGGCGATATGGTCGCCCTTTCCGACCCGGAGGCGGTCGATGACCGCTTCGCACAGCGACACGATGCCGATGAACAGCGCCTCGTCATCCGAAACGGAGAGGGGGAGGGGGGAGAGGTTGGATTCGTCCGTCACGACGAAGTCGCGCAGGTACCCCTCGCAGGCCGTTCCGGCGGCGCGCATGGAGGCGCAGTTTTCCGCGTCGCCCGCGCGGCAGCGCGCGCATTCGCCGCAGGGGATCACGTCGTGGATATACACGCGCGTGTTCTTCTCCGTCCGTAAACATCCTTTGCCCGTCTCCGCCACGACGCCCACGGCGAACCGGCCGGGTACGACCGGGTACTTGGGGCGCGGCGTGCCGATATAGGCGCGCGCCTCGTTCTCGGAGAACAGCAGGCGGGTCACCTTGACCTTTGCCTGCGTGTCCGTCGTGATGTTGTCGGGCCGCTCCTCTGCCGTCAATACTTTGGGGGAAAGGATCTTCCAGATCTTCATAAAACTCCTTTGAAGCCCGCCGCGGTGCCGCGGCAAGGCGACAAGCTCCCGTATTCTGCGTCCATTATAGACCAACTCGGCGAAATTTGCAAGCGAAAAGGGGGAGCAAACTTCGTTTCCCTCTCCGCCGCGGCGGGAAAGGGCAGTTTTTTCGACTCGCCGCCGCCTTTTGCGCCCGCCGCGGGAGGGGGAAGCGGGGCAAGCTCCGCCGTTTTCGGGAAAAGTGAATTTTTTTCGGAAAGTGGCGCGATTTGATTTGACTTGAAGGCGAAAATAATATATAATAAGTCAGCATCTTGATGAAAGAAAGTAAGCACGGAGAGGTGAAAGTCATGAAACCCGATATTCATCCCGATTATCACGAGGTCACGGTGACCTGTGCGTGCGGGGCGACGTTCAAGACCGGCACGACCAAGAAAGGAGATACGCTGAAAGTGGATATTTGCAGCAAATGCCATCCCTTCTTCACCGGCAGACAGAAACTCGTAGATACAGGCGGTCGAGTCGACAAGTTCAAAAAAAGATACGGAATTTAGTATGGATGTTTCAGCTCTGAGGTGTGCTTGGGGCTGATTTTCTTTTTTTGGGGCATCGGGCGGAACAGAGGAGGCCGTATGGGCAAAAAGAAGGAGAACAGGACATATATCGGCGGGCAGGCCGTGCTCGAAGGGGTCATGATGCGCGGCAAAACGGCGTATGCGACCGCTGTGCGCGACCCCGAAGGGCATATCCAGGTGGAGAGCCGCCGCCTCAACACTTCGAAGGCGATGAAGCGCGTTCAAAAGATCCCGCTCGTGCGCGGCGTGGTCAGCTTCGTGTCCTCCCTGGTCACAGGCTCGAAGATCCTCATGCGCAGCGCCGCCGTCTACGGCGACGAGGGCGAGCCTTCTAGATTGGAAAAGTGGTGCCAAGAGAAGCTGCATCTGAACATCATGTCCGCCGTCTCCTTTGTGGCGACGCTGCTGGGCGTCGTGCTGGCGGTGGGGCTGTTCGTCGCGCTGCCCATGTTCCTGTCCAACCTCTTCTTCTCCGAAGAGTCCGGGCTTCGCTACGGCATCGGCTACAACCTCGCGCAGGGCGGGCTGCGCCTGCTCATCTTCCTGCTGTACATCGTCGCCATCACCGCGATGAAGGATATCCGCCGCGTGTTCATGTATCACGGCGCCGAGCATAAGACGATCACCTGCTTCGAGCGCGGCATGGAGCTGACGCCCGAAAACGCCAAGACCTGCCCCCGCCTGCACGACCGCTGCGGCACGACCTTCCTCTTTCTGGTCATGGCGATCAGCATCGTCGTCTTTTCCGTCGTCAACTGGATCTGCGACGCATACCTGGACATCTTCGTCTACAACGAGGTCGCCAACTACTTCATCCAGTTCGCGATCAAGATCCTGTTCCTGCCGCTGGTCGCGGGCATCTCGTACGAGATCCTCAAACTGCTCGCCAAGTCGCAGAGCAAGTGGCTGCTCCCGATCAAGGCGCCCGGCTTCGCGCTTCAGCTCCTCACCACCCGCGAGCCGACCGAAGATATGCTGGAAGTGGCGATCGCCGCCTTCCGCAAGGTCGCCGCGATGGACGCCGACCCCGACCTGCCCGAAGAGAGCTTCGTCGTCTCCCGCACCGTCCCCAACTATGTGCGGGAACTCAAAGAGCGCTTCGCCGAGAAGGGCATCGACGAAAGCGACGCCGAGTGGCTCGTTTCGATCAAGGCGGGCGTCCCGCGCAGCGAGCTGGCGTCCTCCGAGAAACTGCTCGTCCCCGGCACGGTGCGCGCGCTGGAAGAGCTCGCCCGGGAGCGCATGGAGGGCCGCCCGCTCTGGTACGTCCTCGGCAGCACCGATTTTTACGGCTGCGAGATCAAGACGGACGAGCGCGCCCTCATCCCCCGCCCCGAGACCGAGCTTCTGACCGAGCTCGCCGTCAAGGCGGCCAAAGAAGGGGACAAGATCCTCGACCTCTGCACGGGCAGCGGCTGCATCGCCGTCGCCCTCGCCCGATACTGCGCCGATCGCCGCGTCGAGATCACGGCGGCGGACAAGAGCGCGGACGCGCTCTCGCTGGCGGCGGAAAACGTCGCGGCCAACGGCGCTTGCGTCCGCCTCGTCGAGAGCGACCTGCTCGCCTCCGTCGAGGGGGAGTTTGACCTTATTGTGTGCAATCCCCCGTATATTAAGCGCGCGGACCTTTCCGGATTGCAGCGGGAAGTGCGCGACTACGAGCCTGCCGCCGCGCTGGACGGCGGGGAGGACGGGCTGGACTTTTACCGCCGGCTCACGCGGGAGGCGCCCGGCAAGCTGAAGGCGGGCGGGATGCTGCTCGTCGAGTGCGGCGCCGGCCAGGCAAGGCAGATCGCGCAGATGTTCTGCTCGTTCGCGCGCGTCTCCATCATCCGCGACTACGCCGGCATCGAGCGCTTCGTGCGCGCGGTCGTGCCCGCCGCGGAGGCCGAACAGGGCTCCGCGCCCTCCGAGGGGCCCGAAAAGCAGCCCGACAAGCAGCCCGACAAGCAGCCCGCGCAAGAGGGCGGCAAAGAGTAACGCGAGGCCGCGGCCATACGGAAAGAGCGAATGTTCAAAAAGTTAGACGATATTTTGGAAAAATACGGCCAGCTGTCCGCCGAGATGGCGGATCCCGCCGTCATCGCGCAGCCGGAGCGCTGGACGCAGTGCGCCAAGGAGCACGCGGACATCGCGGAGACGGCGGAAAAATATCTCGAATATAAAAAGGTCGAGCGGGAGATGGAGGAGGACTTCGCCGCCGCAGAGGCGGAGGAGGACCGCGAGATGAAGGACCTGCTCACGCAGGAGGGGTATGCCTGCAAGGAAAAGCTGGCAGCCATCCGCGACGAGCTGCGCATCCTGCTCCTGCCCAAGGACAAGAACGACGACCGCAGCGTCGTGATGGAGATCCGCGGCGGCGCGGGCGGCGAGGAGGCGAGCCTGTTCGCCGCCGACCTGTACAATATGTACTGCCGCTATGCCGAATCCATGCGCTGGCGGACGGAGGTCGTCGAGCGGAACGAGACGGAGCTGGGCGGCATGAAGGAGATCGTGTTCTCCGTGTCCGGCAAGGGGGTGTACAGCAAGCTCAAATACGAGAGCGGCGT
>DXFD01000089.1 GCA_019114625.1 Candidatus Borkfalkia faecigallinarum | reverse complement strand
CGCCGAAGGTCTGTGCGCCTTCGTCTCGGTGCAGTATCTGCAATACATCGGACAGGACGCGCAGGCGGCCGCGCGGACCCGCTATTATGAAAGCACGGCGAGCGTTTCCGGCGTCGGTTACCGCAAGTTGGTCCGCGAGCTGCTGCAAAATTTGCAGTATCGGAACAATCCGTTCCGGTATCTGTCCGCACTTTCCGGCGTGGAGCACCTGCAGGATGGCATGAAAACGCCCCCGACGATCGGGGAAGAATGCCTCGGCAAGGCCTATACGCCTTCGTCGCCCGATCGCGCGGCGGAAGGGGAGCTTCGCTACTTCTATTACGATCGGCTGTCCCCGCCGCAGCAAAAGGTGTATTTCGCCATGGTCAAGGCGATCCTGGCGCATGAAGAGAAGGCGGATGCCGGCGGGATCGGCAGCGAGGACATATTCAAGGCCGCGCACGCGATCCGGTATGACCGCCCCGAGCTGTTCTGGTTTTCCACCTGTACGGTCCGCGGGAACGAGATCCTGCTCCACTACGGTGCGTCTGCGGAAGAGGCGCAGGCGCTGCAAAAGCAGATCGACGAGGCGGTGAAGCCCTACCTGGAAGGGATCACCGACGCGATGAGCGCCTACGATGTGGCCATCCGCCTGTACAGCCGCCTGATCGCCGCGATCGACTACGATAC
This sequence comes from Candidatus Borkfalkia faecigallinarum, assembly GCA_019114625.1. Classification (GTDB taxonomy): domain Bacteria; phylum Bacillota; class Clostridia; order Christensenellales; family Borkfalkiaceae; genus Borkfalkia; species Borkfalkia faecigallinarum. The sequence continues at coordinate 32,193 of DXFD01000089.1, read as the reverse complement.
GGTCGCGCTGGAAAAGCAGGAGGCCGAGGGCGGGCCGAAGAAGGACTCGATCGACTATCTGCGCACGATCTGCGGGGCGTTCCTGCGCAAGAGCGCGGTCTGCGAGGGGTATGCACGCGCGATCCAGTATCTGCTGCAAAAGTGCGGCGTCGAGTGCGCGGAAGCGGTCGGAGATATCTATAAAGATGACGGGTCCGACGGCGAGGCGCACGCGTGGAACATTTTGAAGGTCGACGGCGATTACTATTATATGGACGTGACGTGGGACGATCGATCGAATACGAATCAGCCGATCAAGATCCGGGACTTCGAGTTCAGCTATTTCTGCATCACGACCAAAGAGATGCAGCGCACGCGCAAGATCGAGAGCGATCCGGTGGAGATGCCCGACTGCACGGCCACGCGCGCGAACTATTATACGCACAACGGGCTCGTGCTGGAGCGGTACGACCCGGATCGGATCAAGCAGATCGCAGCCGAAGCCGCCGCCGCGAAGAGTACGTTTTTCACCTTCAAGTGCCGCGACAAGGCGCTGTACGCGCAGGCGCTGAAATCGCTGTGCGTGGAGGGAGCGGACTGTTATGAGGCGATCAAAGCGGCGGCGAAGAAGGACAAGCGCATCCGCACAAACAAGTGTCGGTATAATCCCAACACTAAATTATGGACCATTACGATCTGGTTTGCATACGATCCGGAAAAGTAATGCCGCTCGCGCGGCGGGGAGGGAGGAGATATGAATGAGGCCTTGGAGCTGAACGGTGAGCAGAGGGCGTGGCTGATCCTGTGCCTCGTTTTGTCCGTGCTGGCGATCCTCCTGCCGCTGCTCCGTCAATTCGCGCGGTTCGCGCGGAGAATGATCACCGGCCGCCGGGCGCGGCGCAGGGCGCCGCGATCCCGCTTTCTCGTCTGGTCTGCCGCGCTGGTCCTTTCGGTGTGGTGCCTGCGCTTTGCGGTCGGGTATTATTCGATATGCGCCGTTGAAGGCGGAACGGGGCTGTACTGGTGGGAAGAGCTCATGAACAGCCTGATCCACGCCCTGCAGACTTTCAGCCTGGACGAGGATTATACACTTTATATCAAGGACGGGAAGGCGATGATGGAGGCGCTGGCGGGCGCGGGCGCCTTCTGGCCGGGCGCCTATGGCCTGTATGCGTCCGTTTTGAACGTCGTGGCGCCGATCGCCGGCGGGGCTTTTCTGTTCGAAGTGCTGGCGGGCATCTTTCCGCGGGTCGGGCTTTTGTTGGCGCGCCTGCGGATCTGGAAGCCCAAATACTATTTCAGCGAGCTGAACGATGCTTCTCTGGCGTTGGCGAAAAATATCCTGAACGAGCGCCCCGTTGGCCTGCGGGCGCGGTTTTGCGGTCCGATCGTGGTCTTTACGGACGTCTATGTCGATAACAGCGAGGAGCGGAGCGCCGAACGGCTGGCGGAGGCAAAACAGATCGGGGCGATCTGTCTGCGGGACGATTTGTCGCATATCTGCCTCAATAAATGGGGGGAGAAGCGGCTGATGCTGATGGATGCGGACGAAAGCGAAAATCTGCAGGCCTATCTCAACGTCGTCGACGCGATGGGCAAGAAGCGCGTGCGAGGGACGGAGATCGATCTCTTCACGAACAGCGACGCCTACGTTCTTTTGGAGAAGTCCGTTCGCAAAAAGATGCTCGAAGAATGGAAGCTGAAGGAAAAGGATCTCCCGATCTTTTTCTCTGTCCACAGTTACCGGAATCTGATCCTCAACGTATTGACGGAGATCCCGCTGTACGAGCCGCTGATCGGGAAGCGCAGGAACGCAGACGGGACGGTGGATCTGACCGTCACGATCGTCGGGATGGGCGGCATCGGTTTGGAGATGTTCCGCACGGTGTACTGGCTCGGGCAGATGCTGGACTGCAACATGACCGTCAACGTCCTTTCGCAGGAGACGGAGGCGAGCTTTTGGGACAAGATCGATTCGATCAGCCCCGAAATACGGCACACTCTGCAGGAAAACGACCCCATTCTCCGCTATAACGACGGGGAGGACGGCGTATCGCCCGTCTATTGCCGCGTCCGTTATTGGCAGTGCGACGTCGAAACGTCCGGGTTTGTCGAGCGGTTCGGCCGGGAAGGTGTGCTTTTGCAGACCGATTATTTCTTCATTTCCCTCGGTTCGGATGAAAAGAACCTCACGGCGGCGGAGCGTTTGAAGATGTATATCGGGCGGGACCATGCCGAGCGCGGGAGCGCCGACCATGGGACGGTCATTGCATACATCATCTACGATCCGATCCTTTCGGACGCCCTCAATCGGGAAAGGCGAGTGCGCTGCGTCGACGGGGACCGTGCCGATCTTTATCTGTACGCGGCCGGGAACCTGCGCGATCTGTACAGCGTCAACAACGTCTTTATGTCGCAGGCCGACCGAAATGCGGCTTTGAATATTCATGAGGAATATTGCGCCGCACGCGGGAACGATAAAAAGTTTTTGCGTGAGTTCGAAGAGAAATATCGTAAGGATCCCTATATTTACTGGGCGAACATTGCCAGGGCGAAGCACCTCGCCTATAAGGCGTTTTCGATCGGGCAGGTCAAAAGATCGGTATTCGAAGACCCGCAAATGGCCGATCGGGAATGCAGGCGCGAGTATTACAAGGAAGTCTTTGTCCAATGCTGCCGATTCCTGGGCCGGAAGGGCGAGCCCGCCGCCGCGCCGGAAGAGGAAGAGGAGCATAAGGCGCTGCTGCATCGGCTGGCATGGCTGGAACACAGGCGCTGGAATGCCTTCCTGCGCGCCTGCGGATTCCGTTGCCCGCGGGAGTACGAACACTATAAGCCGGTGAGCCATTCTTATAAATTCATCGATCTGAAATTGCATCCGTGCATCGTCGAGTGCAGTACGCACGGCATCCTGGCGGAGTTTGATGAGGGGTATAAGGTCAACAGAGGCACCTGTCTTCAGCGCAAAGACAGTTCTCGGTACGATCATCTGGATCGACTCTCCTACGACTTGAAGGAAAAGGGATGGAACGATTACGACTTCAAGCAGTACGACTATTGGGAAGAGGATTTCGGGCAGTTCGGGCAGACGGATAAGGGAAAATAAAATATTTTTCGGGCCGGAACGGGTCGGCGGAGGAAGCTCCGTCGGCCCGTTTTTTCTGTCCGTTCGGCGGACGGCTTGCAATAAAGGGGCGAGAAAGGGGCGTTCGGTGGGGCAAAAGGGGCGGAAAGGGGCGGCGAAAGGGCGTTCGGTGGGGAGGCGCCGGCGGGAAAGGGGTGCGTTCCCGCGGTTTTTTGTGTAAAATTGTGGAAAAATCGCCCGTGCGGGGAGCGGACGCGCCCGTTTGTGACGCTTCGGAAAAAATTTTAATGCGGGGACGGACTTTTTTCAAAAAAATATTGACAAATCAAGGGGGGGGGTATATAATAAATATACATAAAGTTGTCTTGTACCCTTTTTCGGATTTTGTTTATTGTTTGACAAAGATCTGTGTGGATAAATGCGACACGATCTTGCAGGGTATGACAAAATATCCGAAAGAGCGGCGCGGCTTCTGTCATATAATAGAGCCGCGGAGCCAAACGACGAATGTGGGGGACCGCAGCGCGAGGAACATCGCGGGGCGGCGCAGCCGACGGCGGGCAGACCGCCGCGGCACCTTGCCGCAAGGCGGCCTGCGGGAAGCCGACAAAACGGCGGCCCGCGGAAAGCCGCGCGGACAAGTCATCGCCGTGCGCCATCGGCGCGCGGGAGAGATCGGAGGGAAACAATATGAGGACAAAAGGCAAATTTTGGGCGCGCTTTATCCTGTTGCTGGCGCTGTGCGCGGCGGCGGTATTTGCGTGGGGCTCGGTCGGGATCGTTCCGACGTTTGCAGAGAGCGGGGGGAACGGACGGCAGGGAGAAGTCAGTCTGCTCGCCCTGCCGGAGAACGTCACGGTCGCCGAGATCACAAGCGTCGAATTGACGGGCTCGGCGACGACGGCTTCGTCGTACGAGCAGATCAAGGAGGCGCTCACCGTCACGGCGACGGGTTCGGACGGAGAGGCATATCAGCTCGGCTCGGATGAGTTCGAGCTGATCGGCGTGTTTGCGGAGGGCGCACAGGAGACGAATCAATTCCGCGCCGTCTGCGGCGACGTGCAGTCGGCGGCTACGGTCGAGCTTTCCGGCACGCCCGTCGGCAATTCGACGACGCGCTCCATCTTCGCGGTGTTCACGCCCGATGAGAGCAGCCCGCTCTATTCCAATTCGGACGTCATGTTCGATCTGCCCGACTATCTGACGGTCACGCGCTATACCTGGGACGGGAGTTCTTCGGTCATGGGCGTTATGGACTATGAGATCGACGGGGATCTGACGCCTACGACGGCCGTCGCGGAAGGGGAAACATTCGATAAAGAGATCACGATCTATGAGTTCGTGGGCGGCGGCGAGCGCGGTGTCTCCTGCACGGTCGAGATCACGGGCATCCATCCGGCGCAGCCGCAGAGCGTTTCGATCGACGGACCGGGCTATGTCGACGCGTTTTCGACATGGCAGGACTATGCGGATACGAATCCGTTTACTTTTACCGTTACCTATGCGGGAGGCGTGACCGGCACGCTGTCGGGGACGCTCCTGCAAAGCGGCGCGGTCAAGATCTCGTACGGCGATGCTTCCGGCACTCCGACCGAGGGGGCGGAAGGGTTTGTGTACAGCGAAAACGGCGGGTCGCTGATCATCTCCTATACCGAGGCGGGGCACACCGTGACCGGTTATCTCAGAGTCAGGGTCAATAAGGTCGCGGTCGACCTTCCGACCGTCTCTTCGGGCGTCTATCAGTATGAGGCGGACGGCGAAGATGTCACGACGACGGAGCAGACCGTTTCGCTCAACAATTTCCGTGAAGGTGTCATGCGGATCCAATCGGTCGCATACAGCGGCCATGCGCGCGGCGTGATGCCTGCATTCAATGCCGAAAAGGGCACCTTCGTCGCGACGGAAGCGGGCGACTATACCGTGACGGTGGAGCTCGTCAACCCCGCCTACTATTTCCGCGGGCAGGACGAAAGCAAGACCGAAATGGACATCGTCTATACCCTCGAGCCCGCGGAGCCGCCGATCGGCATCGAATGGAGCGACAGCGCCTATGAAGGCGGGGAGCTCCGCTGGAATCGCGACGACGACGTCTCCTTCACCCTTTTGAACAACTACGGCGGCGGCGACGTCACCTACACGTACAGCAAGGCGGGCAGCGGCACGACGACCGGCTCGGGGACGGAACCCAACCTTCCCAACGAGGCGGGTACATACACGCTCACCGTCCGCGTCGCGGCGAGCGGCAACTTCACGGCGGTGGAGGACAAAGAGCTCGCCACGTTCACGATCGGCAAGCGCGTGCTGCAGGCGCCGACGCTTTCCGCGCTCACGTACACGGGCGCGGCGCAGGCCCCCGCCGTGACCTACGCGGGGGAGAACGATGCGAGCTATCTCGCCGTCACGAATAACGGCGGCACCGATGCGGGCGAATGCACCGCGACGTTTACGATCGTGGACGCGGACGAGGCGACCTGGAGCGAGGAGATCGGCGGCGAAGGTTACGCGGTCAGCGGCAACACCCTGACGATCACCTACGAGATCGCCAAATTGGAGATCTCCGCTCCTTCCTTCACCGACCCCGGCTATACATACAGCGGCAGCGCGCAGACGGCCTCGCTTGCGGGCTGGGCGCCTTCCGCCGGGCTTTCGATCGAGACGCCCGTCACCCTCACGATCTCGGGCGGCGCGTCCGCCGACCTTGCGAGCGGCGCGCTGACGGCGACCGATGCGGGGACGTACACCGTTACCGCCTCCCTCGGCGATACCGCCAACCTCGTGTGGTCGGACGGGGAGACCGCAAACAAGACGTTCACCTGGACGATCGCCAAGAAGGCCGTCGACGTCCCCACGTTTGGCAGCAAGACGTACAACGGCGCGGCGCAGACCGCCGACATCGCGGCAAGTTCCCTGTACGACATCGCGCAGGGCAGCGATTGGGTGGATGCGGATACATACACCGTCACGCTGACCCTCACGGACGGCGACAACTACAAGTGGGAGGGCGATACGAACCCCGACGGCGAGACGGCGGCCGAAAAAGAACTCTCCTTCAAGATCACGCCGCTCGAGCTTACGATCGGCTGGTCGGACACTTCGTTCATTTACGACGGCGCGGCGCATCAGCCTGCGGCGACGCCGACGAACGCCTATGACCGCGACGGCATCTCTCTGACGGTCGCGGGCGCGCAGACGAATGCGGGCGGCTACACCGCCACGGTCACGCAGATCACGGGCGCGGGCAAAGACAACTACACGCTGCCCGCAGACGCAACGGGGGAGTTTACGATCAGCCCGCGCGTGATCGAAGTGGAGTGGGGGACGCTGACCCATATATATGGCGGGGAAGCATGGAACCCCGCAGCGACGGTCGCCAACCTCGCCTCGAAGGACGGCGTCCCGGACACCGTCGGGCTCACCGGCACGGTGACGGCGCAGGCGGGCAGCGCGCTTACGGAAGGCAAGGCGGTCGACGTCGGCAGCTATACTCTTACGATCGACAAAATTACCAACGCCAACTACACGCTCGAAGGCGCAAGCGGCCTTTCGGAAACCTTCTCGATCACGCAGAAGGAGATCGGCATTTCCTGGTCGAACACCTCCCTCACCTACAACGGCGAAGAGCAGGCTCCCACAGCGGAGGCGACGGGTACCTATGGCCGCGACGAGATCGCTCTGACGGTCGCGGGCGGGCAGACGAATGCCGGCGACTACACCGCCGAAGTCACGCAGATCACGGGCACGGGCGCGGGCAACTACAAGCTGCCTGCCGACGCCGCGCAGGACTTCACCATCGCGCGCTATCGGCTCGACAAGCCGACCGCGGACCAGCGCGAGTTTGTCTACAGCGGCGAAGCGCAGACCTATATGCCCGAGGGCTATAAAGAGTACCCTCTGGCGGGCGGCGGCAAGGCGCTGTCCATCGCCGGCAACGTGCAGACGAACGCCGACGAGGGCGGCTACACCGTCACCGTCTCCATCGCGGACAAGACCAACTATGCGTGGGCGGACGGCACGCAGGGCGACGTCACGTTCACCTTTATCATCGAAAAGAAGGCGATCGACCTCAACGATATCCTGCGCGAGCCGGAGGGGATCGACGGCAACACCAACGACAACGACCGCCTCATCCCGTACACGGCGGACAACCGCAGCCACCTCGTCATCGACGCGGATGAGGGCATTTATTCCGTCGATCGGGACATGAGCTCCCGCGACTACGGCGTGTACAGCGCGACGCTCACCCTGCTCGCTCCCGCCAATTATAAGTGGACGGGGCTGAAGACGCAGGTCGGCGAATCGAGTGTGTACGATACTTTGGCGGAGGGCGGCGCGGCCGTCACGATCCGCTACGAGATCACCCGCGCGCAGTTCGTCATCGAGATCGTGCTCGACGCCGACAGCTGGACGTACGGGGAGAACGCCGACCATCAGCCCAGGATCAGCGGCAACATCTCGGGCGGCGAAGAGAGCTTCCGCTACTCCACCGACGCGAACGGCACCGAGAACGTGACCGACACGATGCCGACCGACGTCGGCACCTACTACGTCATCGGTTACGTCGGCGAGGCTGGCTCGTACGCGGCGGCGCAGTCGGAAGCCGTCTCCTTCACGATCACGGCGCGCCCGATCGGCGTGACCGTGAGCGGGGTGGACGCGACGTACGGCGAATGGCAGGAAGTTGCCATCAAAGATGCCGACATCGCGGGCAACGCGGCCGACGGCGGCGGCTTTGTGTACGACCGGGTCACGGCGGGCTCGCTGCAGCTCGTCTATAGCGCCGCAGGCGCGCAGCTCGCCGGCGATCCCCGCAGCGCGGGCGACTACACCGTCACCGCGGTCTGGGCGGACGGCGTTTCCATCCACACGGCGAACTTCATCCTGGACGTCACGGGCGATTCCTTCACCATTTCGAAAAAGACGATCGGCATTTCCTGGTCGAACACCTCCCTCACCTACAACGGTTCGGCGCAGGCTCCCGCGGCGGAGGCGACGGGCACGGTGGCGGGCGACGATATCGCGCTGACGGTCACGGGCGCGCAGACGAATGCGGGCGGTTACACCGCCACGGTTACGCAGATCACGGGCACGGGCGCGGAAAACTACGCGCTGCCCGTAAACGTTGCGACGGACTTCGACATCGACCCGTACACGATCGCGGTCTCGATCGCGGTGTCGGCCGAGGACGCCGTCTACGGCATCTTCCGCGGCGACGGGCAGGTCGAAATCACTTACACGACCCCGACGCTGCACGGGGAGGATGCGCAGATCGAGCTCTCCTATGCTTCCGACGCCTATACGGACGGCAAGTTCAATGCGGGCGGCTACACCGTCACCGCGACCATCGGTAATGCGAACTACACCTTTGCGGGCGGCGCCGCGACGCAATACTCCTTCACGATCGAGAAATACACGATCGGGGCAGGGGACATCGTTTGGGCGGACCGTACCTTTACCTATAACGCGAAAGATCAGAACGACGGCGCCTTCGCGAAGGCGGCGGGCGTCTACGGCGACGGCACGCTCGATCTGACCGAGAGCGTCGCGCCGGAAGCCTTTATCGACGCGGGCAGCTATACCTTCACGGCGGGGCTCGCCGAGGCGCAGCAGAGCAATTATCGGTTTGCCGACGGCGACTTCACGCACGAATATACGATCGGCGAAGCGCAGATCGGGATCGGTATCGTCGCCAAGAGCGAGACCTACCGCGGCAGCGCATACGCCGCTTCCGAGGTGTTTGCGGGCGGTCTGAACGATTCTTACACTATTTCGGGCGACACCTTCGGCGTCAGCCTCGACGGGGCGATCGCCTTCAAGATCGCGGACAACAAAGACGCGGGCAGCTACGCCGTCACGCTCACCTTCACCGACCCCAACTTCATCGTCGAGGGCTGGACGGGCGACGCGGGCGCGCAGAGCAAGACCTTTGCAGGCGCCTTCACCATCGCGCCCGCCCTCCTGACGCCTTCGTTCACCTACGACGGCGGCACTTACGGCAGCGCGAACGGGACGACGTGGAGCGTTACGGGCCTCGTCAACAACGAGCAGCCGACGATCCTCAACGCCGAAGTTTCGTACGCGGGCGAGGACGGCGACGTCTGGCAGGACGCGGCTTCCCCCGCGGGCAGCTATGCCGTCACGCTCACGATCGACAACAAAAACTACACCTTCACCGCGGGCGAGACCGAGCAGACCTTCACGGCCGCAGACAAACTCGTCGTCGAAAAATACACGATCGAGAATGTCGATTGGGCGGAGTATGTCGACCTCGTCTACACGGGCGATGATCTGTATGCGGAAAAGGGCGGCGCGTTCGCTTCGGCGGCGGGCGTCAACGGCGACGGTGCTCTCCGGCTGGGCGTGAGCATCGTCGGCGCGGACGGCGCGGAAGCCGACTTTATCGACGCGGGCGCGTACACCTTTACGGCGACCATCGGCGATTGGAGCGACAATTACGAGCTCGGCGTTACCTCCGCGCACGAATATACGATCGCAAGGGCAGCGATCAAACTCGACGGCGTGGCAGGCTATACGGGGACGTACGACGCAGACGCGCACGACGCCCTCGCCGATGGTTTCTCCGCGGAGACGGTGGACGGGACGGATGCCGTGTGGACGTTCATCGTCGGCGGCTCGCAGCCCGACGCGGATGCGGAAGACTGGGCGGCGATGCCGACGTTTACGGACGCGGGCAGCACTACCGTCTGGTATAAGGTCAGCGCCGCCAACCACAAAGACGTGATCGGTTCGGTCACGGTCAAGATCGAAAAGAGAGCGATCTCCATCGCCATCGACGGCACCGCCACCTACGGCTATGCCGCAGCCGAAACTTTCGCGGGCGACGAGCACGGCTCGTACGAGGCGTGCGTCACGGCCGGCAGCTATGCGGACGGCGAGGACTTCGCCACGCTCCTTGCCACCGGGCTTACGGTCGGCCCCATGAAGACAAATTATTTTGCCGGCGACCCCGTGGGCGAAGCCGCTTATGCGATCTATACGGCGTTCACGGGCAAGCCCTCCAACTATACGGTGACCGCGGTCAACGGGCTCCTCACGGTCAACAAGCGCGCCGTCACGGTCTATATCAACAACGCGCGGAGCGACTATAACGAGGACATCGCCGAACTGACCTGGTCGGTCACGAGCGGCTCCTTCTACAACGGACAGGTGCCCTTCACCCTCGCCGCCACGGCGAAGAAGGGCGACCCCGTCTCGTCGGCAGGCAACACCTATTATATCTACGCGACGCGCGACGGGCTGTACTCCAAGAACTACGACATCACCTTCGCGGGCTCCGCGCAGTACAACGGCGAGGGCGCCGGCGTCTATACGATCGGCGCGGCGACGGTCAATTTCAACATCGCCTTCCTCGGGACGACGCTCGAGTATGACGGCACGGCGAAGCAGTACACGGCCACGATCATCGGCAACGAGCAGGTGACCCTCACGCCCGTGTACGCCTACTATGACGCCGCAGCGGGCGGCTACGTCACGCTCGGGGAGGGGCAGGATCACGCCCCCGTCGGCGTCGGCAAATACCGCGTGACGTTCACGTCGGAAGACGAAAACTACACCGCGGCTTCGACGAGCAACGATTTCGAGATCACCGCGCGGGCGATCGGCGTCACGATCGAGCCGGATGCCGACCTCGTTTACGACGCGCAGGGGCATCCCGTCTCGCTCACCTTCACCAAGGACGGCGGCGAAGCGATCGTCGATGCGGTTTGGAGCGAGGGCGCCGATTACACGGTGACGTACGAGGGCGCGGACGGCACGGTCTATGCGGCTTCGTCCGTCGCGCCGACCGACGTCGGCAGCTATAAGGTCACCGTCCGCGTCATCGACGAAAACTATGCGATGGCGGACGCCGAACTTTCGTTCGCGATCGGAAAGAAAGCGCTCACCGTCACCGTCTATGTGGACGGCGAGAGCGCGGGCACGATCACCTACGGCGACGCGCTCGACACGGTCGCATTCTCCGTCTCGTACAGCGGATTTGCCGACGGCGAGAACGAGAGCTTCCTCACGGGTTCCGCGAACATCATTTATTTGACCGACCATGACGGCGAAGCCTACGCGCCCGGCGCGGCGGCGGGCACCGTCTACGCGGTGACGACGGAGAGCCTCTCCTCGGACAACTACGACATCCGCGTGCAGGCGGCGACGCTCACGGTCGTAAAGCGCGCGGTCACGGTCACCATCCTCGACCAGACCACGACGTACACGGGCGCCACGGCGGCGCTCGCGCAGGATGCATTCAAGGTCGACGACCTCTATGCGGGCGATGTGAAGGGCGACCTCCACGTCGTGCTCGCGACGGACGGCGTCGACGCCGGCACGCACGACATCACGGCGACGTTCGAAAACGAGAATTACGACGTGACGTTCGCGGGCAACGGCTCGCAGAGCGGCGGCGATACCTGGGGCAAACTCACGATCGGGCGGGCGGAGCTCACCGTCGCCGTGCAGGACGCGCACATCACCTACGGCGATGCGCTCGACGCCGACGAACTGTTCTCCGTCCGCTACAGCGGCTTCGTTGGCGGCGAAGGGGACGAATACGGTTCGACCTCTTCCGACCTCGCCGGCACGATCTCGTACACGACGGCGAGCACGGCGGGCGGCGCGGCGTATGCGCAGGGCGACGCGGCGGGCAGCACCTATACGATCGAGGCGAGCGGCCTCACCTCCTCCAACTATACCATCGTGTTCGAGGAAGGCACGCTCACGGTCGACAAGCGCGTCGTCACGGTGGCCTCCGTGGCCCCGGGCAGCGCGCAGTACAACTATGGCGCGGCGATCGGCGCGGTCGTCCGGTTCCGCAACGAATACGCGGGCGCGCAGCTCGCGGAAGGGGCGGACTACTTCGTGCAATACAAGGGCACGCCGTTCGGGACTTCGGGCTGGGGCGGCAGCGCCAACAACTTCACGCAGAACGCGCCGACGGACGCGGGCGAATACTTCGCGCAGATCGTCCTGACGAATGCGAACTACACTTTCGTGGTCGACGATGCGCAGACGACGACCTCCGCGCCGTACGAGTACAACATCGCCAAGCGCGAGCTGGACGTCAACTGGGCGGAGACTGTCATCGCCTACGTCTCCGGGCAGGACAGCTACACCAACGCCCTCCGCACGAGCGGATTGCCGGGCGGGTTCGATGCGGCCATCCTCGATCTCGGCGCCGTCACGGAGATCGGCAGCGGCGCGGGCGCAGTCTCCGTACAGCCCGCGGCGGACAACAACTATACGGTCACGGTCACGGGCGTCAACATTTACAGCGTCACCGTGACCATCCGGGCAGACTATACCTATAATTACAAGTTCGACGAGGGCGCGGCCTCCACGATCACCTTCGAAGTCACGGCCGACGTCAACGCGATCGGCATCGTCGCAGGCGCCGACTTCGACTGGACGTACGGCTCGCCCGCCGACTGGACGAGCGACGCCGGCGTGCTCGGCAACTACTTCGAGCTCGATCTCGGCGACGCGCGCGACATCGTCCTCGCCTATGCGCAGGGCGACAGCGCGGACGGCACGGATCTTTCTTACAGCGGCGCGCTGCCGACGGACGCGGGCACCTACTGGCTGCGTGCCTACTATCCGGGCGGCGCCAATGCGGGGCGCACGGGCTTCGTCTATGTGCAGTTCACCATCCGGCAGGCAGAGCTTGCGATCCCTTCGCTCGAAACGCAGGAAAGCACCTATAATACGGACGTCTATCACGGCACGCCGCTCACGAACAAGGTCGGCGGCTACATCTCCGGCACGATGACCGTTTCCTCGACCGCGACGCTCACGACGTCGACGGAGGACGGCTTCACGGTGATCGTGCAGGCGAATGCCGCGGGCGAGTACACGGTCACGATCACCCTGACCGACGACAACTACGTCTGGGCGGGCGACGCCGCCGATCGGGACGCCGTCATCCTCACCTGGACGGTGCACGCGGCGCAAGACAACGCCGTCACCATCCCCGACGCCGCGGGCGGCAACAGCTGGACGTACGGCGAACCGCCGACGGAACTTCCGCAGGCGACGGCGACCTACGGCACGGCGGCGTATGCGTACGCGCTGCTGCCCGACGGCTTTACGGGCGACGATTACACCGGGCTGACGTGGCGCGGCGGCTTCCCGACGGATGCGGGCGCGTACGTCGTCCGCGCGAGCGTCGCGGCGACGAGCGACTACAACGGCGCGGTCGCGTATAAGCAGTTCACCATCCTCCCCGCCGAGATCGACGTCACGGGCGTCGCGGGCTATGCGGGCACCTATGACGGCGCGGAACACAACGCGCGCACGGCGGGCTCCGCCGCGGCGGTGGACAGCGCGGCGGTCACCTGGCAGTACAGCCTTACCGGCACGGACGGCTGGCAGACGGCGCAGTTCACCTTCACCGATGCGGGCGAATATATCGTTCATTATAAGGTCAGCGCCAAGAACCACGCCGACGCGACCGGCACCTTCACGGTCACGATCGATCGCAAGCTCCTCGGCGTCGTCGTCGGCAGCGATGCGATCACCTACGGAGACGATCTCCCGGCAAGCTACACGCTCGAATACCGCGGCTTTGTCGGCGGCGATACGGCGGCCGTGATCGAGGGCACGCCCGCGTTTACGGTCGAAGGCTACGACGGCGCGGCGGGCGAATACGACGTCACCGTTGCGGGGATCGCGGCGGACAACTACACCTTCGAGATCGTCAAGGGCAAGCTCACCGTCAACGCCAAGGAGGTCACCGTCACCATCGGCAATGCGTCTTCCGTCTACGGCGGCGCGGCGTCCGTGGACGGCGTGACATGGTCGGCGGACGACGCGGCGTTTGCCGCGGCGTACGCGGAATACATCCTCCTTGCGACGGATGCGGACGCGTCGAGCGACGTCGGCGACTATCCCGTCACGGGTTCGGTCGACGGCACGCCGGCGGGCATCGGCAACTACAAAATCATCTTCAAGGAAGGGACCTATACCGTCACGGCGAAGCCGGTCACGGTCACCATCACCCCCAACGGCGGCGTCTACGGCAATGTCACGGGCGCGGCGGCAGAGTTTGCCGACGGCGACATCGTGAACGGCGACGCGGTCACCGTCACCTTCCTCTACAGCGGCACCGCGTATGACGGCACCGTCTACAACAATGCGGAGCAGGCTCCCGCCGCGGCGGGTATCTACACCGTGACGGCGATGCTGGCGGGCGCGGATGCGGGCAATTACAGCCTCGCTCCGGCGAGCGCCGTGTTTATCGTCGACCGGCAGGAACTTTCCGTTCCCGCCGCGCAGAGCACGCCTTACACGGGCGAAGCGCTGCAGGCGACGGGCGAAGCGTTCGAGTCGAACGCGATCTATACCGTCACGCAGGGCGATCACTGGGTGGATGTGAACACCTATACGGTGGTGCTCACCCTCGTCGACTCCAACTATAAGTGGGCGGGGCTGGACGGCACGGTTGCCGCGGTCACGGTCGATTTCACGATCACGCAGGCGGAAAACAAGTTTACGGCAGATCCTTCCGTCACCGGCTGGGCGTACGGCGCGTACGACGGCGCGGTCAACGCGCCGACGGGCGCGCAGGCGGACTTCGGCGACGTCATCTACGAGTACGCGGTCCGGACGGGCGACGACGCTTCCGCCGTCACCGAATGGCTGCCTTGGGATGAAGACGCCGCGGCGGCCCTCCCCGCCGGGGATTACTGGCTGATCGCGGTCGTCACGGCGGAGCGCAACTGGACGGGCGCACAGTCGGCGGCGGTCTGCTTCACGGTCGAACGCGCCGTGCTCGCGCTGCCCGCACTCACGCAGGAGGAGACCCCGTACACGGGCGACGAACTCTCCAACGCGATCCTGCACTTCGACGCGGCGAAGATGAGCCTCGCCGTTTCCGACGGGGCGCGCGCCGAAGACGGCGTCGTGTACGCGACGGACGGCGGCACATACACCGTCACCCTCACGCTCACCGATCTCAATTACCGGTGGGAGGGCGGCGACACGGTCGTGCTCACCTGGACGATCACGGCGGCGGAGAACGAGATCACCTGGATCAACTTTGACGCCGAGTGGACGTATGCAAGGGCGCCCGAGCCGGAAACGCCTTCCGCGGGCGCGCGGTTCGGCGAACCGAAGTTTGCCTACGCGCTGCTGCCCGACGGGTTTGCGGACGACTATGCGGACCTCGACTGGACGGACGTTTTGCCGACGGATGCGGGCAGCTATGTGCTGTGCGCGTACGTCGAGGGGACGGACGACTACGCCGCGGCCGCCGATTACTTCAAATTTATCATCCTCCCCGCCGAGATCGACGTCACGGGCGTCGCGGGCTATGCGGGCACCTATGACGGCGCGGCGCACAACGCGCGCACGGCGGGCTCCGCCGCGGCGGCGGACGGCGCGGCGGTCACCTGGCAGTACAGCCTTACCGGCACGGACGGCTGGCAGACGGCGCAGTTCACCTTCATCGATGCGGACGAATATATCGTCTATTATAAGCTCACCGCCAAGAACCACGCGGACAAGATCGGCTCCTTCACGGTCACGATCGAGAAGGCGAAGCTCATCGCGGCGGTCGGCAGCGCGGCCATCGACTACGGCGCGGAGGCTCCCGCGTTCGGCGTCGTCTACGATGGCTTCGTCGGGCAGGATACCGCGGCGGTCGTCGATGAGACGGGGCTCGTCATCGCGGTGACAGACGCATCCGGCGCCGCCTATGCGGTCGGTTCGGACGCGGGCGCGTACACGGTGGCGGCGAGCGGTCTCGCGGCGGAAAATTACGACATCTCCTATCAGAGCGGCGCGCTGCTCGTGCGCAGGATCGCCGCGACGGTCAACATCACCGCAAACGGCGGCGTGTACGGCGGCGCGATCGACGCCGCGGCGGCGACCCCGGACGGGCTGATCGCTCTCGATCGGGACAACGCGGCAAACGTCTCCGTCGTCCTCACTTACAGCGGCACCGCGAACGACGGCACGCCGTACGATTCGACGGACGTCCCCG
The DNA here is from genome assembly GCA_019114625.1 of Candidatus Borkfalkia faecigallinarum. GTDB lineage: Bacteria > Bacillota > Clostridia > Christensenellales > Borkfalkiaceae > Borkfalkia > Borkfalkia faecigallinarum. The sequence continues at coordinate 16,144 of DXFD01000089.1, read as the reverse complement.
TCAAGGCGGGCAGCTACATCGTCACGGCGGCGCTCGAAGGCGCCAAAGCGGGCAACTACGACCTGACGGGCACGGTGAGCGTCCTGTTCGTCATCGAGCGCGCGGAAGTCGATATCCCCGACGCGGGCAGCAAGACTTACACGGGCGCGCCGCTCACCTCCGACCTCGCCGAGACCGATCGCTATACGGTCGAGCAGGGCGATGACTGGGTGGATGCCGGCGAATACGCGGTCGTGCTCCGTCTGAAGGACGGCAGCAATTACCGCTGGCAGGACGGCCGTACGGGCGCGGTCGAAGTCGATTTTGCGATCACGCAGGCGGCGAACGAGAGCACGAAGGCTCCCGCCGTCGCGGGCTGGGTGTACGGCGCGTACGACGCCGCGGTCAACGCGCCGACAGGCGCGGAGGCGCTCTTCGGCACCGAGACCATCGTCTACGAATACGCGGTCAAGGCGGGCGATGCTGCCTCCGTCACCGAATGGTTCGCGTGGGCGGGCATGAACGACCTTCCCGCGGGCGAGTACTGGGTGCGCGCGGTCGTCGCCGAGACGGATAACTGGACGGCGGCGGTCTCCGAGGCGGTCGGCTTCACGGTCACGAACGCCGGGATCACGGTCACCTACGTCGAGGGCTATACGGGCATCTACGACGGCGCGGCGCACAACGTGTTCGTCTCGTCCGACGCCCGGGCGGCGGACGGCAGCGCCATCGTCTGGCAGTTCCGCCTGCGCGAAACGGACGCGTGGAGCGACACGCTCACCTGGAAGGACGCGACCGCCGGCACGACGGTCTACTGCAAACTCAGCGCCGAAAACCACGACGACGTGTTCACACAGCTCACCGTCGTTATCGAGAAGGCGGAGCTCGTCGTCCGCGTCGGCTCGGCGACCATCGGCTACGGCGAAGAGGCGCCCGCCTCGTTCGGCGTCAGCTATATCGGCTTCGTCGGCGGCGACGGCGTGAGCGCGCTCTCGGGCAGGCTCGACTTTACGGTCCTCGGCTATACCGCCGGCGCGCCCGCCGGTACCTATACGGTCACGGCGAGCGGCTATCATGCGGCCAACTACGATATCACCTATGAGGACGGCTCTCTCTACGTCCGCGCCAACGACGTCACGGTCACGATCGTCCCGGGCGGCGGCGTGTACGGCGAGACGATCACCCCCGCCACGGCGACCCTCCACGGCGCGGACGGCGAGGTCGGCGTCATCCTCACCTATACCGGCACCGCGAACGACGGCACGCCGTACGATTCGACGGACGTCCCCGTCAAGGCGGGTACCTACACCGTGACGGCAACGCTCACGAATGACAACTTCACCCTCACGGGTACGACGAGCGCGGCGTTCGTCATCGAGCGCCAGACGGTCGGCGTGCCGGCGGCGGGTTCCAAAGTCTACACGGGCGAACCGCTGCGTTCGGACATCCGTTCGACCGATCGCTATACGGTCTCGCAGGGGAACAACTGGGTGGACGTCGGCGAATACACCGTCCTCGTCACCCTGACGGATGCGGCAAACTATCGTTGGGACAGCGCCGATGCGGCGGCGGCAGAAGTCATCTTCCGCATCACGCCCGCCGAGAACGCCTTTATCCACGGCCCCGCGATCGAGGACTGGATCTACGGCGACGAGCCCAACGCGCCCACGGGCGCGGAGGCGCTGTTCGGCAACGGTTCCATCGTCTATGAGTACGCGTCGGAGGCGGACGGCGAGTATTCGTCCGAAGTCCCCGTCGATGCGGGCAGCTACTATGTGCGCGCGTCGGTCGCGGCGTCCGGCAACTATGCCGGCGCGGTCTCCGAGGCGGTCGGCTTCCGGATCCACCCCCGCCCGACGGCGCTCCCTTCGCTCGAGAAGGAATCCTCCGTCTACAGCGGCGAGACGTTCACGAACGCGATCGTCGGCTTCGATCCCGCCAAGATGGCGATCACCGATGGCTCGGCGGTCAGCATCGCGGACGGCAAGACCGTCCTCCGTGCGGCCGATGCGGGCAGCTATACCGTGACCATCGTGCTTTCGGACGACAATTACGTCTGGGAGGACGGCGGCGATTCCGTCACGCTGACGTGGACGATCGGGAAGCTCGCGATCGAGAAGCCCACGGCGGACGAGGACACCTTCATCGCCGACGGCAGCCTGCTCGAATACGTTCCCGAAGGCTTCGATCCCGACACGATGGAGATCAGCGGCAACTTCGCGGCCGAGGCGGGCAGCCATACCGTCCGCGTCGAGCTGCGCGACCCCGCGAACTATACCTGGGCGGACGGCACGACCGACCCGATCACCTTCACCTGGCAGGTCGAAGAGGAAGTGCTCTCGCTCCTGTGGCTCATCATCCTGCTCGCGTGCATCGCGGCGATCGAACTGATCGTCCTCATCCTCGGCATCGTCCGCCGCAAAAAAGGTGCGGACGGCGCGGACGAGGACGGGGCGGGCGGCACGAAGGTCGCTTCGTTGGCGGCGCTGCCCTCGCTCCTGGCGGTCTATTCTCCGACCGAAGTGATGCTCTGCTGGATCCTCGGCGCGGTCGTCGTCGCCCTGTTCGTCGCCATTCTCCTCGTGTTCCTCCTCCCGAAGAGGGGCCCGGAAGAAGAGGACGGCGGCGCGGCAGACGCGGCGGACGCCGGGCAGTATCCGGACGGCGATGCCCCGTACACGGAGGACGGGGCAGAACCCGCTCCGTACGGCGAGGCGGAACCTGCCCCGTATGATGCGGCGGAACCCGCTCCGTATGACGCGGCGGAACCTGCTCCGTACGGCGAGGCGGAACCTGCTCCGTACGGCGAGGCGGAACCCGCTTCGTACGGCGAGGCGGAACCTGCTCCATACGGCGAGGCGGAACCTGCTCCGTACGGTGAGGCGGAACCTGCTCCGTACGGCGAGGCGGAACCTGCTCCGTATGACGCGGCGGAACCTGCCCCGTACGACGCGGCGGGACCTGCCGAAGGGGGAGACGCCCCCTCCAAACCGGAATAACAGACCATCGGGCGCCGCGCGGCGCGCGGGAACGGCCGGCCCTGTGCCGAAGGCGTTTCCGCCGCCCCGTCGGGCCTTCCATAAAAAATGATCGAACAAGGGCCGCCCGCCCCTGCATAAGCAGGGGCGGGCGATTCTTTGCATGGCGCGGCGGCTTTTTTCACCGCGCGCCGTGGTTTGTGCCGCGGCGGCGCTGCGGGGCTAGGGGCGGGCGCACGAGCCCGTTTCCGTGCGGCGCGGGCTCTTTTTGATGCCACGGCGCGGGCTTTCAGCGCTGGGGGCGGCGCTTGCCGTCCTTGTCGATGAGCATGGTCGGGCGCTCGTCTTTGAGCGCCATCAGATACTCGTTGTACTGTTTGTCGGTCAGGGTGCGGACCTTCGCTCTCTTCTTTTTGGCCATGAGAACCTCCCGTGTTTTTCCGACAGTATGCGCAGCCGCCCGCGTTTTTTGCGCGCCGCGCCCCGTTCGGCGCAAAATGCGCCCGCGTTTCGCCCTTTTTGCGGGCGATCCGACCGTTTTTGTCACATTTTTCGCCTTCGCCGCATAGAATGGTAGAGGACGCCCTTCGATGATCGCGTCCGCGCGCCATCGGCGCGGGGGAGGAGTCGTATGGAAACATCCTACAGAGAGCTGAAATGCAAGTTCGTCGTCAATGTGACGGACGGGCGCAACCTCGGCAAGACGACGGACATAGTCTTTACCTATCCCGAGGGCCGCGTGCTCGGCATCGCCGTCCCCGGCAAGAACGGGCTGCGCCTCTTCAAGCGGGAGGACCTGTTCATCTCGCTGCACAACGTCGTCAAGATCGGCGCGGACGTGGTGCTCGTCGACCTGAAAAATGCCCGTCCGGACGGCGGCAAGCGGGACGAATGCCCGCCGGGCGGGCGGCGGTACGACGTCGGATAGGGCGGTACGGCCGGGGACGGGCGGCAAGGGCGCCGTTGCGCGGCGCCCCGGCCCTCTCTGAAAACGGCACCCGATCGCAGAGGGGGAGCCCGGCAGCGCGCCGGGCTCATTTCTTTTTGGGGGGCGCTCGTCGGGGAGCCGCGCGCCGGGAGGCAAGGGCGGGCGCCCGGGTGGCAGGGGCGGGCGCGTGCCGGGTTCGGCGGGGGAGAGGGCGGGAACGGCGCGCCGGGCGTGCGCCGCGCGGCGGCGGGGCGCTTATCTTGCCGACGAGGGTCGCAGGATCGCGGCGTAAAATTTTCGATCACAAAATACGGGGGATTTCCTTGAAAACGGGCGCGTTATGTGGTATAATGAGAGATATAATCAGGGGTATTCTGCGCCTTTGTGCGGGCGCAAGAGGACAAGAAAGGAGGAAGCGATGGCAGGGAAGGAATACAGCGCGGAGGATATCCGCATCCTCGAAGGGCTGGATGCGGTAAGGCTGCGGCCGGGGATGTATATCGGCTCGACGGGGGTCAAGGGCCTGCACCACATCCTCTGGGAGATCGTCGACAACGCCATTGACGAGGCCGCCAACGGCTACGCGACCCGCATCGAGGTCAAGCTGTACAAGGACGGCAGCGCGTCCGTCGAGGACAACGGGCGGGGCATCCCGACGGACATCCACCCGCAGACGGGCGTCTCGGGCGTGGAGGTCGTCTTTACCCAGCTGCATGCGGGCGGCAAGTTCGACGAGCACAACTACTCCTTTTCGGGCGGGCTGCACGGCGTGGGCGCGTCCGTCACCAACGCCCTCTCCGAGTGGCTGAAAGTGGAGGTGTACCGCGGGACCGTCTATAAGATGTTCTTCCGCTCCTATTTCGACGAGGCGACGGACAAGATGATGAGCGGCGTGCCGGAGGGCCACCTCGTCGACACGGGCGTCAAGACGGACAAGACGGGGACCTTCGTGCATTTCAAACCGGACGCGAGCGTGTTCGACACCGTCGTGTTCAACTTCGAGGCGGTCTCCAAGCGGCTCAAAGAGCTCGCCTTCCTCAACAAGGGGCTGGAGATCAACCTCGTCGACGAGCGGGTGGAGGAGGGTCGGCCGCCCGTCTCCGTCAATTACAAGTTCGACGGCGGCCTGCACGATTTCTGCATCTACCTCAACGAGGGGAAGGCGCCCCTGTACCCCGACCCGATCGGGTACAGGGCGGAGAAGGACGGCATCCTCATCGAGTTCGCCATCCAGCACACGGGCGAGTTCACGGAGAGCCTGTTCTCCTTCGTCAACAACATCCCCACCCCCGAGGGCGGCTTCCACGAGACGGGCTTCCGCACGGGGCTGACCAAGAGCCTCAACGACGTCGCCCGCAGCCTGGGCATCCTCAAAGAGAAGGACGCGAACCTCCTGGGCGAGGACTTCCGCGAGGGGCTGACCGCCATCCTCTCCATCAAGATGAAGAACGTCCAGTTCGAGGGGCAGACCAAGACCAAGCTGGGCAACGCGGAGGCGCGCCAGCCGGTGGAGACGGCGACCGTCGAGGGGATCGGCGCCCTCTTTTCCGACCCGAAAAAGAAGTCCGTCTTTGAAGAGATCGTCAAAAAGGCGCAGGGCGCGGCGCGCGTGCGCATCGCGGCGCGGCAGGCGAAGGAGGTCGCCCGCGCCAAAAACTCCATCGACAGCCTCACCCTCGTGGGCAAGCTCTCCGCCTGCACGGGCAAGAAGCCGGAGTTGAACGAGCTGTTCATCGTCGAGGGGGATTCGGCGGGCGGCACCGCCAAGCAGGCGCGCGTGCGCCAGACGCAGGCCATCCTGCCCTTGCGCGGCAAGCCGCTCAACGTGGAAAAGAAGCGCATCGACCAGGTGCTCGCCAACGAGGAGATCCGCACCATCATCTCGGCGCTGGGCGCGGGCTACGGCAGCGACTTCGACATGGACGACCTCAAATACCACAAGGTCATCATCCTCTCCGATGCCGACCAGGACGGGATGCACATCCGCTGCATCCTGCTCACCTTCTTCTTCCGCTATATGCGCGAGCTGATCAACAACGGCAACGTCTACATCGGGATGCCGCCGCTGTACAAGGTGTATAAAAAAGACGTCGTCGAATACGCTTACGACGACGCCGAATTGCAGAAAAAGATCGAGATCGTGGGCAAGGGCTACCAGATCCAGCGCTACAAGGGGCTGGGCGAAATGAGCGCCGAGCAGCTTTGGGAGACGACGATGGACCCCGCCCGCCGCAACCTCATCCGCGTCAACATCGAGGACGCCGCCGAGGCGGAGCAGATGGTCACCGCGCTCATGGGCGACCGCGTCGAGGCGCGCAAGGAATTCCTCGCCCGCAACGCGAACTTCAACAAGGTCGACACCTTCATCGACCGCGTCAATTTATAAAGGGAGGGCAGACCGTTGGCAAGAAAAAAGGACAAGACGCAGCGCGATCTTCCCGCGCCCGAACAGAAGGGGGAGATCTTCCTCACCCCGCTCGAAGAGGTGCTGCCCGGCTCGATGCTGCCGTATGCGGAATACGTCATCCTCGACCGCGCCCTGCCGCGCGTGGAGGACGGGCTCAAACCTGTCCAGCGGCGCATCCTCTATACCATGTACGACATGGGCCTCACCCCCGACAAGCCGCATAAAAAGAGCGCGCGCATCGTGGGCGAGTGCATGGGCAAATACCACCCGCACGGCGATTCGTCCGTGTACGACGCGATGGTGCGCATGGCGCAGGACTTCAATATGCGCATGACCCTCGTCAACGGCCACGGCAACTTCGGCTCGGTGGACGGCGACCCCGCCGCCGCCATGCGCTACACGGAGGCGCGCCTCGAGCCGCTCGCGCTCGAGCTGCTGCGCGACATCGAGAAGGACACCGTCCGCTTCACCCTCAACTTCGACGACTCCCTCAAAGAGCCGGAGACCCTCCCCGGGCGCTTCCCCAACCTGCTCGTCAACGGCGCGTCCGGCATCGCCGTCGGCCTTGCGACCAACATCCCGCCCCATAACCTGGGCGAGGTCATCGACGGCGTCGTCGCCTACATCGACAACCCCAAGATCAAGCTCGCCGACATGATGAAGCGCATCCCCGCGCCCGACTTCCCGACGGGCGGATTTATCATCGAAGGGGAATTGAAGCAGGCGTACGAGACCGGGCGCGGCAAGATCACGCTGCGCGCCAAAGTGAGCATCGAGGAGGGGGAAAACGACAAGAAGCTGATCGTCATCACCGAACTGCCCTATCAGGTCAACAAATCCAAGCTGCTCGCCAAGATCGCGGCGCTGCGCGAGGAAAAGAAGGATCAGCTGGGCGGCATCGCCGAGATCACGGACGAGTCCGACCGCAACGGCATGCGCGCCGTCGTCAAGGTCAAGAAGGACGCGAACGCCGAAAAGATCCTCAACACCCTCTATAAATTCACCGACCTCGAAACGACGTTCGGCATCAACATGGTCGCCATCGCCGAGGGCAAGCCGCAGCAGATGGGGCTGCTCGAGATCATCCGCCACTACGTCAACTACCAGCGCGAGGTGGTGCTGCGCCGCACCCGGTTCGACCTCGCCCAGGCGAAGGAGCGCTGCCACATCCTCGAAGGGCTGATCATCGCCGTGCAGAACATCGACGAGGTCATTCAGATCATCAAGACGAGCGAGAGCGTGCCCGTCGCCCGCCAGCGCCTGCGCGAGCGGTTCAAACTGTCCGAGCGGCAGGCGCAGGCCATCCTCGACCTCCGCCTCGCCCGCCTGACCAAGCTGGAGATCTACAAGCTCGAGCAGGAATTGGCGGAACTGAAAAAGCTCATCGCCCGCCTCACCGCCATCGTCGAGAGCAAAAAACTGCAGATGCAGGTGGTGCAGGACGAGCTGCGCGACATCAAGCGCCGCTTCAAGAGCGAACGGCGCAGCGCCGTCGTCGGCAAGGCGGAGGAAATCCGGATCGAGAAGTTCGACGACGTCCGCCCCTCCGTCCCCTGTATGTTCCTCTGCACCGCGGCGGAAGAGATCAAGATCGTCCAGCCGAAGAACTTCAACCAGACGGACAAGAACCTGGGCGAGCGCTCGACTTGGGCGGACGTGTTCCGCCTCACCCTGCCGACCGCCACCGACAAGACGGTCTACGCCTTCACCGACCGCGGCAACTGCCACAAGCTGGATCTGCACGGCATCGACCCCGGCCGCCTGCGCGACAAGGGTAAGCGCTTTGCCGACCTCTTCCCCGACGCGGAGGAAGGGGAGAAGCCGGTCGCCTTCTTCGACGCGGGCGAGGCGATGCCGAAGGGCTGCCTTCTTTTCTACACGAAGGCGGGCTTCATCAAGCGGAGCGAGTGGAAGGAGTACGGCGTCGCCAAATCCTCCTTCCAGGCGGTCAAGCTCAACGAGGGGGACGCCGTCATCGGCGTGGAGACGGAGATCGAAGACGCCGGCGTGACCGTGTTCTTCGTGACGGCGGGCGGCATGTGCCTGAACGCCTACAAGAACGACGTGCCCAAGCAGGGCCGCATCTCGGCGGGCGTGCGCGGCATCTCCCTCTCGGAAGGGGATGAAGTCGTGTTCGCGGGCCAGACGGACGGCGAGGGCGAAGTCGTCGTCGCGACGGACGCCGGCACCGTCAAGAAGGTCATCCTCTCGCAGATCGACCCGATGGCGCGCTATCGCAAGGGGGTCAAGATCGTCGACCTCGGCGGCAAGCGCCGGGTGGTGTTCGCGGATATCGTCACCGACCCGTACAAGCTCGCGGTCGAGATGGACGACGGTACCCTCCTGCAGATGGATACCGAAGAGGATCTCTCCATTGAAGACCGAACCACCAAGGGCAAGAACCTGCGCCTGAAAAAGGGGTGCAAACCTGTCGCATTCCGTTCCATGAAATATCTGCACTGATGCATTTTGACTGCGCCGCGGAGTTCATCTCCGCGGTGTATTTTTGTCTCTGCCGAATTTCGGATCAGGCTTTGCAATGTGCGCCTGTGTCGGTCGCGGCGCATCCGAAAAGCCGGCGGTCAATCGTATCGGACAGTCACGTTGATTACAGCTTCCCGCCGAAAGTTTTTCGCGCGGCTTTCTATAAAATGAGAGGGATCAGCGGTGAAAATTTTTAAGGCAGAACCCCTTCGGAAATATGCGCCGTATAAAGATATCGGCAATATTTTATAAAAAGTCTTGCAACAGTGAAGGAAAATTGGTATAATAACTTAGGATCGATCGATCATGCAGTGCGGGGGGATGGCTTTCAGGAAAGAGCATTTGCCGATCCGATCGAGAAAATGCGCGAAATCGTCCCCAAAGTTACATATCGATCTCGAAAAATAAAAAGGTGGAGAGAAGGATCATGAAAATCATCATTGTCGGCGGTACGGGGCTTTTAGGGCATGAAGCGGCAAATGTTGCGCTGGAACGGGGGCATGAGGTCACCTCGCTCGCCATACCGGACGTCCCTATGGACGGCTGGTATCCCGAACAGATCAAAACGCTCGAAGGAGATGTTTTCGAGCTTTCACAGGCCGAACTTGCCCGTATTTTTAAGGGGTACGACGCTATGATCTACGCCGTAGGCCCGGATGACAGAATCACCCCTGCCGAACCGGCATACGAATTTTTTAAGCTCAGGCTCGTAGATCATGCCGCAAAAGTTTTCCGCGCTGCAAGGGATGCGGGCATCAAAAAGGCGTCGCTCTGCAGTTCTTACTTTTTGTATTTCGACCGAAAATTCCCGGAAAAGAAGCTGGCCGAGATCCATCCCTATATCCGGGTCAGGAAGGAACAGGCGGAATTGATCTTAAAGGAAGCTGCAGAGGAGAGGGACGGCCTGCCCAAACTGGATGTCTGCGTCATGGAATTGCCCTACATATTCGGTACCTGCCCCCACAGGCAGCCGTTATGGCGCGCCGTGTTTTTAGATAATTTTGTAAACGGCAAAAAGACGATCATGTTCCCCAAGGGCGGTTCGGTCATGACGACGACAAGGCACGTAGGCGAGGCGCTCGTCGGTGCGATCGAATATGGCAAGGGCGGAAAGAGCTATGCCATCGGCGATGAAAATCACGACTTTAACTGGATGCTGGACCGCATGCTGATCGGCATACAGGGCGAGCCGCGCAAAATATGGAACCCGCCCCGCCGCCTCTGCGCGATGGGCGCCAACATGATGGCGAAACAGGATCGAAAGAAGGGCCTTTATCACGGACTTGACTATAAACACGTCATGCTCGATATCCAAACCGACTACTTCTATTATCCCGAAGAGGAGATCGCCGCTACCTATGATGAGCTGCATATCGGCCGCGGCGGAGTAGAGGAGGCCATTATCGAAACGGGAAAAGCGTGCTACGCTCCCGGTGAATTTCACTGAGCCGGGGCGGGCGTTTTGCATCGGGCTCCATAAGCACCGCCGGCTTTGCCGGCGGTGCAGCCGCGTGTCCTTTCGGATCGGGAGCGGCTCCGTATTCGCCGAACTCCCGGGGGATTTTTGGGGCGGCGCGCCGTTGCATCGAGGCGTGGATCCGAAAATGTGTAAAAGTCCGGTTTCCGTTTTGTCGGCAGAAAAGGTCTAAAAAATCTCATGAAAAAGTGTATCCTATATTGTTTTTCGGGTACGGGAAATACCAACCGCGTGTGCAAAATGCTCTTGTCGGAGCTGTCTTCGTATGAGTATGAAGGCGAAATTTTTGACATCACATACGATGCTTATAAAAGAAAGGCCTTCCCGGACCCCAACGATTACGACCTGATCGGCGTCGCTTATCCCGGTCACGCGTTCAACGCTCCGCAGCTCTTCAATCGGTTTGTAAAACTGTTTCCCAAGGCGAAGAGGGAGCAGCGGGCATTTATCATCAAGTGCAGCGGTGAGCCGTTTTCGGTCAACAATTCTTCCTCAAATGCCGTAAAGCGCTATTTCCGGAGAAAAGGGTATCAGGTCACTTACGAAAAGCACTACCTCATGCCCTACAATATCATGTTTCGCTATCCTCCCGGACTCGCGAAGCAGATGTATTTATATTCGCAGCAAATGGCGAAGGTGTCTGCCAAGAAAATTGCATCCGGTGAAAGGGAATTCCTGCACGGCAATCCTTTTAGCGCGATCATGTGTTTTCTCGGAAAGATCGAGTGGTTCGGCGCCTGGTTCAACGGGCTGTTTTATAAGGTCAACGATCGGAAATGCACCGATTGCGGGATGTGTGCAAAAAATTGCCCTGCTCAGAACATAACCAAAAAAAACGGCAGGTATCACTTCGGGATCCACTGTACGCTGTGCTGTCGGTGTACGATGCATTGCCCGAAGGATGCCATTTCGATGGGGCTTTTGAATTGTCTGCGTGTGAACGGCGCCTACGAATTTGAAAAGCTTGCGGAAGATGAAGCGGTAAGCGGCAATTATGTAAACGAGAGGACGGTGGGCTATTACAAAAAGTTCCATCCCTACTATACGAAAATCGACCGGGAGCTGATCTCTTGCGGCCTTGTTCCGCCCCGCTCCCTTTTTGCGCCGGATGAATATGCCGTTATGTCAAAAAAACAGAGAAAAGCGCTCAAAAGGCAGCGGAAAATTGCAGAAAAAAAGCGGACGGGGAAAAGTCGGTAACGAAATGAAAAGTTGTTGGCTGTACAATAAAACGGTGATCATAACGGGAGGGGCAAGCGGGATCGGCGGCGGTATCGCTCGCCTGCTCATTGCCGAATATGCGTGCAGGGTCATAGCCGTCATCATCAACGATGTCGGGCTGGATCAAACCATACGGGAGCTCGGCGAAAACAGCGACAAATTTATTTGCCTGCATTACGATGTCTCCCGTTACGAAAATTGGGTGGAGATCAAAAATTATTTGGAGAGCCATTCCATACAGGCGGACGTGCTGATCAACAATGCCGGCATATTTCCTTTATTCGAGAGGTTTGAAAACACGTCCAGGGCGGATCTGGAAAAGTGTCTGAACGTCGATTTTTACTCGGTCGCCTATTCGATCCAGGTGATGTATCCGCATATCAGCAGATCGGATACGCCTGCATTCGTCACGGTTGCAAGTTCTGCCGCGCTTGCTCCTTTGGCCGGCACTTCGCTGTATACGGCAGCCAAGTCGGCGAGCAAAGCGCTGACCGAGTGTTTTGCCTGCGAACACCCGGAGATGTACGTCGGCTGCGTTTGCCCGGGTTTTACCAAAACCAACCTGTTTGCCGGGCAAAAAGAGGAGATGACTGAAAACAAGCTGATCTCTGCATTTATGTCGAAACGGGACAGAATGGTGAAAAAAATCGTGCGCGGCATACGGCGCAAAAAGCGGCGCATGGTCTACGGCGCAGATGCAAAGGTAATGGGATTTTTGTATCGATTGTTTCCGAAAAGTTCCCCTCGGTTTTTTCGTTGGATCATGAAAATTTCCAAACAGAGGCTATTTGAAGATATTTTTACGGCGCAGCCATGATGCGCGCCGCTTTTCATGGATGGACTTCGGACGGTTTTGTTTCACGCGTTTAAAGGCTTGCGGCAGAAGACTGCTGCGTGGCAGGGAATCCTTTCCTGTACCGTGTCAGTCCGGAAAAATTGCAGAAAATTTTGGACGCATATGCAGAGCTGTCACTGCAATGAGGACGGCCCTGCATCCGTTTTTTGAAGGGTTCAACGGCAGAGTGTTGTTCCCTTTTTCTGTCCGTCGGATATTTGGGAGAAACGGACGGTTCCGGCACAAACGCAAAAAGTGCTTTGCTGAGAGGTTTCCCGATCGAGCAAAATCTGTCCGGGCCGAAGTGATAAAAAAATTTCTTCTTAGTTAAAAAGGAAATATTGGAAAGATCTGTTGCCGGCGTATGAATTGCGTAGAATTGGACTGATCGGAAAGAAAAAGCCTTCTATTTGGCCAATAATTGGCGCTATTTGTCAAAAATTGACGTAGTTCGCCAAAAGTTGGCGTGTTATGACAAAACATGGCGTGTATAATAGGCTCAATATTACCGTTTTTATTAAGCGGACGGGGGCAACGTCATGGAACAGATGATGCGTGAGGCGGTACACAGCCGACGGAATCCGATCTATGCGGAAGCATATGCCGCGATGCTGCGGTCCTATGATTTTTGGAAGCTGTATGACCATATTGAACACAGCAATATGTTGGGTATTTTTAAAAGGTTGTATTGGGACGAGGATCATTCTGCGGATACGCAGGTCAAACTGAGCATCGATTTAGGCGTGGCGGAGAGAACATTGCTGCGCTATCGCAAACAATTCGTCAGGGCCTTTTTATATAATGTGGAAGAAGTGCACGGGGAAATGCGTTCCGGCGACGCGGGCCGCGTCGCTTCCTCGGGCAGGCGCTGACATCCGGTGCGGTTAAAACAAACAAATTCGGGATATTTTATCACAAAAACGTCGGCAGAGCGAGTTTTTTGTTTGAAATATTTGACAAAGCGCCCGCCGCCGTGGTACAATAGCACTCGCGACTGTGGGCGTACTTTTTTACGCGCGCCCTTTTGTTGCGGGTTTTTTCTTTGGCGCGGCACAAGCGCGCCGCCATCTTTGCTTCTTAAATTGCGTAAGGGCAATTTGAGATAGATTCCATTCTTATAAGGAGGTCCAATCATGCCTACGATCAACCAGCTCATCAAGCACGGCAGAGAGCGTCGTACGGAAAAGAGCAAGACGCCGATCATGGCGCAGTGCCCGCAGAAGCGCGGCGTTTGCCTTTCCGTTTCCACCACCTCTCCCAAAAAGCCGAACTCCGCTCTGCGCAAGATTGCGAGGGTGCGCCTGACCAACAAGCAGGAAGGTACCGTCTACATCCCCGGCGAAGGGCACAACCTGAACGAGCACAGCTCCGTCCTCATCCGCGGCGGCCGTGTGCGCGACCTGCCCGGCGTGCGTTACCACGTCATCCGCGGCGCGCTGGATACGGCGGGCGTCGCCAAGAGAAAGCAGGCCCGTTCCAAGTACGGCGCAAAGCGCCCTAAGTAAGCGTTCGGCCCGCGGCCGCGCACGGCGCGGCGCACACAAAAGAGACCTACTTGTCGGAATCTGTCTTATTTATAAATAAGGATACCCGATCATAAAGTAGGGCAGTATGCCGCAAGGCAGAAGGTTCGCTACCTTCCGCACGCGGGAGGCAAGCGATAGCTGTACTGAGGGTAGTGCTTATTTACCCTTACGTTCTGTCTGCGGGTCCTTGCTCGAAGCAGGGCCGCGCAGGCGCCAAAATCATTTAAGGAGGACACAATCATGCCCAGGAGAGGCAACGTACCGAAGAGAGACGTCCTGCCCGATCCCGTATACGGCAGCAAGGTCGTGGCGAAACTCATCAACCAGATCATGCTGGACGGCAACAAGGCGACGGCGCAGAAGATCGTTTACGAAGCATTCGATATCATGAAAGAGAAGCTCAACAAAGAGCCGCTCGAGATCTTCAACCAGGCGATGACCAACGTCATGCCTGTGCTCGAAGTCAAGGCGCGCCGCGTCGGCGGCGCCAACTACCAGGTGCCGCTGGAGATCCGCCCCGAGCGCCGTCAGACGCTCGCGATCCGCTGGATCGTCATCAACACCCGCAAGCGCAGCGAGCGCGAAATGAGCAAGAAGCTCGCCGCCGAGCTGATGGACGCCTTCAACAACACGGGCGGCTCCGTCAAGAAGAAGGAAGATACGCACCGCATGGCGGAGGCGAACAAGGCGTTCGCGCATTTCAGATTTTAATCGGAGGAGAAGAGTATGCCCAGACAATTTGGCCTTGACGTAACGAGAAACATCGGCATCATGGCACACATCGACGCCGGTAAGACCACGACGACCGAACGTATCCTCTTCTACACGGGCAAGACGCACAAGCTCGGCGAAACGCACGAAGGCGCCGCGACGATGGACTGGATGGTCCAGGAACAGGAGCGCGGCATCACCATCACGTCCGCGGCCACGACCTGCACATGGAAGGGCCACCGCATCAACATCATCGACACCCCGGGCCACGTCGACTTCACCGTCGAGGTGGAGCGCTCGCTCCGCGTCCTGGACGGCGCCGTCGCGACCTTCTGCGCGAAGGGCGGCGTCGAGCCGCAGTCGGAGACGGTGTGGCGTCAGGCGGACAAGTATAAAGTCCCCCGCATCGCCTACGTCAACAAGATGGACATCAACGGCGCGAACTTCGACAACGCCGTCAAGATGATGCGCGAGCGCCTCGGCACCCGCGCCATCCGCATCCAGCTCCCGATCGGCAAGGAAGACACCTTCAAAGGGATCGTCGACCTCGTCAACATGAACGCGGAGATCTATCAGGACGACCTCGGCACCAAGTTTGAAAAGACGGACATCCCCG
This sequence comes from Candidatus Borkfalkia faecigallinarum, assembly GCA_019114625.1. Taxonomy (GTDB): domain Bacteria; phylum Bacillota; class Clostridia; order Christensenellales; family Borkfalkiaceae; genus Borkfalkia; species Borkfalkia faecigallinarum. Next base: position 982 of record DXFD01000089.1, on the reverse strand, counting down.
CCGACATGATGGAGGAAGCGAAGAAATATCGCTCCGAGCTCGTGGAGGCCGTCGCCGAACAGGACGACGAGCTGATGGAGAAGTACTTCGAGGAAGGCGACCTTTCCGTCGAGGACCTCAAAAAGGGCCTGCGTAAGGCGACCATCTCCATGGCGGTCACCCCCGTGCTCTGCGGTTCTTCCTATCGCAACAAGGGCGTGCAGTTCCTGCTCGATGCGATCATCGACTATCTGCCCTCCCCGCTCGACGTCGACCACGTCCGCGGCATCAATCCCGATACCGAACAGGAAGAGGAGCGCAAGACTTCGGACGACGAGCCGTTTGCCGGCCTCGCGTTCAAGATCGCGGCAGACCCGTTCGTCGGCAAGCTGGCATTCTTCCGCGCCTATTCGGGCGTGCTCGAGTCCGGCTCGTACGTCTATAACAGCACCAAGCGCAAGAAGGAGCGCGTCGGCCGCCTCCTGCAGATGCACGCAAATCACCGCGAAGAGATCCCGATGATCTATTCGGGCGATATCTGCGCGATCGTCGGCCTCAAGGAGACGACCACGGGCGACACCCTCTGCGACGAGAAGCACCCGATCGTCCTCGAACAGATGGAGTTCCCCGAACCCGTCATCAAGGTCGCGATCGAGCCCAAGACCAAGGCCGGCCAGGAAAAGATGACGATGGCGCTCATCAAGCTGGCGGAAGAGGACCCGACCTTCAAGACCTATACCGACAACGAGACGGGGCAGACCATCATCGCCGGCATGGGCGAGCTGCACCTCGAGATCATCGTCGACCGTCTGCTGCGCGAGTTCAAGGTGGAGGCGAACGTCGGCAAGCCGCAGGTCGCCTACCGCGAGACCTTCCGCAAGACGGTGGAAGCCGAAGGCAAGTATGTCCGCCAGTCGGGCGGTAAAGGTCAGTACGGTCACTGCAAACTGCGCCTCGAGCCGTTGGAACCCGGGCAGGGTTACGAGTTTGTCGACGAGACCGT